>JAITLI010000173.1 GCA_031277975.1 Azoarcus sp.
GACAACAGCAACACACGACATCACCTGGGACGATTCACGCGACGAACCAAGGTCGTCTCAAGGAGCAAGGAAATGGTGGATTTGACCATCCGCTTGTGGTGTTCGCTCACCAAACCGGAGGTTTTTGCGGCTTGGCAAGGAAAGTTTGCATATATCTATACGTAAACACTCTACGAGCAGGTTTTATTTTGGCATAAAGCTATCTATAGAGCAACACTCCTCCTATTGGAACAGGTTCCAAGCCAAGCTCATGCCCTGTGTTCATACGC
Organism: Azoarcus sp.; assembly: GCA_031277975.1. Taxonomy (GTDB): domain Bacteria; phylum Pseudomonadota; class Gammaproteobacteria; order Burkholderiales; family Rhodocyclaceae; genus WRNU01. The sequence continues at coordinate 270 of JAITLI010000173.1, forward strand.
ATGAAGCCGGCAGTATGCACGAGGGTCGGAGCATCGAATTTTGCATAATTGCGGAGCTGGCGCGGGGCTTGTACCATTGCCGGGGCGCGCCGTTTTCCGCCCGCGCTGTCCGCTTCGCGCCTCCGCAACCAGCGCCGTATATATCCGCCATGCTCGTCCACTGCACCGCCTGCCAACATGGCAAGAATTTCGCCGACATTCCGCCAGACGGGATCGCCGCCTGCCTGGAGCAGCCCGACGGTTTCGTCTGGGTGGCCTTGCGCGACGCGGGCGGCGAGGAGCTGGCGCGCATGCAGGAAATATTCGGGCTGCACGATCTGGCGATCGAGGACGCCAATCATGGCCGCCAGCGTCCCAAGATCGAGGAGTACGATGGCGGGCTTTTCGCCGTCATGCGTCTCGTGGAGGAGCGGGAGGCCGCCGAAAAGGAAAAAGCGGATGGCAAGGAAAGGGAACTCCGCTTCCACGCCGGCGAAATGCACGTTTTCGTCGGCCCGCGCTACATCGTTTCCATCCAGAATAATTTCCGCCACGATTTCTCCGGCGTGCGCGCCCGTTGCGAGCGCGAAGCGAAAAGTCTCGCGCTCGGCCCCGGCTATGTGCTCTATGCTCTCATGGACGCCGTGGTCGACAGCTATTTCCCGCTGGTCGAAAGACTCGAAACCGCCGCCGAGCACATGGAGGAGCGCATTTTCACCCATGGCGGCGGCCTGAACACCCACAGCGGCATCCGCCGCCTGTACCGCCTCAAGCGCCGCGCCGCCGTGCTCAAGCACGCGGTCATGCCACTGATGGAGGCTGCCGGACACTTGCGCGGCGGCCGGGCGCCCGGGGTCTGCGTGAAAAGCCGCCATTATTTCCGCGATGTCTACGACCATCTGCAACGGATCAACAGCGCCCTCGACAACGTGCGCGACGCCGTCGCCACCGCCATCCAGGTCAAACTCGCGCTCGTCGCCATCGACCAGACCGAAATCAGCAAGCGCCTCGCCGCCTGGGCCGGGATTTTCGCCGTCGTCACCGCGCTTGCCGGTATCTGGGGCATGAATTTCGCCCACATGCCGGAGTTGCGATGGGAATACGGTTATCCCGCCGCGCTCGTCCTCATCGCCGGCGGCGGCGGCGCGCTCTACTGGCGTTTCCGCAAGGCGGGATGGCTGTAGCGCCTTGCCGGTCTCGCCGTCGCGCGACATCGGACACGATTGGGACAAGCGTCCGCTTCTGGGGCAAAATGCCTCATCTTCTATATCGGCATTTCACCATTCTTCCCATGTCCATCGCTCAAAGACGCTTGCTCGCGCTACTCATCATGGTCGTGATCGCCGTGCCGCTGGGCGCGTACATGCTGCGCCTGCCGCCATTCATGGGGGATGTCGGCGCGTTCGCGCCCGATCTCGCGCATCCCGACGCCCTGGTCCGCACGTACAGCCTGGCGAAATTGCCGCCGGATCTGCTCAAGATGCCGCTTGCCCGCGACGTTCTCGGTGAAGATTTCGCCACGTATTACGAACAGCATGAAGACCGCCTGGCGCTCTCCGGTATGGTGCGGCGCATCGCTTACGAGTACAGGCAGGATTTGCCCGGCAGGCTGGTCGAATCCGCCCTCGACGAGCCTGCCGAGGTCGCGCTGTGGCTGGGGGCGGACGGGCGCTTGCGGCATTTTGCCGTGGTCATGACACGCAACGCATTGGCGCGGGCGATACAAACGATCCTGCCCGTCGTCTCCAAGGCCGCCGATGTGCAATTGTCGGCGGCGGGCAAGCTCGACGGGACGGATGTGGATATCCTGGCGCTGGAATACGGCCACGGGCGGCAATTGCTGTTGCTTGCCAAGGGTGACCGCGTCGTGGCGCTTTCCGATCCAGGCATGTTGTTCGCTGCCGGCGGCGAACAGGGCGAAGGCAAACCCCGCGAGCAATTGAAACCCGCCGTGAAGCTGATGCGGGAACTGTTGGAAGGCCGGGCCGCGTCCCCGTTCGCGCGCCATTTCCTGCGCGAAGAGGCATTGCCCGAAAAGCGGCACGAACTGACGCTGGGGGCGCGCGCGTTCGCGTTCGGCTACGAGGCCTTCATGCCGGGACTGAAAGCGCTGGCGCTGGCTTTCGACAACGAGGGCGCATGGCGAAGCGAGGTTCTGTTCAGCGGCCCGTTTCCGGACAGTCATGCGCTGTGGGCGGCGCTGCCGCACGGGCCGGGGCTGTGCGCGGCCTTGCCGGTAGATTGGACGCGCATGGCGCTGTTATTGAACAGATTCAATACCCGGCTGGCGCGGCCCGCGGTTCCGGCATGGTTCATCGACCACTTTACGGGCGCGGCGGCGGTGTGCTGGTACAAGGATTCGCGCTTCTATACGCCGCTGTTCGCCGCACGGCTGAAATCCACCGCGGACGAAAAATTGGTCAAGGAGTTCTTCGCGCTGGCCGAGGCAGCGCTGCGGGCCAGGACAAACGAGACCTTTGTCGATGCGGAAAACGGTATCGCCCTGTGGCGGGGCAAGGCGGCGTCGCGTTTCGGCACGCTTGGCGACGATGGCGCAGCACGCAGCCTGGAACCGGCGCTGGCCATTCTGCGCGACACGGTTTTCTTTTCTCCCGACGCCGCATTGGTCGAGCGCGCGCGCGATGTCGCCGCCAAACGCTATCCGACGCTCGCCGACAGCTTTGGCGATGGCGGCGCGGACACGCTGGCGTTCGCCGATCCCGGCGCACTCGCCGCCCTGCTGCGCAAAGAGACCTTCGCCGCGCTGCCCCGCGACGAAGAAGCGCTGTTCCACAACGCCGCCAACGCCCATCTCGCGCCGCGCCTCGATGCGCTGGCGCGCTACCCGGCGCGGCGCGTCGTGCTGGCGGAAGAGCCGCCGCCGCGCCACAACCGCGCGTGGCGAACGCTGAAATGGGAAACGGGCGGCGCGGCGCGCTGAGCCGCGCGCGCCGCGATGGCGCGATACGCGCTGGCGGCCCGAAGCGGCGAACCCGAATTTCGCCGGCGTGTTTTCACTGGCTTTCCTGACGCGATGACAACGATGACCACTCCACGCACCTTCCTTGCCGCACTGGCTCTCTGCGCCCTGCCGGCGCTCCTCCCGGCCGCCGCGCGGGCGCAAGCGGACGCAAGGGAAAACAGCGATTACACCCCCGCGGCCGGCGAACCGTTCGTCGTGCTCGCGGACGCCCAATTCGGCACGGGCGACGAAGCGCTGCTCAGGGTTGAAATCCCGGCATCCGGCGGCAAGGAAAACCTGCGCCAGTTCGGCGGCATCGACATCGCGCTCTATCGCATCCCCGAGCCGCTAGCCTTCCTGCGCGCGCAAAAGAATCCGCACCGCGTCAACGTCACGGCGCGCCCGCGCGACGAAGGTCTCTCCAACACGCTGGCCTACCTGTGGAGCAACGCCTGGAACCAGTCGCGCGGCGCGTGGCGCGACCTTTTTTCGCCGAACGCGAAAAGATCGGTGACGGAGACGGCCCCCATGCTGAAAACCCGCGTCGCCCAGCCTGGCTACCGCCCCGCCGCATCCTTCGACCCCCTGACCGGATTCGAGTTCGTCGACCGTTTCCGCTACCCCCTGATGGCGGCCAGGCCCATCGAAGAACCGCCGGGCGGCGCGAACCCCGCCGGCTCCGGCAGCCATTTCATCCCGAAAAACGAGAACAACTTCCACATACCGCTCGGCAAGCTCAAACCGGGCCTCTACATTGCCGAAGCCATTCTCGGCGCCCACCGCGCGACAACGCTCGTCTTCGTCTCCGATACCGTCGCCATCACCAAGATCGCCCCCGGCACGCTCACGGTCTGGACAGCGCACCGCGTAGATGGCCGCCCCGTCCTCGGCGCGGCGCTGCAATGGACGGATGGACAGGGCATACTCGCCTCGGCAGCGACCGACGCCAACGGACTGGCGAAATTCACGCACGCCAGCCCGGATCGCACCTACCTCTTCGGACAAGACACCGTGGGCGGCGTGTTCGTCTCCGAAAATTTCTACCACGACAGCGAAATCCACGACGCCAGGCTCTACACCATCACCGACCGTCCCCTCTACCGGCCCGGCGACGAAGTCAACATCAAATTCATCGCCCGCGACCACCGCGCCGCCAGCCAATCCTCCCCGGCGCAAGCGGGAGAACTCGCCATCGGCGTCTACGACCCCAACGGCGCGCCGGTGTGGACAGGCCGCGCCGCACTGAGCGCCGGGCGGGGGGCAGAAGCCGCCTTCCGCCTGCCCATGGACAGCCTCGCCGGCGGCCACGAGATCCGCACGGCATACCGCGGCAAGACCTACGGCGCGGCCTTCCGCGTCGCGGAATACGTGAAACCGCATCTGGAAATCGCCATCACCCCCGGGCGCGACCATTTCAAGACCGGCGAACCCATCACCGGCGCAATCCGCCTCGCCTACCCCAACGGCAAACCGGCGAAAAACGCCGCCGTCGAACTCCTCCTGCACGCGCAAACCCTGACCATGGTGCAAGGCGAAGCGCGCTACGGCGACCTCTTCCCGGTACAACTGTCGACTGCCAGCCTGATCTCGAACGACAAAGGCGAAGCGCGCTTCACCCTGCCCCCCGCGAAAGAACCCGCGCGCCTCGTCCTCTCCGCGCTGGCGACGGACGGCGCGGCCTACCGCGCGCGGCAAACGCGCGAACTGCTCGTCGAGCGCGCCGCCTCCAGTTGGAAACTGACGGGCGCGCGCAAATTCTCCGCCCCTGGCGAAACGCTGCGTTTCCGCCTGGAACCGGAGGCCCCCGGCGACGAAGAAGCCACCGCCCCGGCGCACTGGGAAATCATCCGCCTCGAAGACCAGACGAAAACGAGCGGCGCCTTCGAGACCGGCGCGCGCGAATGGACGCTCACGCTCGAACATCCCGGCGCCTACTCCCTCCTGCTGCGCGACGGCGAAGGCAACCTCATCGCGGCGGCGGCGCACTGGGTCAGTGGCGGAGAAAGCGAAGAGCAGGGCGTCAAAGTCGCCGCCGGAACCATCGAAATGGTCACCGACAAAGAACGCTACCGGCCCGGCGAAACCGCCGAAGTGCTGATCACCTTCCCCAGCCAGGTCGACGAAGCCCTGCTCACGCTGGAACGCGGCCAGGTAGACGCCGCCGCCCTCCTCACCGCCGCGCACGGCGGCGATGCCGACTGGGTGAGCGCCGAACGCCTCGCCCCCCGTCAATGGCGCGCGCGCATTCCCATCACCGAAGCGCACGCGCCGAATATGACTCTCTCGGCGGTCTACATCAAAAAAGGCGAATACGTCTTCCAGAACACCGTACTGGCCGTCGACATCCCCCGCCTGGCGCTGGAAATCAAAACCAGCCAGGCGCGGGTGAAGCCCGGCGAAACAGTGACAGTCGACATCGATGCCACCCTGGACGGCCAGGCGACGCCAGCCATGCTGACCATCTCCGTCGTCGACGAAATGGTCTACGCCCTGCAAGCGGAAACCGCCCCCGACATCGTGGAATTCTTCCAGCACGCGCGCCGCGGCAACGTGCGCACCAACACGAGCCTGAACTTCATCACCAGCGACGAAGCCGTCGACCACTCCGCCGGAGACGCGCGCCAACCGCCCGCCCGCCGCCAAGACGACGAACGCGGCATCAAGAAGATACCGGAACGCGCCCGCCGCGACGACACCGACACCGCCGCATGGCAGCCCGCGCTGCCGACGGACGAAAACGGCCACGCCCGCTTCAGCTTCAAAATGCCCGACGCCCTCTCGCGCTGGCGCATCACCGTGCGCGCCGTCGCGCTGGACAAAACAGCGCGGCAAGACGGCATCCACGGACAGCGCACCGCCTACGTGCAATCCGACAAACCCCTCTACGCCAAATGGACCTCGCCCGTCTGGATGCGCGAAGGCGACGCCCCCGTCGCCGCGCTCGCCCTGTTCAACAACACGGACGCAACGCGCGAAACCGAAATCGCCCTCAACCTGGCCGGGCGGGAAATCACCCAGAAAGCAGCCCTGCCGCGCGGCCTCACCTATCTCTCCCTCAAACTGCCCCCCTTTACCGGAACGCGCACCGCCCGCCTGGAAATACGCGAAAAAGGCGTCACGGTCGACGCGCTGGAAACCCCCCTGCAAACCGTCCCCCCCCACTGGCGCGGCCTCCACGAACAAACCATCATGCTGGAGCGCGGCGCGGCCCCCCTCGCGCTGCCCGCCGACGCCAGCCGCCTGCGCCTGCGCCTGGCCGCGAGCGGCGCCGAACACTTCCTGCGCATCGCCGACGCACTGCTCGAATACCCATGGAGCGGCGTCGAACAAACCGCCAGCCGCCTGATCCCGCTCACCATCGCCGCGCCGCTGCTGGCGTCCGAACGCACCGGCGGCCCGCCCGCCCGCCTCTGGCAAATGCTCCACAGCCAACGCCTGCGGCTGGCGGCGCTCGCCGGCCCCGGCGCCGTATTCGGCTGGTGGGGCGAAGGCAGCGGCGACAACGTACTCATGACCGCCTACGCCCACTACGCCGACTGGCAAGCCGCCCGCGCCCTCGGCATCCCCCTGCCCGCCGCGCGCCGAGAGCGCGTACTGGACATCTACCGCGCGCGCGCGCACACCGAGCCTGTCCTGCACCGCGCCCTCTCCTTGTGGCTCATCCAGCAAATCGGCCTGCCGGTACGCACGCAAGCCGAAGGACTATTGGCGGAGCTGTCCGCGGGCACAGCGAAAACAGAAAAACACAACGCCGGAAACAAGCCCGGAGACAACATCGAAGAAGACACCACATCCAGCCCCATCCTTGCCGCGCCGAACACCACCCTCGGCCTTGCCTACGCGCGGGTACTCACCTCCGTCATCATGGCGAAGACTGGCGGCAAACCCCGCGCGGACAAAACCCTCGCCAGCGCCAGACAAACCCTGCAACGCAGCCCGCACCCATCCGCGCGCGCGCTGCTGCTGCTCGACGGCGGCGGCAACGCGGCGCACATCCCCGCCATCCTCGCCACCGCCACCGAAGCCACGCCGACCCTCGAACGCGCCCTGACGCTGGCCTGGACGCGCCAGGCGGCGGGCGGCGAACTCACGCTCAAGAAAACCGCCGCCGCGCCTGCCGGCAAAAAATGGCAAAGCAACTCCGCCGCCCCCCTCGGACAAACCGAATGGCGCTGGCCCGCCGGCGCGCCCCTGCCCACCGCGCTGCGGATCGGCAACGCCCCCGCCCAACTCACCGCCATCCTGCGCTACGAAAGCGCGGAAACCGGCAATGACCGCGACGCCCTGCCGGTCGGCATCGAGCGCCGCCTGTACCGCCTGGAGCGGCGCGACGGCCCCGGAAAAGACATCGCCGACCATATCGCCATCCCTGTCGATCCTGGCGAAGGACTCTCCGCGCAAAATCTCTACCTCGACGAAATCCGCCTCTCCTCGGCGCACGCCCACGAACACGGTATCGTCGAAGCGCCGCTGCCCCCGGGCGCGGCCATCGAACACAACACCTGGGGCATCCACCTGATCGAAGACAAAACGCCGGCCCCCATCACCCGCAACCGCGCCGAAGAACACCGCGACCGCTACGGCATCCCTGTCGAACACCTGTCCGCGGGCGAACCCCTCATCCTGCGCCACCTCCTGCGCGTCGGCCAAACCGGCCGCTTCACCCTGCCGCCGGCGCGCTACTACACGATGTACCAACCAGCGCGCAAGGCATACGCCGACAGCGGCCAGACCTGGGTCATCGACTGAGCGAATACCAGGGGAAAAATCAGCGGCGCCGCGCGCCAGTTGGAACGCACTGGATTGCCACGGGCCTGCGGCCCTCGCAATGACGAGAGGGGCGCCATTGCGAGGGCCGCCGCGACATGCCTCTTTCACAGGGCAATCGCACACGCGCATCTGTCGCAGTTCGTTTTAGGGTTCGCTGCCTGGAAGCCGCGATTGGCAATATGTGTGGCAGCCAAAACACTGACGGGTATGGACTTCACGCCGATCTCACCCGGCGGGGAATGCCCTTGATCCACGGCCGATCCATGGTGGGCGGTGTTCAGGTTACAGGCGCGGGTTTGCCCGCTGTGCCCGTATGCGTTAGCCTGTGCATTTTTCACCGTGACCCCGCGATGAGCATCATCCTCAAGACCCCCGCAGAAATAGCGGAAATGCGCACCGCCTGCCGCCTGGCGGCGGAAGTGCTCGATTACATCGGGCCGTTCGTCAAGCCCGGCGCCACCACCGCCCAGATCGACCGCCTGTGCCGCGACTACATGACGAACGTACAGCACACGGTCTCCGCCACCCTCGACTACGCGCCGCCGGGTTATCCGCCCTACCCGGCTTCGGTCTGCACCTCGCTCAATCACCAGGTCTGCCACGGCATCCCGAACCCCAAGCCGCTGAAAAAAGGGGACATCCTCAATATCGACGTCACCATCATCACCCCGACCGGCTTTCATGGCGACACCAGCCGCATGTTCATCGTCGGCGAGGCCTCCGTCCTTGCCAAGCGTCTATGCCAGATCACCTTCGAGTGCATGTGGCTGGGCATCGCCACGGCGCGGCCCGGCGCGCGCCTGGGCGACATCGGCCATATCATCCAGCGCCACGCCGAAGGCAACGGCTTTTCGGTCGTGCGCGAATTCTGCGGGCACGGCATCGGGCGCGAATTCCACGAAGCTCCGCAAGTGCTGCACTTCGGCAAGCCGGGAACCGGAGCCGAACTGTCCGCGGGCATGATTTTCACCATCGAACCCATGATCAACGCCGGCAAGGCGGCCATCTCCGAACTGCCGGACGGCTGGACGATCGTCACCCGCGACCGCAGTCTGTCGGCGCAGTGGGAACACACGATCCTGATTACCGAAAACGGCGCCGAAGTCCTGTCGCTGTCCGCCGCCTGCCCGCCGCCGCCCGCGCTGGCCGGCGAAGCGCTCGTCGCGACCGCCTCCGCCGCCATCGCCGCCCTGCCGCCGGCGCCCCTGCCCTGAGTGCGCGCCACATGCCTCGCCGTTGAGTACGAAAGCCTGTGCGACGTTGCTCCAACTCTTGCCAAAATCATCCTGGTGCAAAATTACGGGACTCCGGAAGAAAATGACATCATGACTTCCTTGAGAGGCTTTCAACTGAAGAGCAAAGTTTGCGTGCGCGCCGAAGTCGTCAATGGCAACCAAAATGCCGTGCTGTATTTTCTGGCCTGGGCCGCTTCGGGAACAGACCGCTACGACTGGAACGCACGGGAACATCTCACTGTGCCAAACCCCGATTTCGGCAGCAAGGAATCTTACGCCGTGGCCCCCGGAGAGGAAAAAATCACCGTAGAACACAAACACGCCCAGCGCCTGGAAAGCGCCGGCAAGGCCGTTCCTTTCAAGGTCGTCATCAAACCGTGGGCCGTGGCGGAAGCGTCAATCACAGGGCCGGCGCAGATCCATGACTACCCCAAATGGCTGGCGCGAAAGTTATAGAAAAGAGCATGAGCAGCGTCCCGCCCGATCCCGCCCTGCAAGAAACGGTCGCCGCCGAGCGCGCCCGCATCGAAGCCGGACGCGCCGCCTTGCGCGCCTCCTACGAAACGCGCCCGCTGACCCGGGCGCTGTTGCACGGCCACGCGACGCTGATCGACGGCGCGGTCATCCGCGTGTGGCAGGCGTGCCGGATGCCCATGTTCGCCGCGCTGGCCGCGGTGGGCGGCTACGGGCGCGGCGAACTTTTCCCCCATTCCGACGTCGATCTGCTCATCCTCCTGCCCACCCCCCCCGATACCGGGCTGGGCGCCAGACTGGCCGTTCTGGTCAGCGCGCTGTGGGACATCGGCCTTGCCATCGGCCACAGCGTGCGCACCGTCGACGAATGCCTGCAAGCGGCGCGCGCCGACATCACCATACAAACCAGCCTGCTCGAAGCGCGCCTGCTCACCGGGGAGGGCGCGCTGTTCAAGCACCTCCGCGCCCGCTACCACGAACAACTCGACATCCGCGAATTCTTCCGCGCCAAACTCCTCGAACGCGACCAGCGCTACGCCCGCCACAGCGACACCCCCTACGCGCTCGAACCCAACTGCAAGGAAAGCCCCGGCGGCCTGCGCGACCTGCAACTGCTCGGCTGGATCGCCCGCGCCGCCGGACTGGGCCGCAACTGGCGCGAACTGGCGCGCCGCCGCCTCATCACCGGCAACGAAGCCAGCGACCTGCGCGGCTGCGAGCGCTTCCTGCAACACGTGCGCATCCGCCTGCACTACATCGCGGGCCGCGCCGAAGACCGCCTGCTCTTCGACTACCAGGAACGCCTCGCCCACGCCATGGGCATCGAACCCTCCCTTGCCCGGCGCGCCTCGGAAAACCTGATGCAACGCTACTACCTGACGGCGAAAAAACTCACCCAGATCAACGGCATCCTGCTCCAGAACTACGGCAACGAAATCTTCAGCGAACGCGGCCTGCCGGCCATCATCATCAACGACCACTTCCAAGCCGTCCGCGAACTGCTCGACCTGCGCGACGAAAACGTCTTCGAGCGCCACCCCCCCGCCCTGTTCGAATGCTTCCTGCTCCTGCAACAACGCTCCGAACTCAAGGGCATGACCGCGCGCACCCTGCGCGCCCTCTGGGTCAACCGCGTCCGCATCAACCCCGCCTTCCGCACCGACCCCGGCAACCGCGCGCGCTTCCTCGAAATCATCCAGCAAAAGCGCGGCATCGTACACGCCTTTCGCGGCATGAACCAATGCGGCATCCTGTCGCGCTACCTGCTCCCGTGGCGCAAAATCCTCTGCCAGATGCAGCACGACCTCTTCCACGCCTACACCGTGGACCAGCACATCCTCATGGTATTGCGCAACATGCGCCGCTTCACCATGGGCGAGCACGCCCACGAATACCCCCTGATGACCCGCCTCATCCTCGGCTTCGAGCGCCACTGGCTGCTCTACATCGCCGTCCTCTTCCACGACATCGCCAAAGGGCGCGGCGGCGACCACTCGATCCTCGGCATGGACGACGCGCGCGAATTCTGCGAGGCCCACGGACTGCAAGCCGAAGACACCGAACTTGTCGTCTGGCTGGTGCGCCACCACCTCACCATGTCGCACGTCGCGCAAAAAGAAGACACCGCCGACCCGCAGACCATCCAGAAATTCGCCGCCACCGTCGGCGACGAACGCCGCCTCACCGCCCTCTACCTCCTCACCCACGCCGACATCCGCGGCACCAGCCCCAAAGTGTGGAACGGCTGGAAAGGCAAACTGCTCGAAGACCTCTTCTTCATCACCCAACGCCTGCTGCGCGGCGCCACCCCCCAGCAAGCGCTGCGCCAGGACACCCGCCTGGAGCGCGCCCGCCAGACCCTGCGCTACCACGGCCTGCGCGCCGGCATCGAAGACGAACTGTGGGCGCGGCTCGACGCGGTCTACTTCATGCGCCACACCCCGGACGAAATCGCCTGGCACACCCGCATCCTCTACTTCCAGGTCACCACCGGCGACCCCGTGGTCAAGGCGCGCGTCTCGGACGAAAGCGAAGGCTTGCAGATCATGGTCTACGCCCCCGACCAGAAAGACCTCTTCATGCGCCTGACCGGATTCTTCAGCCGCATGGGCTTCTCCATCCTCGAAGCCAAGGTGCACACCACCCGCCACGGCTACGCACTCGACAGCTTCATCCTGCAAAACACCAACGACGACGGCAACTACCGCGACATCCTCTCCCTGATCGAACACGAACTCGTCATCACCCTGCACCACCCCGACAAAATCACGCGCCCGGCGCCGGGGCGGCTATCGCGCCAGGTCAGGCACTTCCCCGTCACCCCGCAAGTCAGCCTGCGCGCCGACGAAGCCGGCCGCCACTACATCCTCTCGCTCACCACCGCCGACCGTCCCGGCCTGCTATTCGACATCGCCGAAGTGCTGGCCCGCCACGACATCAACGTCGAAACCGCCAAGATCGCCACCCTGGGCGAGCGCGTGGAAGACACCTTCCTCCTCACCGGCGGCGGCCTGTCGCTGGCCGCGCGCGCCATCAAAGTCGAACGCGAACTGCTCGAACGGCTCGATATCAGAGATCAGGGAGCGGGGAGCGGGGAGCGGATTTGAACCCTCCCTTTCCGCCCCTTCGCCCGGGAATCAGGCGCCGTGCAAACGCGCCATGGCCATCGAAGCAGCGGCGGTGCGTGTTTCCACGCCGAGCTTCTCGAAAACGTGTTCCAGATGCTTATGCACCGTGCGCGGACTCGCGCCGAGGATGTCGCCGATGTCGCGGTTGGTCTTGCCGCGAATGACCCAATAAAGCACCTCGGCTTCACGGGTCGTGAGGTGGAAAGCCTCCATCAGCGCCGCCAGCGCGCGGGCATCGTTTTCCTCGCGCAGCACGACCAGCCAGGCTTCATCGCCGCCCTGGTCATGGAACGAAGCCAGCAGGCGGCGCGCGCCGTCGATGACCACGGCGGGCGCGGGGTCGCGCCGCTCCCGCCGGGCCTGGCACGCGGCGCGCGCCCAGGCGAGAAGTTGCGGCGGAGTTTCTTCCGCGCCCGTTCCGCCAGAGACGGCGGGCGCGAACCAGACACGGATCAACTGGCGCGCCAGCGGCGTTTGCCAGACGAGCCGCCCGTCGTGCGCGTCAATGGCCACCGTGGCCTGCCCGAAAGCATCCAGCGCGCTGCGGGCCTGCCGCATCTGGCGGGCATTGTGGACATGAGCAGCGATGCGGGCCAGCACTTCGGCAGGGCGGATGGGTTTGGTCACATAATCCGCACCGCCCGCGCTGAAAGCGGCAACGACATGCTCGGTGTCGGAAAGCCCCGTCATGAAAACGAGCGGAATGGCGCGCGTGGCGAAATCGGCCTTCAACCGGCGTGCGACCTCGAACCCATCCATGCCCGGCATGACCGCATCGAGCAGCACGACATCGGGCAGGCTCTGGCGGGCGCGGACAAGGGCGCTTTCGCCATCGGTCGCCACCAGCACGAAATAACCGGCTTCGTCGAGGGCATCATGGAGAAGCGCGAGATTTTCCGGCACATCGTCGACGATGAGGACGATGCCGGACGAAGACGGGCTGGCGGGACGGACGGACTCATTCATGGCGTGGGGACTCCGCGGGGCGCGAACGCGCGCGGCTCCCGGAGGACTTTTCTCTTTCACCGCCGCCCAAAATACCGGATTCTCCCCGGCGCGGAAACACCGGGAAACGCGCACCGTTGTAAAGACCATCGTAAACCATGCCCGCGAAATCGACGCAATGACGCGTAGCGACACGGCAATCCCCCTCCACCCCATCATTGCGAAAGCCTCCCCCTCGTCACTGCGAGGGCCTCCCTCCCCCCGTCATTGCAAGGGCCGCAGGCCCGCGGCAATCCAGGCGGCCTTGCAGGTTGCCGTGGCGTTCCGGGAAGTCGAACCGCCGCGTGGATTGCCACGTCGCTGCGCGCCTCGCAATGACGCCTCCCCTCGTCATTGCGAGGGCCGCAGGCCCGCGGCAATCCAGACGGCCTTGCAGGTTGCCGTAGCGTTCCGGAAAGCTGAACCGCCGCGTGGATTGCCACGGCGCTTCGCGCCTCGCAATGACGCCTCCCCTCGTCATTGCGAGGGCCGCAGGCCCGCGGCAATCCAGGCGGCCTTGCAAACTGCCGTGGCGTTCCGGGAAGTTGAACCGCCGCGTGGATTGCCAC
>JAITLI010000008.1 GCA_031277975.1 Azoarcus sp.
GCTGGATTCTTTGCGGTGGGGAATGGGCAGCGTTTCGTTCTTTCTTTGTGCGCGGGGAAAGGCCGGGGCTGCTTCAGGCGCTGGTGAACAGTTCGTCGAGCCTGGCGACGGCGCCCGCGTAATCTTCGCGTTCTTCGATGCGTTGTTGCAGGAAGGCTTCGAGGCGGGGATACATGGCGACGGCGTTGTCGAGCAGGGGGTCGCCGCCAGGTTGGTAGGCGCCGACGGCGATGAGGTCGCGCGAGCGCTGGTAGCGCGAGAAGAGTTGCTTGAAGTGGCGCACTTTGTCGAATTGTTCGTCGCCAACCAGGCCGTGCATGGCACGCGAGATGGATTGTTCGATGTCGATGGCTGGGTAGTGGCCCTGGTCGGCGAGGGCGCGGGTCAGCACGATGTGGCCGTCGAGGATGGCGCGCGCGGCGTCGGCGATGGGGTCTTGCTGGTCGTCGCCTTCGGCGAGCACGGTGTAGAAGGCGGTGATGGAGCCGCCGCCTTCGGGGCCGTTGCCGGCGCGCTCCACGAGCGCGGGGAGCAGGGCGAAAACCGATGGCGGGTAGCCGCGCGTGACGGGCGGTTCGCCGATGGCGAGCGCGATTTCGCGTTGCGCCATGGCGTAGCGGGTGAGCGAGTCCATGACCAGTAATACCTGTTTGCCCCGGTCGCGGAAGTATTCGGCGATGGTGGTGGCGTAGGCGGCGCCTTGCAGGCGCATGAGCGGGCTGGTGTCGGCGGGGGCGGCGACGACGACGGAGCGTTCGAGACCTTCTTCGCCCAGGCTTTGTTCGATGAATTCCTTGACTTCGCGCCCGCGTTCGCCGATGAGGCCGACGACGATGAGGTCGGCGCCGGTGTAACGCGCCATCATGCCGATGAGGACGGATTTGCCGACGCCGGAGCCGGCGAAGAGTCCGAGGCGCTGGCCGCGCCCGACGGTGAGCAGGCCGTTGATGGCGCGGATGCCGACGTCGAGCGGTTCGCGGATGGGCGAGCGGTTGAGCGGGTTGATCGGCCTACCTTGGAGCGAGCGGGTTTCTTCGGTCTCCAGCCCGCCGAGTGCGTCCAGTGGCCGCCCCGCGCCGTCGACGACTCGCCCGAGCAGGGCTTCGCCCACCGGCAGGTGTTTGGCGCGGTCGGAGGTGCGCCGCCGCGGGCCGACACGCCGGCCCGGGATGAAGTGCGGGTAGCTGGTTTCCACGGGCAGCACGAGCGCACCGGGGGAGAGGCCGAAGACGTTATCGGTGGGCATCATGAAGAGTCTTTCGCCATTGAAGCCGACGACTTCGGCTTCGACGAAGCCGCCGCCGGGCACCATGACTTGGCAGCCCGAGCCAAGCGGCAGTCCCAGTCCGGAGGCTTCCATCACCAGTCCGTTGATGCGGGTGAGCCGCCCAGCGTTCTGGAAGGGGTAGACGGTGTCGATGAGGTGGCGGCCGTCTTCGAGGAAGGCGCGCCAGAGTTCGCCGTGCCGCGGGGGGGAGGTTTCCGGGGTCATGGTTCGGTCTTTTGCGGGGCGGCGCCGGTTTCACCGGTGTTTCCGGTGCTTTCCGGGCGGGGTGTTTCCGGAGAGGGAATTTCACAGGCCGCGGCGGTTTTTCTGTCCGTTTCTTTTTCTTTTCCCCAAGGGGCGTGGGGGCGGCCAAGGCTTTCGAGCACGCGCCGCCAGCGTGTTTCCATGGTGGCGTCGACTTGCGCGCTTTCCGTGTCGACCCGGCAGCCGCCGCGCGTGACCTGGATATCTTCGATGAGAAGGTGTTCGCCCTGGTCGAGCGCGTCGCCGAGATGCTTGCGGGCAAGCGCCACGTCGTCGGGGTGGAGGTGGATGTGGGTACGGCTTTGCGGCAGGTGTTGCAGGGCGGCACGCACGACGCTCACGACGGCTTCCGGTTCGAGCGCCAACGTGTGCTGGAGCACCTTGCGGGCCAGTTCAATGGCGAGCGACATCAGTTCTTCGGCGATTTCGGCGTCGAGCCGGGCAAGCGCTTGGTCGAGCCGGGCGAACAGTGCGCGCAGGCGTTCCGCTTCGTCCCTGGCGGCGGCCACGCCTTCGGCATAACCTTGCCGGCGGCCTTCTTCCAGACCGGTTTGCAGTCCTTCGCCATGGCCCTGGCGGCGTCCTTCGACGAAGCCTTCTTCATGGCCGCCGCGCCGCGCTTCGTCGTGCATCTGCTCGATTTCGGCGGCGGTCGGCAGATGCAGGCCGGGAGGCAGCGCCGGGGGCGGCTCGTCCGCGCCCGTGCCGATATTTGCGCCGGTATCGGCATCGGTGGCGGCATCGGCGACGGGCGGCGGCGGCGCGTCGAACGCCGGCGGTTCCCAGCGGCGGTAAGCGCCGGTGGCCTGGTGCTGCGTGAAAGTCACGGTTTTTTCCATGCGCGTTCAACGAGTCGATTGGGTGGGATGGAGGGAATCATATCGCCGAAAGCCTTCCCCCACCCCGTCATTGTGAAAGCCTTCCTCCCCTCGTCATTGCGGAGCGCAGCGACGTGGCAATTTTCCGCTACCCTCCTTTTCAGTCAGCGGCGCGCGCCGGATAGAACGAACTGGATTGCCACGTCGAACGCTCATCCAGACCGTAACTCTTTGATTAAAAAAGAGAGCTACGCCATTCCCGCATCGGGAACGGACTCAATCGTGGACTGTTTCCCGCTCCTTGGCAAGCGGGTCTCTTGCCTGCGATCCGCCTGAATCCATTGCTTTCCCGCGAGGGGAATTCATCGGAATAATTCGCCATTACGAAAACCCTCTCACCTCGTCATTGCGAGGCGCGCAGCGCCGTGGCAATCCAGTTCGTTTCATCCGGCGCGCAGCGCCGCTGGATAAAACAGCGGGCGGGAAAACTTCCGCCCGCGTCTCTCGCCGCCCGCGCGTGTTTCCCTGATCCGGGCGCGGGCCGGGACGCGCCGGGAAATATCCCGGTTTCCCCGGGAAATGGCTTATATTGCAAGCCAGCCGCGGCGGGCGCGCCCGCACGCCGCCCCCGGCCCCCGAATGGTTCCGACGGAGAATAACGCCATGCGCCCATCCCTGCCCGCTTCCGCCCTTTTCTGCGCCGCGCTGTTGTTCGCGCCAATGCTGGCCGCCCAGGAGCCGCCCGCGCTCGAAATGCTGGAGGAGGAGATTCCCACTGTCACCGTCATCGAGCGCGGCGAGGATGTCATCTCCGAGTATCGCTTGCGCAACAGGCTCTACATGGTCAGGGTCGCGCCTCGGCACGGCGCGGCCTACTATCTGGTCGACCGCGAGGGCAAGGGCCGGATGGTGCGCGACAATGCCGCGCCTTCTGTGACAGCGCCTTCGTGGATTGTCACCACTTGGTAGGCCGGCGAGGCGGGCGGGCGCGTGTCTGTTTTCACCCTGCCCGGCGAGGAGGCGCTGGCGCGCTGGCTGGAGGGCTATGCCATCGGGCGGCTGACCGGTTGCGCGGGCATCGCCGCCGGGGTGCAGAACAGTAATTTCTTCGTCACTACCACGCTCGGGCGCTATGTGCTGACGCTCTTCGAGGACATTGCCCGCGCCGAATTGCCCTATTACTTGCACCTGATGGCCCACTTGGCCCGCCACGGCCTGCCCGCTCCCGCGCCGGTCGCCAACCGCGACAACGAATATCTGGGCACGCTGGCGGGGAAACCGGCGGTGCTGGTGTCGCGTTTGCCCGGCGTCTCGGAGATGAATCCTTCGCCAGCGCAGTGCGCCCGCGTCGGGGCGATGCTCGCCGCTGTGCATCTGGCCGGGCGCTCTTACGGGCGGCGGCAGGCCAATCCGCGTGGGGCGCGGTGGCGCGCGCGAACCGCCGCTTTGCTGCGCCCCCGCCTGCCCGCCGATGAGGCGGCCTTGCTCGACGCCGAGTTGCGTTTCCAGGCGCGGGCCGATCTGGCGGCGCTGCCCGCTGGCGCGATCCACGCCGATCTCTTCCGCGATAATGTGCTGTGGACGGGCGAGTACATCGGCGGCGTGCTCGATTTTTATTTTGCCGGTCATGATGCCTTGCTCCTCGATGTCGCCATCGCCGCGAACGACTGGTGTGGCGCGCCCGGCGGCGTGCTCGATGCGCCGCGCGCGCAGGCTCTGCTCGCCGCCTATCATGCCGCGCGTCCGTTTACCGCGGCGGAACGCGCCGCCTGGCCGGCGCTGCTGCGTGCGGCGGCGCTGCGCTTCTGGCTCTCGCGCGCCGCCGATCGCCATTTGCCGCGCGCGGGCGAGATGGTGCTGGTGAAAGACCCGGACGAATACCGCGACATCCTGCGCCAACGCATTTTGTCCGTCTTTCCCCTGCCCGCCTGAGAAGCTGTTTCGCGGGCGCTCCGGAGCGGCGCTTTGCGCCGGATGGAACACATTGGATTGCCCCGCCGTTGCGCGCCCCGCAATGACGAGGGGAGGGAGGGGAGACGTTTTCCGGCAACGTCTCCACAGTGGTACCCTTTAATCCTTTTGTTGCGTTGGACGATATTTTCATCGAGGGTCTCGTGCATATTTCCAATCTCGACCGCGGTTATTTTCATTTCGACGAGGCCCGCCACGCATGGGCGGGCGGATGCGCGCGCGGCGAAAGGCCGGCGCCGGGGGGGCGCGGGGGGAGACGCCGTGGCTGAATCGCATTCGCCGTCCGGCGGCAAGGGAAAAGAAGGCGAGCGGGAAGCGGAAACGCGCCGCGCCGCCGCGCCGCCGCGCCGCCGCAGGGGCGGGAAAGGCGCGAAGGGCGCCGCCGCGCCATCGCCGCGCGCGCCCACGCCCAGCCGCCTGATCTATGGCTTTCATGCCGTGCTCGGACGCCTGCGCCGCGAGCCGGACACGGTGTTCGAGCTTTATCTTTCCGCGCTGCGCAACGATGCGCGCGCGCGCGAAATCCACAGGCTCGCCGAGGCGTTGGGCACGAAAATGACCCAGGTCGAAAACGAGCGCCTCGACGGCATGGTGGGCACGCGCCGCCATCAGGGTGTGATCGCCCGCATCGACGCCCGCCAGCGCGCGCTCGTTCTCGACGACATCCTGGAATCCCTCGCCGGGCCGGCCTTGCTGCTGGTGCTCGATGGCGTGCAGGATCCGCACAATCTCGGCGCCTGCCTGCGGGTCGCGGACGCGGCGGGCGTCCACGCCGTGATCGCGCCGAAGGATCGCGCCGTCGGCCTCAATGCCACGGCGGTCAAGGTCGCCAGCGGCGCGGCCGATACGGTGCCCTATATCACCGTGACCAATCTCGCGCGGACACTGGAGCACATCAGGAAGGCCGGGATATGGGTCGTGGGCGCGGCGGGCGAGGCGGAAAAGTCGATATTCGATATAGATCAGAAGACTTCCATTGCCTGGGTGTTGGGCGCCGAAGGGGGCGGTTTGCGCCGTCTGACGCGCGCGGCCTGCGATGAGTTGGCGCACATTCCAATGCTGGGAAGCGTGGACAGTCTCAATGTCTCGGTGGCGGGCGGCGTTTGCCTGTTCGAGGCATGCCGCCAGCGCGGCGGTTGAACCGGGGGGAAAGGCACGAGCGGGCGAAACCGGCAAATGAACGGGATATACGGGCCATGTGGCAAGGGATAGAATATTTGGCCCGTTTCACGCAAACCATACGAGCGTGGGATGTTTTCGTGTGATTTAGTCATTTGTTCGTTCGTTTTGATGCGATTTGAGAAAGATATGTTGAAATTATTCGGTCATTATTTTCCGGCGCATGTATTGCAGCGCATTTGTTTCGATGTAATCCTGCTCGTGGCGGCGGTCGCTTCTCTGGCCGCATTCAGGGTGCATTCCGCGGAAGTGAATTGGACAAACATGTTGCCGTCGGCAATGGGATTCGCCGTGACGATGGTCTTCATCAATTTCACTCTCGGTCTTTACCAGCCGGTTAACGAAGACAATTCGCGCACGGCGCTGGCCCGCGTCGTGCTGGCCCTGTTGTTTTGCCTGCCCGGGGCCTACGGAATGATCCTGTTCCTGCCGTGGGAGGGGTTCGCCTCGTTGCCGATGCGGGCGGCGGTGCTCGTCCTCATGACGGTCGTGCTGGTGCTGCGGGTGCTCATCAACCGCAGCCAGGCGTCGTCGCTCTTCGCCCCCAGGGTGCTGGTGGTCGGCGTCGGCGAGGATGCGCTGGAAGTGCAGCGCATCCTGTCGCACCCGGAGCAGGGGCGGGTGGAGGTGCGGGGGTTTTTTCATTGCGACATCGGCGAAACGCAACGTGTCGCCACGGAAAAAGTCATCGCCAGCGACGATCTCGTCGAAACGGTCAGGCAGATGAAGATCAACGAGATTATCGTCGCCGTGCGGGAACGGCGCGGCGGCAAGTTGCCCTTGCGCGAATTGCTCGATTGCAAGCTGGCCGGCGTGCGCGTTTTCGATTTGTCCGCATTCCACGAGCGCGTGCGCTGCCAGGTGCGGCTCAGTTCGTTGCGCGCGAGCTGGCTGATCTATGGCGACGGTTTCCAGCAGGCGCCGGGGCGCTCGTTCGCCAAGCGGGTTTTCGATCTGGCCGCTTCCGCCGCGCTGCTCGTCCTCGCTTTGCCGGTCATGATCGTGACCGCGTGCGCGATCGTGCGGGAGGATCATGGCCCGGTGTTTTATCGCCAGGAGCGGATCGGTCTTGGCGGGCAGGTTTTCAGGATCATCAAGTTCCGCAGCATGTGCATGGATGCCGAAAAGGATGGCAAGCCGCGCTGGGCCACGTCCAATGATGAGCGGATCACGCGGGTCGGGCGTTTCATCCGCAAGTTCCGCATCGACGAATTGCCGCAACTGTTCAATGTGCTTGCTGGCAGCATGAGCCTGGTGGGGCCGCGTCCGGAGCGGCCCTATTTCGTTGACCGCCTGGCGCGCGACATTCCGTTCTACGGCGTGCGCCACTGCGTCAAGCCGGGCCTGACCGGCTGGGCGCAGGTGCGCTATCAGTACGGTTCCTCGGTCGATGACGCGGTGCAGAAGCTCCAGTACGACCTTTATTACGCCAAGAATCATACGCTGGTGCTCGACATGCTCGTGCTGCTCGAAACCGTGCGCGTCGTGCTGACGGGGAAAGGGGCGCAATGAATCGGACAGCCGCGCCGGAGCGCGCGCGCCGGAACGCGCCATGGGTGAAACGGGATGGACGAAACGCTGCCGCTGGCTGAGTTCGCCGCCTGGGGTTACGGCCTGACCGCATTCGTTTACGCCGGTTTCGCGCTCTATATGTACGCGGCATGGCGGGGGGCGATGGTCGGAGGCGGTCTGCTGCTGGCCGTGATCCTGTCGTGTCTCTGGGCGCTGGCCAATCTGTGGTATGCCCGCGCGCCTTCGACGGCGGCCTATTTCTGGAGTGTCGGGCTGGATGTGCTGCGCTCCGGCGGATGGTTCGCCTTTTTGCTGATATTGCTGCGTCCCTTGCTGGCCGGGCGCCGGAGGCGCTTCCTGCTGGCGGTGTGCGGCGTCCTCGGCGCGCAATTGGCGGGCATGGCGGGCGCCGGTCTCGCGCTCGTGCCCGCCGAACAGGCGCTCAAGCTGAATTTCGGCGGTTCGCTCGCGGGCGCGGTGCTGGGGCTGGCGCTGGTCGAGCAGCTTTTCCGGGGTATTCCGCAGGATGCGCGCTGGGCGCTGAAACCGTTGTGCATGGGGCTTGGCGCGGCTTACATGTTCGAGCTGTATCTTTTCGCCGACGCCTTCTTGTTCGGGCGCCAGAGCACGTTGATCTGGCTCGTGCGCGGCCCCGCTTATGCGCTGGTCGTGCCGTTGATCGCGGTTTCGAGCGCGCGCAATCCGTCCTGGTCGCTGCGCATGTCCCTGTCGCGCGAAGCGGTCTTCCATACCACGGCGCTGGGTATCTCCGGGATTTACCTGCTGACGGTGGCGGCGGCGGGCTATTACGTGCGCTATTTCGGTGGAGAGTGGGGACAGGCGCTGCAAATAATGTTGCTGTTCGCGGCAATGGTGCTGCTGGCGGTATTCATGTCCTCGTCGGCGCAGCGCGCGCGCCTGCGGGTGCTCATCAGCAAGCATCTTTTTCCTTACCGTTACGACTATCGCATCGAATGGCTGCGTTTTACCCGGGCGCTGTCCGCCTCCGGCGACGAGCGCTTCGATCCTGGCCAGTCGGTCGTCGCCGCGCTCGCCGATCTGGTGGAGAGTCCCGGCGGCGTGCTGTGGCTGCGCCGCGGCGCAGCGGGAGGCGATTATGCGATCCAGGCCAGGCGGGATCAGCCCGGGGCGAATGTGGTGGAGCCGGCGGACAGTCCGTTCGTGCGTTTCATGTGCGAGCGGGAATGGATCATCAATCTCGAAGAATACCGGCGCAGCCCGACGACTTATCCCGGCCTGCGGCTGCCGGACTGGCTGGCGGCGCATTTTCCCGGTGCCTGGCTGCTGATTCCGCTCACGGGCGGCATGGGGCTGATCGGCTTCGTCATGCTCGCGGCGGCGAGAACCCGCTTCGAGGTCGACTGGGAAGTGCTCGACCTGCTCAAGACCGCCCGGCACCAGGCCGCGAGCTATCTCGAACGGATGCTGGCGGCGGAGGATCTGCTGGAAGCGCGCAAGTTCGAGTCTTTCACCCGCATGTCGGCCTTCGTCGTGCACGATCTGAAAAATCTCGTTGCCCAACTGTCACTGGTGCTGCGCAACGCCGAACGCCACAAGGATAATCCCGAGTTCCAGGCCGACATGCTCGAAACCGTGGCGCATGTCGAGACGAAGATGCGCGGCCTGATGGCGCAGTTGCAGGAAAAGCGTTCGATCGACCCGCCGCGCGCGGTGAACCTTGCGAAAGTGCTGGAAAATGTCCGCCGCGCCAAGCGGGAGCAGCGCCCGCCGGTGACGCTCGATATACCGGAGGACGGCGGCGCCATCGTGGTGCGGGCGCATCCCGAACGGATCGAGCGGGTCATCGGGCACATGGTGCAGAATGCGCTCGAAGCCACGTCCGAAGATGGCAGCGTGGTCATCCGGCTCGAAAACGGCGGCGGCGGCCGGGTGCGCGTTGTCATCGAAGACAGCGGCTGCGGCATGTCGGAGGCTTTCATTCGTGAATGTCTTTCCCGCCCTTTCGAGACGACCAAGGTAAACGGCATGGGAATTGGTGTATACGAAACGCAGCAATATATCCGCGAATTGGGCGGCAACGTGTCATACGATAGTACGGAAGGCATTGGCACGCGGGTGAGCATCGACTTGCCGGTTCATGCGCGGATGGATGTGGAATGAAAAGAACCCCGGGAAATCGGCATGACTGAAAAGCAAAGAACCCTGTTGATCGTCGAGGACGACCCGGCCCTGCAAAAGCAAATGCGCTGGGCTTTCGACGGCTTCGAAACCGTGGTGGCGGGCGACCGCGGCGGCGCGATCGCGCAAGTGCGCCGTTTCGAGCCGGCGGTCATCACCATGGATCTGGGGCTGCCGCCCGCGCCCGATGATGTGAGCGAAGGCTTCACCCTGCTGGGCGAAATACTGGCGCTCGCTCCGGACACCAAGATCATCGTCCTCACCGGACAGCATGACCGCGAGAACGCGGTGCGCGCCGTCGGCATGGGTGCCTACGATTTTTTCAGCAAACCGTTCGAGCCGGAATTGCTGACACTGACCATCGAGCGCGCCTTCCGCCTCCATGACCTGCAAACCGAGAACAGGCGGCTGCATCAGGCACAGGCGGGCGCGGTGGTGGGCTTGCTCACGCGCGACACGAATATGCAGAAGCTGTGCCGCACCATCGAAAAGGTGGCCTCGGCCTCGGTCACGGTGGCCCTGACCGGCGACAGCGGCACCGGCAAGGAAGTGCTGGCGCGCGGACTGCACGTCCTCTCGCCGCGGGCGCAAGAGCGTTTCGTTGCCATCAACTGCGCGGCCATCCCCGAAAACCTGCTCGAAAGCGAACTTTTCGGCTACGAAAGAGGCGCTTTCACCGGCGCGAGCCGCCAGACCCCCGGCAAGATCGAAATCGCGCACAAAGGCACGCTTTTCCTCGACGAGATCGGCGACCTGCCGATGGCGCTGCAAGCCAAGCTGCTGCGCTTCCTGCAAGAGCGGGTGATCGAACGCCTTGGCGGCCGCCAGGAAATTGCCGTCGATGTCCGCGTCGTCTGCGCCACGCACCGCGATCTCAAGGCCCGCATACAGGAAGGACAGTTCCGGGAAGACCTCTATTACCGGCTGACCGAAATCGTGGTGGCGATTCCGCCCCTGCGCGAACGCGAGGGCGACGCCGTATTGCTCGCTCAGCACTTCGCACAGCGTTTCGCGCAGGAAAACAAACGCGGCACGCTCCACCTCGCCGATGACGCGCTCGCGGCGATCGAAAACCACACTTGGCCGGGCAACGTGCGCGAGCTGGAAAACTGCATCAAGCGCGCCGTCATCATGGCCGAAGGCAATCGCATCGTCGCCGCCGATCTCGGACTGGAGGCGGTGGGCGACGAAGGACTCGAATACCTGAACCTGCGCCGGGTGCGCGAGGCCGCCGAACGCCAGGCCGTGGTGCGCGTGCTGGCGCGTACCAACGGCAACATCGTGCGCGCGGCGGAGATCCTCGGCGTCAGCCGCCCTTCGCTTTACGATCTCATGAACCGTTTCAGCCTGAAAAAGGAGAACTGACATGTCGGCAACCTCTACCCGCCTGGGAACGCCCGGACGCGTCTGCAAGACCGTCGTGGCCTTGCTTTGCGCCCTGGCGTTTACCGCCTGCTCCGGCAGTCCCGAAAAAATGATCGCGGATGCCCGCCGCTATATCGACAGCAACGATTACCAGTCGGCGGCCATCCAGTTGAAAAACGCCCTGCAAAAAAACAACCAGATTGCCGAAGGACGCTTCCTGCTCGGCTGGATTTATTTCGTCCAGGAAGATTACGCGGGCGCCGCCAAGGAATTGCAGCGCGCCTTCGAGCTTGGCTATCCGCCGGACGATGTCGTGCCATATCTCGTGCGCGCCCTGATCTACGAACGTGAATTCGCCAAAGTAGTGCGCGACTACGCCAATGTCACGCTCCGGGCGCCGGACAGGCAAGCCCTCCTCGAAGTCGCGCGCGGCGATGCCCTGACGGCCCAGAAGAAATACAGCGAAGCCCGCCGGGCCTACGCGGCGGCGCTCGCCGCCAATCCGCGGGAAACCCTGGCGCGGGTCGGCCAAACGCGGCTCAAGCTGATCGAAGGCGACGCGCCCGGCGCGCAGGCCGAGGCCAAGGCACTCACGATCAGCGCGCCGGACGTGCCCGAAACACACATCCTGCTGGCCGATGCCCTGCTGGCGCAGGGCAAGACCCATGAGTCCGAAGCGCCGCTGATGGCGGCGGCGCGCGCCCGTCCGAACTCGCTCAACGCCCATGCGGCGCTGACCATGGTATTGCTGGGCAACAACAATTTCGAGGCCGCGAAGGCGGAGCTTGAAACCATGAAGCGCCTCTCGCCGAAACATCCGGCGGTGTCTTATGCGCAAGCCTACCTCGCGTTCCGCGCCGAGCGCCTCGACGAAGCGCGCGCGCTGGCCATGGACGTGGCCAGGGTCGCGCCCGGATTCCTGCCCGGCCAGTTGCTTGCCGGCATGGTACTGGTGCGCAGGAACGAAAATGCGCTGGCGCAAACCTATCTTGGCAGAGTGCTCGAAGCCACGCCGAACCAGCCGCTGGCGCGCACCCTCATGGTCGCGTCCCTGCTGGGGAGCGGGCAGATCGAGCGCGCGCGCGACACCCTGCAACCCCTGCTCGCGCGCGGGAACCGGCTGACGCCGGAACAACTGCGGCTGGCCTGCCAGATCTACATCGCCAGCGAAGACCTTGCCCACGCCGAAGACTACTGCCGCCGCGCCAGCGAAGCGGATCCCAACGATCCGAAGGCGAAGACGCAGGTCGGCATCGTGGACATGATGGCCGGAAACACCGAACGCGCCATGGCCGAACTCGAAAGAGCCTCCAGCCTCGATCCCAACGCGGTGCAGGCCGATCTGGCGAAAGTCGCCATCCACATGCGCCGCCGCGAAATCGGCAAGGCGCTCGAAGCGTTCGAGACCATCGAGCGCAAAAAGCCCGACGAACCCCAGACTTACAACCTCAAGGGCGGATTGCTGGCGGCCCGGGGAGACAGGGCCGGGGCGCGGGCGGCCTACGAGAAAGCGCTCGCATTGCGCCCGGATTTCCTGGCGGCGATCATCAACCTGGCACAAATCGACCTCGCCGAGCAAAAGCCGGAACAAGCGCTGAAGCGCTTCGAGAAACTGGTCGGCCCCGACTCGAAAAACGCCGACGCGATGCTTGCCTGTGCAAGTATCCTGAAGGCGGCGGGCGGCCAGGCCGCCGACGTGCAGAACATGCTCGAACGGGCGGCCAACGCCGCGCCGGGACAGCTCGCCCCGAATCTGGCGCTGGCGCGTTTCCATCTGATGCAGAACGATCCGGTCAAGGCGCGCGCCGCGGCGCAGCAGGCGGTCGCCTCGTGGCCCAACGACCCGCGCGCCCTCGAAGTCCTGGGCCAGGCCCAGATGGCGAACCGGGACTATCGGCAAGCGGCGGCCACCGCCGGCAAACTGGCGAGCCTGCTGCCCAAATCACCCCAGCCGCTCCTGGCGCTCGCCAACGCGCAGCGCGCCGCCGGCGATATTGCCGCCGCCGAAGCGGCCATCAAAAAGGCGCTGGAAATCAGGCCCGACGACCCGCAGGCGCAACGGCAGGTCATCGCGGGCGCGCTGGCGAAAAAAGATTTCGCCAGCGCGCTGAAAATCGCGCGGGCGATGCAACAGCAACGGGGCAACGCTGTCTTGGGGCACAGCCTGGAAGGCGATATACAAGCGGCCTCCGGCAAGAATCCCGAAGCGATCGCCGCCTACCGCCAGGCATTCAAACTGGGCGGACTCAGCGAACAATTCGTGCGCCTGCACGCGGCCCTCCTGCACGGCAACCAGAGCGGCGAAGCCGAAAAACTGGCGCAAACCTGGCTGAAAACACAGCCGAAAGACCCCGTCGGGCGCACTTATCTGGCCGAACGCGCCATGACCGCGGGACGCTATGCCGAATCCCTGCTTCTCTACCGGGAACTCGTCGGCATGGCGCCGAGCAACGCCCTGCTGCTCAACAACCTGGCGTGGGTGGCCTTCCAGGTAAAGGACGGGCAGGCGCTCGCCTATGCCGAACGGGCGCGGGCGCTTGCTCCGGACAACCCCGCCATTCTCGACACCCTGGGTACGATCCAGATCGACCGCGGCCAGACCCAGCAAGGGCTGGCGAACATCGAACGCGCGGTCAAACTGGCGCAGGACATCCCCGCGCTGCGCCTGAGCCTCGCCAAGGCATACGCCCGCCTCGGACGCCGCGGCGATGCCCGCCGCGAAGCCGAAGCGGTCAGCGCGCGCGTTCCAGCGGGAACACCCCTGCACAACGATGCCAGCGCCCTGCTCAAGACACTGTAAAGCTCCGGGGACTTCTCCATGCGCAAACACGACGTCAAAACCATCGCGGTCGTCGGGCTGGGCTACGTCGGCTTGCCGCTGGCCATCGAATTCGGCAAGAAATACCCCACCGTCGGCTTCGACCTCTCCGAGGCCAAAGTCGCCGCTTACCGCGCCGGCGCCGATCCCACTGGCGAAGTCTCCGCCGCCGAGTTCGCGCAGGCCGCGCAACTGCGCTGCCACACCGACCCGGCGGCGCTCGACGACGCGGATTTCGTCATCATCGCCGTGCCAACCCCGGTCGACACGGCGCATCAGCCCGATTTTTCCCCGCTGATCGGCGCCTCGACCCTCGTCGGCCAGCGCCTCAAGCGCGGCGCGATCATCGTATACGAATCCACCGTTTACCCCGGCGTGACCGAAGAAATCTGCATCCCGATCCTGGAACGCGAATCGGGCCTGCGCTGGAAAAAGGATTTTTTCGTCGGCTACTCGCCCGAGCGCATCAACCCCGGCGACAAGGAACGCACCGTCACCCGCATCGTCAAGGTCGTCTCCGGCGACACCCCGGCAACGCTGGAGACCGTGCGCCGCATGTACGCCTCCATCATCACC
>JAITLI010000114.1 GCA_031277975.1 Azoarcus sp.
GGCAACGGTACCTTTGCCTGCCTCCGACTATTCCATTCTTGACCGCATGTTCCGATCCACATTTCTTGCATTTCGGCATCGCCATTCTCCCATCAAAATAGGGAACTGGAATATATTTACCAGGGGACTATATCCTTGTCAACACTCTCCTCGTCCAGTCGTTGTCAGGCATGTTCTCCAGCGACGGCATCGGGTTTGATAGGCGCCCTCATATCCTTCGATGGCATGCAGCAAGCCCGGCAGTTCGTCCATGCGCAGGAAGGGATGGTGCCGCGCGGGCGGACGGGGAGTCGCCACGACATCGAGATCGGCGGCGTAGTTGATTTCGAGTCCCGGCACTTTTACGAGCGCGAATCGATACATCTGATTGAGATAACCCCGCACACTGTCCGAAATGGAGAGCGCACTCCGCTTCTCGATCCGTTCGATCACTTCCAGAAGATCGGCCCGCGGGAGTTCGAGAATCGAGCGTTTCCCCAAGACGGGCAGGACATCGTAAGCAAACATGCGGACAATGTTCGTATGCGTGCTCCGCTTGCCGGTCTTGATTCCCCGTTTGTGGTGTTCGATCCACTGATGGAACACGGCCTCGAAGGTATATTCGATGGACAGGCGAACAATTTGCCGTTGCTGTTTGCGGTGCGTGTTGCTGCCTTTGGCAAGCAGGGCGCGGGCTTCATCGCGGGCTTGGCGCGCCTCCCGCAAAGGCACTTCGGGATAAGTGCCGAGGGACATGCGTTTCTGCGCGCCGCCCCAGTAGTAACGAAAATGCCACGATTTGCCGCCCTGCGGGGAAACCGCGAGGGACAGTCCATCCAGCTCGCCCAGGGTGTAAGCTTTGCCGGTGGCCTTGGCTTGCCGGGTGGCGGTGTCGATGAGTGCCATGATAACTCCTTGCGTTGTGAGCCATGGCCTGGATTGTTCTGCCGTCCAGCCCGTTTTGCCAGCAAAAAACCGGAACCAACGTCACCCCGATTTCTGGACTGAAAAATGGATTCGAAAACTCTGGCTACCCGTGGGTTTCCGTTGCTTCCAGCAGACTGTGAAAATTGAAAATCCATTGTTTTCAATAGCTTGCGGATATCTATAGAAATCGTTGGAACAGAGTTTGGGTTTCCACGGCGCTGCGCTCCTCGCAATGACGAGGAGGAGGTTTCGCAATGATGGATGGGAAGGGGGATTCGCTGCGGCGCCGATGCGGGTTTCAGGCCGCCGTGACGCCCTGTATGCGGAAGCGTTCGGCGTATTCGGTACAGCGGTCGACGTAATCGCGCATGCTTTTGGGCATGGTGACTCTTGCCCGGCTCATGTAGGTGATGAGCGCGCGTCCCTGCTTTATCAGGCGAATGCCGTCGGCGGCGTGACGCATCAGGGCTACGTCCGGCTGCACGGGCATTTGCGGGGCATAGGCGCCAAGCTGTTCGGAGGCGACCACGAAACCGGCCCACACATCGAAAATGTTTCTATCGGTACGCAATGTTTCACACTTGTTCTTGGCTTCGTCGGTGAAGTGTCGGATCGAAACCACGGCGCCGGCGAAAAGCGGATCGTTGGCGAAAGTGTTGACCATGATTTCGGCGAGGCGGTCGATGCCGCGCAAGGTCTGGGAGATTTTGATGTAGCGGCTTTCGTAAAAGGCTTCGACCGGAATCGAAAACGCGCGGAAAGGTTCGCCCCACAATTCGTCGATGCCTTCCTCGCCGCTGCGGTGCAGGACCATCCGGCCCAGGCCCAGCGCTTCTTGCAGGCAGTTGCCGCATTCCTGCATCAGGGCGTTGTCGTCATCGATCTCGATGCCCTGTTCCTGCAATTCCACGAGCTTGGTGAAGATGTCGGTGGCGCGGTTGAAGAACGCCCCGGCCAGCATGGCGCCCTTCACGCGCCTGCGCGCGGGGTCCTGCTCTGTTTCGTAGGCGCGGCGCGCCTCTTCAAGGCGCTTGCCGGGGATATTGATCCCGTGCTCGACGTGGTTGAACAGCCGCCGGGTCAGGGCCAGGATCAGGGCTTTCTTGGCGCGCAGCGAATCGGCGGGCGGATCGTAAGCCTTGATCCAGTAACCATCGTAGAAAACTCGCTTGACGCCATCGTCTACACGCAGAGTGCCGTTGGGAATGGCTGCCATGGGATTCCCTTTTTTGATTGATGTCTAAATATATCTGCTACGGCTCGGGGGCAGCAGCATACGCCGATCATGCACGGCGACAAAGTGTGGTTGTCCACAGCCGCGCAAAAGGCCCGGCTCCGCCGAGAAACAGCCGTGCGCGGCGCGCGCCCTTTCCTTCGCCCGCAAGGCGCGCGTTTCAGCGGCGCGCTTCCATGACGAGCCTGTAGCCGCGTTCGGCCTTGGAGATGTCTTCGGGAATGAGGGGTAGCGCCTTGCGCAGCTCGGCGGCAAGGTGGCGAAGGTCATCCGCGTCGCCTTCGGACAGTTCGAGTTCGAGTTCATGGAGGGGAATGCTACGCTCGCTGGCGGCAATAACGCCAACGTCGATCATGATGAGGACACGCGCGCCGGCGCGCGCACGGAAAAAGCGGGTATCGCGGCGGAAGCGCGTGACAAACACCGGCACGAGTTCGTCGCGCGCGCGAGCGAGCACGGTGGCGGCTTCCGGGGCGTCGATGGCGGAGAAGTCGAACTGGCCATGCCAGGGCCGCTCCCATTCGGGCCGCCGCGCGAGACCGTCGCGCGAGACCGCCGCGCATTTGACTGTCTGTACCGTTTCCGCGCCCTGCCGACGCAGGCGCACGGCGATCCGGTGCGCTTCGAGCGTGAGCGCGGGCGTATCGAAATAGGTGCTTTCCAGTGTTTCGGGCTTGCCCTCGCGCGGTGCGCCAGCGATGAGCGGATGGCGCAGGATCGCGGGCAGAGCCTCCGCGGGAAAGGAAAGTTTGAGTTCGATTTCGATGGGCATGGCGTAGCGATTCCGGTTGCCGGGACGATCATGTGAATTTGCAATCATACGGGTTCTCCGCCCGGCGATCACCGCGTTGCCCGATCTTGCCGCGCTTCCGTGCCGCCGCGCTATTCGCGCCTCGATCGCAAGCCCGCATGCCGGCAATGCCATTGACGCGATCCCGCGCCGGACCCGCCTGAATCCTGGCGTATGACAGCAGAGCGTTCTTGCGCCGGATCGTCCGGGCTGGCGGGACAAAACTCCGCGCGCTTCGTTTTGCCCGCCGGGGCGCTTAGAATTCCCCCTTCTTTTTTTGGCGCGAGCGGCGAACCGGGTCATGGCCACATACGCGATAGGCGATCTTCAGGGCTGCTACAGCGCATTCCGGCGGCTGCTCGACCAATGCGCTTTCGATCCCATGCGCGACCGGCTGTGGCTGGTGGGCGATCTGGTCAATCGCGGCCCGGAATCGCTGGAAGTGCTGCGCTTCGTCTCCAGCCTTGGCGCGGCGGCCACCGTCGTGCTCGGCAATCACGATCTTTACCTGCTGATGCTGCGCGCCGGACTCAAGCGCCGCGCCGAAGACGACACCCTGCTGCCGATACTTGCCGCCCCCGACTGCGACGAACTGCTGCATTGGCTCGCCGGGCGTCCCCTGCTGCATGTCGAAGGGCAATATGTCCTGGTGCATGCCGGCCTGCTGCCGCAATGGACTGCCCCCAGGGCGCAGGCGCTCGCCGCGGAGGCTGAGGATGCGCTGACCGGCAGGGACGCGGAAAAGTTTCTCCTGCATCTGATCGGCAGCCGTCCAGACCATTGGGAAGACAGCCTCAAGGGCTGGGGACGCCTCAGGGTCATCGTCAACGCTTTCACGCGGATGCGCTTTTGCACCGGCGATGCCCGCATGGTGATGCGCGCCAAGGGGCCGCCCGACAAAGCCCCGGAAGGCACGCTGCCCTGGTTCGCTTTTCCCAGGCGCGCCAGCCGCAACCACACCATCGTCTGCGGGCACTGGTCAGCGCTCGGCTTCTACCGCGAGGAGGGCCTGATCGCGCTCGACTCGGGTTACGTCTGGGGCGGCCAACTCACCGCCGTGCGGCTTGAAGACGGCGAAGTGTTCCAGATCCCGGCCTGATCCGGATTCGCCATCCGGAGCCAGGCACGCGAAAGCCATATCAGCGTCGCTGACTTGTCCTGGCACTGGGTAATTGGAGGAAAAGGTTTCCGGGTAGGTGGAGGCGGGCGGCATCCTGTTCTTGGCCGCGACGGCCAGATCCGGGAATCTCGGGAAAAGTGAGCAAAAGTATTTGACAAGCGGTGGATCAAAGCTATAATGCCCAGCTTCATGTTTGGAGGGGTTACCCAAGCGGTCAACGGGTCCGGACTGTAAATCCGGCGGCACAGCCTTCGAAGGTTCGAATCCTTCCCCCTCCACCAGCCAATCGGGTGGAATAAAGCGGGGCTGCTGGATTGCCCGATGGCGGCTGGTTGATGAGATGGTTCCCGGGCAGGGCGGGTGTAGCTCAATGGTAGAGCAGAAGCCTTCCAAGCTTATGACGAGGGTTCGATTCCCTTCACCCGCTCCAGTGGTTGCAGGTTTCGAGCGCCCATGTAGCTCAGTGGTAGAGCACTCCCTTGGTAAGGGAGAGGCCACGTGTTCAATCCACGTCATGGGCACCATTATTGAGTTGGTTTGTGTTGTCGGGGATGGTGGCGCGGCAGGCGCCAGCCCGTGTTTTCTGGTTCTGTTAAAAGAAGGTGTCGATATGGCTAAGGGTAAGTTCGAACGCACGAAGCCTCACGTGAACGTGGGGACAATCGGTCACGTTGACCACGGCAAGACCACGCTGACGGCGGCGATCACGACGATCCTGTCGAAGAAGTTCGGCGGCGA
>JAITLI010000013.1 GCA_031277975.1 Azoarcus sp.
AAACCGACCTCGACAGCATGCACCACCTGCGCCGCCTGCTCTCTCTCAATCTGGGCGATGCTTCCCTGCTGGAACGTGAGTTTTCGGTGTTGCTGGCAACGCATGCGTGAGCGCGCCGCCTCGCGTCAGGAAGGTGTAGCTCCCGGTCCGGTTGGTATTGAGGCTGCCCGCGACCAGCGCGTTGGCGCCGCCATTGAGAAAGGCGCCGTTGATGCCCGAGCCATCGAGTTCGTAGAAGGTATCGTTTCCGTTCGACCAGCCGGCGTAGGCGGAAACGCCGTGGCTCGCGCTGCCGGTGTCCCACTGGATGTTGTCATAATTGAAAATGATGTCGAACTCACCGGCGCCGATGTCGGAGCGGTCGACGAGGATGAGCTGGAAGCTGTTGGGCTGCGAACCCCCGCCGTAACGGCCGACGCCGATCCAGTTGACGCCGAAGGCACTATGTCCGTCGTATGCGCTCGTGCCATAAGTGACGATACCGCCGCGCGTGGTATCCACGTCGGCAAAGAACGGCGCGATGATCGGCGTGGTCGTTCCGCTCAGGCCATATGGCGTGTAGGTCGACAGCGGCTGATTGAATGTGACGTTGCCGTTGTTATTGACATACAGATGGCTGTAATCGGCACCAAAAAAGTTGATGGTGAAGCCGATATCCACGAGGCCGGTGGACCCGTCATCGTTTTTTGGGAGGGTGTTCGAGTGGAAACCCGAAACGATCGCGCCGGCGAAGGCGCTTCCCGACACGAAAAGTCCGGTCACGAGCGTGGCAATCAGTTTGGTGCGTAACATACCGTCTCCTTGGGGGGAAATAAGCCATGAAATCTTGGCGCAGGGGATAGAGCAAGTTCAATGCCTGCGGGAGAACACATTGAATATAGGCATTATTTATATTCATCAAATGTCGACTATATGTGTTGATGTAAGAAAAACCGACAATTCCGCCTCCGGACGCCAACAGGTCGCGCACGGCGGCCAGTTCGGCTAATCTTGCCTGTCCGCCGGACAACGGCAGAAACAGGACGAACCGCACACCCCCGCCACCATGAACGCCTCGGCTACCACCGGCAGTATCGAATTGCGCAGCGCACAGGACGCGCCCGTCCTGTGCGTCGGCGGGCAGTGGACGCTTTCCCACTACCCGGCGCTCGCCGCCCGCGTCGCCGCCCTGCGCGGCAAGGCCGGGCCGCAGGCGCGCATTGATTTCTCCGGCCTGACCGCGCTCGATACCGCCGGCGCGCGCCTGCTGTGCGAATTGACCGGCGCTGGCGCCCTGAGAAGCCAGCTTGCCGATGCCGCGCTCGCGCCCGGGCAGCGCGCCTTGCTGGAGGCGGTCGCCGCGGCGCTCGACGGCCCCGCCGCGCCGCGGGGCGAGGGCTACCGCTTCGGCGATGTGCTGGCGCATGCCGGCGAGGCCGTCGTGGCGTTCTTGCGGCATGTCGTCGCCTTGCTCGGTTTCATCGGCATCACGTGCGAGGGGCTGGCGCGCACGGTATGGCGGCCATGGCGCTGGCGCGTGACCGCGACGGTCGCCAGCCTGGAGCGGAGCGGTTTCGACGCCGTGCCCATCGTGGCGCTGTTGACGTTTCTCGTCGGCGCGGTGGTGGCGTTTCTCGGCGCGACCGTGCTCGCCAATTTCGGCGCGACGATCTATACCGTCAGCCTGGTTTCGTATGCGTTCCTGCGCGAGTTCGGCGTACTGCTCGCGGCCATTCTCGTGGCCGGGCGCACCGCCAGCGCCTTCGCCGCCCAGATCGGTTCGATGCGCGCCAACGAAGAAATCGACGCGCTGCGCGTGCTCGGACTCGATCCGGTGGAATTGCTGGTGCTGCCGCGGGTGCTGGCGATGCTGCTGGCGCTACCCATCCTCACCTTCCTGGCCATCGTCTGCGGCATCGCGGGCGGCATGAGCGTGTGCGCGCTGCGGCTCGGCATCGCGCCGGAGATGTTCCTCTCGGTGCTCGCCAACGATATCGCGCCGCGCCATTTTTTCATTGGCATGGCCAAGGCGCCGATTTTCGCCTTCCTCATCGCCGTGATCGGCTGTCTCGAAGGTTTCCGGGTCAGCGGCAGCGCGCAGTCGGTGGGCGAACACACCACTTCGGCGGTGGTGCAGTCGATTTTCACCGTCATCGTGGCCGATGCCGTCGCGGCGCTGTTCTGCATGGAGATGGGTTGGTGAGCGCGGGGCGGACGGGCGAGGTTCTCGTCGAGGCGCGCGGCGTGCGCAACCAGTTCGGCGCGCAGGTGGTGCACGACGGACTCGATCTGGAGCTGCGGCGCGGCGAGATTCTCGCCATCGTCGGCGGCTCGGGCACGGGTAAATCGGTGTTGTTGCGCACGCTCATCGGCCTCAACCGTCCCGCCGCAGGGACGGTGCGCATGTTCGGGCAGGATTTGCATGTCCTGCCGCCGGGCGGGCGCGCCGCGCTGGCGCGCCGCTTCGGCGTGCTTTTCCAGCAGGGGGCGCTGTTTTCCTCGCTCACCGTGGCCGAGAATGTCGCCCTGCCGCTGATCGAGCATGTCCGCCTGCCCGCCGCCGAGGCCGCGCGCCTCGCCGCGCTCAAGATCGCGCTGGCCGGGCTGCCGCCGGAGGCAGGCGGCAAGCTGCCGGCGGCGCTTTCGGGCGGCATGGTCAAGCGCGCGGCGCTGGCGCGCGCACTGGCGCTCGACCCCGACATTCTTTTTCTCGACGAGCCGACCGCCGGACTCGATCCCATTGGCGCGGCAGCTTTCGACCAGTTGATCCTGACCCTGCGCGACGCGCTCGACCTCACAGTCTTTCTCGTCACCCACGATCTCGATACCCTTTACACCATTGTCGACCGGGTGGCCGTGCTGGCGCGCCGGCGCGTGCTGGTCAGCGGCGTGCTGGCGGCGGTTGCCGCTGTCGACGATGCCTGGATTCACGATTATTTCCATGGCCCACGCGGCCGCGCCGCCTTGTCGGCGACACAGGGGCGCCAGCCCGCAAGCGGAGGGAACTGAGAGATGGAAACCCGTGCGCATCACATGCTGATCGGTCTTTTTACCGTTTTCGCGCTGGGCGCGGCGCTCGCTTTCGCCTTGTGGATGGGGCGTTCCGGCAGCGACAGCCATTTCAATGTCTATGATATCGTGTTCGACGAGGCCGTCTCCGGCCTGTCGAAAGGCAGCGCAGTCGAATTCAAGGGCATCCGGATCGGCGCGGTCGACGACTTGCGCCTCGATCCCGCCGACCCGCGCCGGGTCAGGGCGCGCGTCCACATCGACAGCGCCGCGCCGGTCTATGAGGACACCCGCGCCCGCCTGCATACGGCCAGCATCACCGGCCTGTCGACCATCCGCCTCACCACGGGCAGCGGCGCGCCCCTGCGTCCGCGGCCCGGCGAAATCCCGCTCATCGGCACCGAGCCTTCCTCGCTCAGCAAGCTGCTCGACGGCGGCGAGGACGTGATCGCCAACGTCAACGGCGCCTTGGTCAACGTCCAGAGACTGTTCTCGCGGGACAATATCGCCAGCATTGGTCACAGCCTGGAAAACCTCGAACGCACCACAGCCGCGCTGGCCGCCGAACGCGACGAGATACGCCAGGCGCTGCGCCAGCTCGCCCGCGCCAGCGAGCAGGCCAACGCGGTGCTCGGGGATGCGTCGCAACTGCTGCGCGCGGCCAATCGCCTGCTCGACGAACAGGGCCGCACCGCGCTCGACAGTGCGCAACGCGCGATGTCCGCGCTCGAACGCACGACGCAATCCGTCGAAAAATTGCTCACCGACAACCACGCGCCGCTCAATGCCGGTCTCGCCGCCCTGGCCGATCTCGGCCCCGCCGTCACCGAACTGCGCGCTACGCTGGCATCATTGCGCGTTATCGCCCGCCGCCTCGAAGAGCGCCCCGCCGATTATCTCCTCGGCCTCGAACCTACCCGGGAGTTCAAGCCATGATCCGCCATCGCGCTTGTCGCGCCGGCCTGGGCGCGCTGTGCGTCCTGCTGTCCACGGCGTGTTCGATCCTGCCCGCGCCGCAGCCCGTCGATGTTTACCTGCTGCCCGCGGCCATCCCGAAACCGGCGGACGGCGACAGCGCCCCCCGCCCATGGTCGCTGCGTATCGCCCGGCCGGAGACAGGCGGGCAATTGCTCGGGCAGCGCATCCTCGTCATTCCCGAGCAGAACCGGGTCAGCGTCTACAAAGGCGCGAACTGGCACGAACCCGCGCCACTGCTCATGCGCAACCGCTTGTTCGACGCATTCCGCGAGGATGGCCGCGTCAGCGCCCTGTCAACCGATGAAATGCGCGCCTTCGCCGATCTCGAACTCCTCAGCGACCTGAACACCTTCCACAGCGAATATCGCCAGGGCGGCGCTTCTCTTCCGGAGGCGGTCATCCGGCTCGATGTCCGCCTGATCGACACCGCCAGCCGCCGCATCGTCGCCAGCCGCGTCTTCGAGCGCCGGGCCGCCGCCGCCGCCAGCGCGGTTCCCGCCGTCGTCGCGGCTTTTGGCTCCGCCGCCGACCAGCTCGCCGCCGAACTGGTGGCGTGGACGATCGCGCGGGGCGATGTGGCGCAAAACACGGACACGGCGCATTCCGCGCCGGGCGCCGATTCTTTCGGGCAGTGAAGGCAAACAGGCGTTTATTTTTCGGAGTCTATTTTCGTGCGGAAATATCAGGACAAATATTTCAGTTTCACTTACGAAGATCTCGTCAATTGGCTGGGACAGAAGATCATCACGCGCGGTGAAACATATTTGCGGGAAGGGCGGGTCGAGCGCGCTGAATACGAGTACCCTACATTGGCCGCCATCGTAAACGGCGATGCCGGTCAATCTTATAAAGTGCGCGCGGAGATCACGCGCCATGGCATCCTGGGGGTTTGTTCCTGCTCCCAGGGCCATAACTGCGAACATGTGGCGGCGGCGTCCCTGAAGATACTGGAAATATTCCAGATGCCGGAACGGCGGGACGAGGTGGTTTCTCCGTATCTGCTCGCATGGCTCACCGAATTGCGCCAGATCGCCCGGTCGGATGGGGCGCCTCCCAGGAAACGCAAGGGCGCGCCGCCGGCGCGGCTTTTCTACCGTCTCGAAATATCACCCAACACGGTGTTGTTGTACATCCAGAAAGGAAACAGCCTGAAATTGGCGCGCAATTGGTCTTTGACCGAGCGCGCCCTCGTGGCGCCGCCGAAATTCGTCTCGGAAAATGATTTGCCCATTCTCCGCCGGCTCTGGAGCTTGCAGCGAAAGTCGTATACAAATCGCTATGGTGACAACGGCGATGACGACGATTATTATGACGATATTTATGGTGATTATTACGGCGACGCCTCCATTATGCTTCCGCCGCGCACCAACATCGGCGATTTGCTGGAACTGCTCATCGACAGCGAACGCTTGGGCGCGGATCGCATGGAGGAGGTTCTCAAGAAAGGTGCGCCTCGTCCCGCGCGGATCGCCTGGAAACCGGGAAGCGGAGGTTCACAGCGCCCCAAGGTCGAAGTCGACGCCGCGATCGCCGCCTCTACCCAGGTACTTCCGCTCCTGCCGCCGTGGTATCTGGATCGAAGCACTGGAGAACTCGGCCCGCTGGAGGTCGCCCTGCCCGCCGCGTTTGTCGAAAAGTTCCTGACCCTGCAACCCATTTCCAGGCGCGAGGCCGCACTGGTCGCCGAAACGCTGGCCGAAATCTCGCCGCAAGCGCCCTTGCCCCTGTCCGATCCGAAAACGGCATGCCGCGTATTGACGGGGCCGCCGCTGGGGGAATTGCAGCTTGATACGCTCGATGGCGTCTACATGCAACAGCAAGCGGGCGGCAGCTACAAGTCCAGCAAATTCGATTACGCCACGATAGCTTTCCTTTACGGTGAAGCGCACGTGCCGCCCGGCGATATGCGCGAATATATTACGCTGAAAAGCAGCGAAGTCGTCCGGCTGCAACGCGATCACAAAGCCGAAAAGAAACTGGTGCAAACCCTGCTCAAATCGTTCGACTTTCACTCGACGCCTTCTCATAGACTATATTTCTTGCCCGATCGAATGCATCCCACGGAAATCTATACTCTGCCTTCGGAAGAAAACTGGCTTCATTTCATGCAGAACCGCAAGAAACTGGAACAATCCGGCTGGCGGCTCCTGTTCAAACCGGGCTTTCGCCACCATTATCTGGAAGTCGAATCCTGGGAAGCGGACATCGACGAAACCGGGGAAGGCTGGCTATCCCTCGATCTGGGCGTGGTGGTCGAAGGCGAGCGCCTGGCGCTCGCGCCCCTGCTGGCGGACCTCTTCCGCCGGGAACCGCGCTGGCTGAATGCGTACACCCTCGCCAGCATCCCTCCCGAAGAACCCGTGACGCTGATGACCGAAGACGAGCGCCGCCTGCGCGTGCCCGCCGGGCGGCTGCAACCCATCGTACATGTATTGATCGACCTTTTCGCGGGTTCGGGCTACGAGAACGGCCCATTGCAACTTTCCCGCTGGGACGCCGCGCGCCTGGACGAATTCCAAGACCAATCCCGCTGGAAATTCAAGGGGCCGGAAGCCGTCATTCGGCTCGCCGAGCGTCTGCGCAACAGCCATGGCGTGCAGGATGTCGCGCCGCCGCAAGGCTTGCGGCTCGCCCTGCGCGACTACCAGCGCGCTGGCCTGGCCTGGCTGCAATACCTGCGCGAACAGGATTTGGCGGGCATCCTCGCCGACGACATGGGCTTGGGCAAAACCGCGCAAGCGCTGGCGCACATCCTGCTGGAAAAAGAAGCGGGCCGCCTGGACGCCCCCGTCCTGGCGGTCCTGCCCACCTCGCTCGTCTTCAACTGGAAAAACGAAACCGCCCGCTTCGCCCCCTCGCTCAAAGTCTTGAGCCTGTACGGCAAGGAACGCAAGGAGCGCTTCGCCGAAATACCGGGACACGACATCGTACTCACCACCTACCCGCTCCTCTGGCGGGACGGCGAAGCGCTCGGGCGGCACGAATATCATATGCTCATCCTGGATGAAGCCCAGACCGTCAAAAATTTCCGCAGCAAGAGCGCCGAAACCGTCCGCCAGATCAAGGCAAGGTACCGCCTCTGCCTGACCGGCACCCCGCTGGAAAACCATCTGGGAGAACTGTGGGCGCAATTCGATTTCCTTTTGCCCGGTTTTCTCGGCAGCCACAAGGATTTCGTCCGCATCTGGCGCACGCCCATCGAAAAGCAGGGCGACACACTGCGCCGCGACCTGCTCGCGCGCCGGTTGCGCCCTTTCATCCTGCGCCGCAAGAAAGACGAAGTCGCCGCGGAACTTCCCCCGAAAACCATCACCGTGCGCACTGTGGAACTCTCCGGCACGCAACGCGACCTCTACGAAACCGTGCGGGCGGCCATGGACGAAAAAGTGCGCGCGGAAATCGCCAGCAAGGGCTTCAAGCGCAGCCAGATCGTCATCCTCGACGCGCTGCTGAAACTGCGGCAAGTTTGCTGCGACCCGCGCCTGATCAAATCCGCCACGGCCAAAAAAATAAAAGAACGCGCCAAGCTGAATCTCCTCATGGACATGCTGCCGGAACTCGTGGACGAAGGGCGGCGCATCCTCGTCTTCTCGCAATTCACCGCCATGCTCGACCTGATCGAAGCCGAACTTCTCGGCCTCCAGATCCCCCACGTGCGCCTGGATGGCGAAACGCGTGACCGGGAAACACAGGTCAAGACCTTCCAGGAAGGCAAAGCGCCGGTTTTCCTGATCAGCCTCAAGGCGGGCGGCGTCGGGCTGAACCTCACGGCGGCGGACACCGTGATCCACTATGACCCCTGGTGGAATCCCGCCGTGGAAAACCAGGCCACCGACCGCGCCCACCGCCTGGGCCAGGACAAACCCGTATTCGTCTACAAACTCATCGCCGCCGGTAGCATCGAGGAGAAAATCCTTGCCCTGCAAGAGCGCAAGGCGGCTCTCGCGGCGAGCATCCTCGCGGAGGGGCACCAGGGCGACATCAAATTCAGCGAAGCGGACATCGCCGCGCTGTTCGAACCGCTGCCGGAAGCAGACCGGTAGCGGGCCAAATTCCAGGTACCAGGAATCGGGTATCAGGGATCGGATTCAAGGCGGGTGGGCGCGTATCTGATTCCTGATGCTGGACGACGAGCGGTCGCTGGGCGAGAATCGGAAATTATTTTCTTCCCGATCCGGTGATGAAGCTGCGTTTTACCAAAATGCATGGGCTGGGCAACGATTTCGTGCTCATCGACGCCACGCGCGCGCCCGTGGACTTAAATCCGGCGCGCGTGCGCGCGCTCGCCGATCGCCACTTCGGCATTGGTTGCGATCAATTGCTGGTGGTCGAGCCGCCAACCCGCGCCGACGCCGATTTCCGCTACCGCATTTTCAATGCCGATGGCGGCGAGGTGGAGCAGTGCGGCAATGGCGTGCGCTGTTTCGCGCGTTTCGTGTACGACAAGGGACTTACCGGCAAACGCACGATCCGGGTCGAAACCCGCGCCGGCATCATCGCGCCGACGCTCACCGGCGATGGCTTGGTCACGGTCGACATGGGCGTGCCGGTATTCGATCCGGCGCGCATTCCATTCACGTCCCGCTCGGATGCCGTCGTCCAGCCGCTCGATGTCGATGGACAGACGGTGGCGATCACGGCGCTGTCGATGGGCAATCCGCATGCGGTGCAGGTCGTGGCTGATGTCGCGGGCGCGCCAGTGGCGGAGCTGGGCGCGCGGCTCGCTTCGCATCCGGATTTCCCGGCGCGGGTCAATGCCGGTTTTGCCGAGGTGGTCGATGCGCACCATATCCGCCTGCGGGTGTATGAGCGCGGGGCGGGCGAGACGCTTGCCTGCGGTACTGGCGCTTGCGCGGCGGCGGTCGCGGTCATCTTGCGCGGCCTTGCCAGCTCGCCCGTGCGTGTCGATACCCGTGGCGGCAGACTCGATATCGCCTGGGCCGGGCCGGGCGGGCCGGTATTGATGACCGGCCCGGCGGTGACGGTGTTCGAGGGCGAAATCTCGTTGCAATGACACAGGCCCGGCCTGGAAGAACTTTTCCCACGCACGCATGATGATTACGAAAATGCCCCTACCGGAAAATGGCGCGATGAGCGCCGAAGACGTCGTGCGCTACTTGCGCGCGCATCCCGATTTCCTTTCCGAGCACAGCGAATTGCTGACCGTGCTCACCGTGCCGCATCCGCGCCACGGGAAGGCGATTTCCCTGACCGAACGCCAGCTCCACGCCCTGCGCGGCAAGATCCAGCAACTGGAGCAGAAGCTTGCCGAATTGATCCGGTTCGGCGAGCAAAACGACGACATCAGCGAGAAAGTGCAGCGCCTCGCCGTGGCGCTGCTCGAAGCGAATGGTTACGACGGCGTGCGCCGCGCGCTCTTCGCCAGCATGCAGGAGGATTTTTCCGTGCCGCATGTG
Organism: Azoarcus sp.; assembly: GCA_031277975.1. GTDB lineage: Bacteria > Pseudomonadota > Gammaproteobacteria > Burkholderiales > Rhodocyclaceae > WRNU01. The sequence goes on from JAITLI010000013.1 coordinate 9,384, forward strand.
GCCTTGCGCCTCTGGAACAGCGTGCTGGCGCGCGAAGGAAACGAGTTCTCGCCGGTGAGCGAGGGAGTGCGTCTTTTCGCGGGCGACATGCGCCGGCCTTATTGCGGCGCGCCGGGCAATATCGAGGTGCTGGGCTGGTTCGGTGAAATGGCGCCCCATATCCGTTCGGTGGCGCTGATGCCGTTGCGGCGGAATACGCAGACGGTAGGCATGCTCGCGCTGGGAAGCGAGGAGAGCGAGCGTTTCTACAGCGAAATGGGTACGCTCTATCTCGAACGCATTGGCGCATTGGCATCGTCGGCGCTGCTTGGCGAGATCGGTTGAGAATGGACGCGGATACCGCTCTCCCGCCGTGGGCCGAGGCGTATCTGGGCTGGCTGGCGACGCAGCGGCGGGCGGCGGCGCTCACGCTGGAGAGCTACCGGCGCGATTTGCTGCGCCTGGCCAAGTTCGCCGGGATGCGCATGCCGGAAGATCTGGATGCGCAGGACATCCGCCGTTTCACCGTCCGCCTGCATGGCGAGGGTCTTTCCGGACGCTCGATCGCGCGCACGCTGTCGGCCTGGCGCGGCCTTTACCGCTGGTTGATCCGCCGCCATGGCCTGCGCGGCAATCCCGTCGCCGGTATCCGCGCACCCCGCTCGCCCGTCTTGCTGCCCAAGGCGTTGTCGGTGGAACAGGCCGCCGCGCTACTCGAAGCGCCATCCGAATCCGTGCTGGAGGTGCGAGATCACGCCATGTTCGAGCTTTTCTACTCTTCCGGATTGCGGCTGGCGGAACTGGCCGGGCTCGACCTCGACAGCGGCAGCGAGAACGGTTGGGTCGATGCCGCCAGCGCCATGGTCACGGTGCATGGCAAGCGCAAGCGCAAGCGCACGGTGCCGGTGGGCCAGCCGGCGCTCACGGCGATCGCGGCCTGGCTGGAGGTGCGCGCGCAATTGCCTTCCCGCGGCGAGCGGGCGTTGTTCATTACCCGCAATGGGCGGCGCATGAGCGCGGGCGCGATCCGCGGACGCCTGGCGCGCTGGACGCGGGAGGCCGGGCTTGGCGTGCACGTGCATCCGCACATGCTCCGGCACAGTTTCGCCAGCCACCTGTTGCAATCTTCCGGCGATCTGCGCGCGGTGCAGGAACTTCTCGGCCACGCCAGCATCCGTTCGACGCAGGTGTACACACATCTCGATTTCCAGCATTTGACGCGGGTCTACGAGGCCGCGCATCCCCGGGCGCGGAAGTAATGTAGCAAGCAACCGCGACAGCCAGCTTCCACAATCTTTTTCTTCCTCCATGGCACGACTTCATCTTCATCCCGGCAAGGAACGTTCCGTCCTGCGCCGTCATCCCTGGATTTTCGCCGCTTCGGTGGCGCGGCTCGAAGGGCGGGCGCGGCGCGGCGACACGGTCGAGGTCGTGGCCGCCGACGGGCGCGTGCTGGCGCGGGCGGCATGGTCGCCGGAGTCGAAAATCCGCGCGCGCACGTGGAGTTTCGATGCCGCCGAAAATGTCGATCACGCTTTTTTCAAACGGCGGATCGCGCGGGCCGTGGCATGGCGGGCATCGTTTCCGGGGCTGGCGGGGCAGGAGGGAATACGCCTCATCCATGGCGAAGCCGACGGGTTGCCAGGGGTGATCGCCGACCGTTACGGCACCGTGGTCGTGATCCAGTTGACCAGTGCCGGGGCCGAGAAATGGCGCGAGGCGATTATCGCCGCGCTGGTACAGGCCACGGCGTGCGCGGCGATCTACGAGCGCTCGGATTCCGAGGTCAGGAGGCTCGAAGGTCTGGAGCCGGTCAGCGGATGCGCCTGGGGCGCGCTGCCCGCCGCGCCCCTGCTGATCGAGGAAAACGGGGTGCGCATGGAAGTCGATGTGGCCGCGGGCCACAAAACCGGTTTTTATCTCGATCAGCGCGATAACCGTCTGCTGACCAGCGCCTTGGCGCGCGGGCGGCGGGTGCTGAATTGTTTCTGCTATACCGGCGGCTTTTCGTTGCAGGCGCTGGCGGGCGGCGCGGCGAACGTGCTGTCGATCGACTCCTCCGGCCCGGCGCTGGCGGGCGCGGCGCGCAATCTCGCCCACAATCCGCAACTCGACGCGGACCGCGCGCGCTGGCGCGAGGACGATGTATTTTCCGCCCTGCGCGCGTTGCGGGAAGCGGGCGAAAATTTTGATCTGATCGTGCTCGATCCGCCCAAGTTCGCTCCTTCCGCCGCCCACGCGGCGCGGGCGGCGCGCGCGTATAAGGACATCAACCTGTGCGCGTTCCGGCTGCTCGCACCCGAAGGCGTATTGATGACGTATTCCTGCTCGGGCGGTATCGGCGCGGAGATGTTCCAGAAAATCGTCGCCGGGGCGGCAAGCGACGCCGGTGTCGACGCCTGTATCCTGCACCGCCTCACGGCGGCGGCCGATCACCCGATAGGGCTGGCCGCGCCCGAAGGTGAATATCTCAAGGGGCTGGTATTGCGGGTCGGCTGACAGGAATGGCGGCGGGCGCGGCAAGAACCGGCTCGGAGAGCGCGACCGCTAGGCCCATCAGCCCCACGGCGAGCACGGCCAAGGTGAAATACAATTTTTGCATGGCGGGGCCGGGCAGGCGGCGAGGGGTGATGTGGTAATTGCCGCACAAGAAAATGGCGCCCATCCCCGCCATCGCGAGCAGGCCCGCGCCGAGCGCGCGGCTGGCGGCGGCGCCGAACTGGCGGCCAAGAGCCGGATCGAGGCGGCCGGGCATGAAAAACACCGGGCCATGGATGAACAGATAAAGCCCGCCGAGCACGCACAGCGCCAGCATCAGTACCAGGAATCCGCGTACCATGGCGGCATGGCTCACGAGGGGAACAGGCCGTCTCCGGGCGCGGGAGACGCCAGGCCGAAATGGCGCCGGATCGTGTGCGAGGCAACCCGACCGCGCGGAGTGCGTTGCAGATAACCCTGCTGGATCAGATAGGGTTCGATGACATCTTCGATGGTATCGGGGGATTCGCCGATCGCGGCGGCGAGGTTATCCAGCCCCACCGGGCCGCCGTTGAATTTTTCCAGCATCGCGCCGAGCAGCTTGCGATCCATGAGATCGAGTCCAAGCGCATCGACATCGAGCATCCGCAACGCGGCGTCGGCGACCTCGCGGCCCACGCGGCCATTGGCGCGGACTTCGGCGTAATCCCGCACCCGGCGCAACAGGCGGTTGGCGATCCTTGGCGTGCCGCGCGCGCGGCGAGCGATCTCCATCGCGCCGGCTTCGTCGATTTCCATGCCCAGCAGGCGCGCCGAGCGCGTGACGATGACGGTCAATTCCTGTGGCGTATAGAACTCCAGGCGCGACACGATGCCGAAGCGGTCGCGCAGGGGATTGGTGAGCATGCCAGCGCGGGTGGTCGCGCCGATGAGGGTGAAGGGCGGCAGGTCGAGTTTGACCGAACGCGCCGCCGGCCCTTCGCCGATCATGATGTCGATCTGGAAATCTTCGAGCGCCGGGTAGAGGATTTCTTCCACCACTGGCGAGAGACGGTGGATTTCATCGATGAAAAGGACGTCATGCGCGTCAAGATTGGTGAGCAGCGCCGCCAGATCGCCGGCGCGCTCCAGTACCGGCCCCGAGGTCTGGCGCAGATTGACGCCCATTTCGGCGGCGATGATATGGGCGAGCGTGGTCTTGCCCAGTCCGGGCGGGCCGAAAAGCAGCACATGATCGAGCGCTTCCCGGCGCGCGCGCGCGGCGGTGATGAAAATTTCGAGTTGTTCGCGCGCCTTGGCCTGTCCAATGTATTCGGCCAGCCGCCGGGGGCGCAGGGCGCGCTCGATGGCATCTTCCCGCCGGTCGGCCACGGCGGGGGCGACGAGGCGGCTGTCTTCGGCCTGGAGAATATCGGTTTCTATCATGAGGCGAAGTGTAGCCGATGGCTCGTTCCGGCAATGCGGGAATACGATGAAAGACATCGGCGGAAGAAATGCGGCGCGAAAAAGAAACGGGGAGCCGAAACTCCCCGTTCGGATGGCGGTGGCCGCCTTGATCGCGAAAGCCGGTCAGGCGCGGCGGCGGCGGTACACCGCGCTCAATCCCGCCAAGCCGATACCGAACAAGGCCAGCACGCCAGGCTCGGGGACATCGCCGCGTCCGGGGGGAGGCGAGACCGCGCCTCCCCGGATCGAAAACGCGAACTGTACGGTCGTGTGATCCTGTTCCGGCGTCAGGAAGCCGACGCAGGGCGTGGGGGCGTGCGCCGCGCTGCATGCGGCATCGCTGATCGGGTTGATGAGCGAGGGGTCATCGAAATAGCTGAACGTGTAAGTCACGCCATCGTATTCGAACGAGCCGTTGATCGGGCTGTAGGCGATGGCGAAAACGTCATCGCATATCGACTGGCTGTCCGGGACGCAATTGCGGTTTGTGTTTTCCGATTCGAGAAAATACACATCGAAGGATGTCGTGATCGTGTGCGCCACCACGGAAGCGTTATCGGAAGGGCGCAACGTGATTGTCGATACCAGTTGCGCTGCGGTGAGGGTGGTGAAACCGGTCGAAATGATATTGTTGTAGTGCGTGAAAATATTCACCGGCACAGCGCCCGGCTTCGTGTTGGGGTCGGTGTGGGTGGCGATGGCGCCGGCAGCGGGGGTCTGGGTGATTTCCAGGCCGCTGCTCGAAAGGCTCTGCGGCTGGTTGGCGTCGTGGTAATCCCCGCCGCTGTAGCCCCAGCTGAGCGAACGCGCATCGTTGGACAGCGTGATGCCCGCGCCGTTTGGGCTGGGATTGGCCCAGTGCAGGTCGAGCACATAGTCCCACGAATCGACAAAAGCCGCGTGCGACGCGGACGCCGCCAACGCCAACATGCCGCCAATGGCGAGTCCGCGGATCGTTCTGATATTCATGGCATGTCCTTTGCAAAAAATCGGGAGCGATTCAATTTTCCACGAGGACATCAAGCACGAATCGCGCCAGGACGTACAACGATGATTTATTTGCGAAAAACGATTATATCCAACATACATGTAAAGAAAATCGACATTTCACCCCTTCGATAATTGCTTGAGCGCCTGCCGGATGCCGGCGGCGATCTCCACGTCCCCGGGCAGATCCTTCATCGCGCCGCGCGCTTCGCGTTCGCTGTAGCCGAGGGCGAGCAGGGCGTTGAGAATATCGCCGAACACATCGGCGGCGGGCGCGCCGGGGCGGGGCGGGGGAAGGGATGCCGCGCCGCGCGGAGGTGCTTCGAGCTTGCCGCGCAATTCCAGCAGCAGCCGTTCGGCGGTCTTCTTGCCGATGCCGGGGATTTTCACCAGACGCCCACTTTCCTGGAGCGCGATGGCCTGGGCCAGTTCGCCGGTCGACAGCCCGGAAAGCACCGCCAGCGCCATGCGCGCGCCGATACCGGAAATCCTGAGCAACTGGCGGAAAGTGGCGCGTTCCTCGTTCGTGGCGAAACCATAAAGAAAATGGCCGTCCTCGCGCACGAGAAAATGGGTATGAAGGCATACTTTTTCGCCGCGAGCGGGCAGATCATAGAACGTGCTCATCGGCACGTCGAGTTCGTAGCCGACGCCGCCCGCGTCGATGAGGATCTGTGGCGGATTTTTTTCCAGCAGGATGCCGGACAGGCGTCCGATCATGCGTGTTTCTCCTTTTCTTTTCTACCGGACGGCGGCCCAGGCAAGCGCGGCGGCGATGAGCACGCCGTGCACATTGGCGGCGAGAATGGTGCGGACGATCGCCGGGCGCAGGGCGGCGGGATTCCCGGCGTATTCGATCAGATCGCGCCCGGCGGTGAGGGTGAGCGCCACCGTGAAAGCGGCGAATCCTGTTTCTTGCGGCAGGATGTTTTCTCCAATCATGACGATCAGCCAGCCATGGGCGGCGATGCCGATCAGCAGATAGCCCCATTTTGCGGCATCCACGCCCAAGCGCACAACCAATGTGCGTTTGCCGGAAGCATCGTCGCCGGCGCGATCAGGAAACTGGTTGATGTAAAGAACATCGACAACCAGCAGGGCGAAGGAAAGACCGGCGGCCACGGGCTGGAAACTGAATGCGCCGCGCAGCGCATAATCGCTGCCGACCGTCACCAGCAGCCAGCCCGCAGCGATGGCGGTCTCGCCCAACCCTCGCCTGACCAGCGCCAGCGGCGGCGCGGTGTAAGCCCAGCCGAAGAAAAGCCCGGCCGCGCCGATGAGAAGAAGCCCCGGACCGCTCATCCACGCCAGCCACAATCCGGGTGGAATCACCAGCGCGAGCAGGACATAGCCGAAAATGCCGGTATCGCGCGCGCTCAATACCCCGTTCTGGATGAAACGGCTACCGCCGGTAAAGGGGAAAAGCCGTTCATGATTGGCGGCGTCCGCGCCGCTGCGGGCGTCATGGTAATCGTTGATGACATTGATGCCGGCATGGACGGCGAGGGCGAGCAGCACGACGAGCAGCGCCCGCGGAAGGTCGAACGCCGCGCCGCCGAGACAGGCGCTTGCCAGTCCGATGAGACTGCCCGTCAGGGTGACGGACAGGAAAGCCGGGCGGGTGGCGGCGAAATAACAAGCGGCCAGCCCGCGAAAGTGGCCTGGAGCGGGTTCGGCGGGATGAGGACGGGGAACAGTGGCAGGATCGGAAAGCATATGAAGTCCGCAATTCCCGGGAAAACAGGTACGCCGTGAATCCCGGGAACCGCCCGGGAGAAGGAATTCAGTATGGTAACAACATCTCAGGAAGGGGCGGAAAATCTCCGCGCGCCGCGGCCACGAGAGAGGCGTATTGTGCCGCACATCATGATGACGGGTAAAGCGCGCGGCGGGCGCGTTTCGCAATATTGCTTGGTCACGCGCGCGCGCCCATGGAAGAATGCCCCCCTGTCTGTTTTTTCTCCCGGAGCCTGTCCCATGCTGAGCCTCGACGATCCCGGCCTGTTGCGCGACCGCTGCCTCGTGGGCGGACAATGGCTGGATGCCGCGCGCCGCATCGAAATCGCCAACCCCGCCACTGGCGAGCCTCTTGCCAGCGTACCCGCCCTGGGCGAAGCGGAAACGCGCGCGGCCATCGCCGCCGCGGCGGACGCCTGGCCTGCCTGGCGGGTGCGTCCCGCCCGCGAGCGCTCGGCGATATTGCGGAACTGGTTCGAACAAATCGTGCGCCACCGGGAAGACCTCGCCCGCATCATGACCGCCGAACAAGGCAAGCCGCTTGCCGAAGCGCGTGGCGAGATCGCCTATGCCGCCTCCTTCATCGAGTGGTTCGCCGAGGAAGGCAAGCGCGCCTATGGCGACATCATTCCCGCCCCGACTCCGGGACAGCGCATCGTGGTGACGCGCGAGCCGGTCGGCGTGTGCGCGGCGATCACGCCGTGGAATTTCCCGGCGGCGATGATTACGCGCAAAGCCGCTCCGGCGCTGGCGGCGGGCTGTCCCATGGTGGTGAAGCCCGCGTCGCAAACACCGCTCACCGCGCTGGCGCTGGCGGCGCTGGGCGAGCGCGCCGGCATCCCGCCGGGAGTGTTGTCGGTCGTGACCGGCCCGGCGGGCGAGACCGGCGCGGCGCTCGCCGCCGATCCCCGCGTGCGCAAGCTCAGTTTCACCGGCTCGACCGAAGTCGGGCGGATACTGATGGCGCAGGCTGCGGCGACGATCAAGAAAATATCGCTGGAATTGGGCGGCAACGCGCCTTTCATCGTTTTCGACGACGCCGATCTCGAGGCTGCGGTCGAAGGCGCGTTGGCTTCCAAATATCGCAACGCGGGGCAAACCTGCGTGTGCGCCAACCGGTTCTATATCCATGACAAAGTGTACGACGCCTTCGCCGCCCGGCTGGTGCGCGCGGTCGAAACGCTCAAGGTGGGAAACGGCGCCGAGGCGGGCGTGGCGGTCGGGCCATTGATCGACGAAAGCGCGGTCGCCAAGGTCGAAGCCCACATTGCCGATGCCGTCGCGCACGGCGCGCGCATCCTCACCGGCGGGGCGCGGCATGTACTCGGGCGCACCTTTTTCACGCCCACGGTGCTCGTCGGCGCCAACGCGGCGATGGCGGTGGCGCGCGAAGAAACCTTCGGTCCGCTCGCGCCCCTGTTCCGCTTCCATACGGAGGACGAAGTCGTGGCGTTGGCCAACGACACCGAATACGGGCTGGCGAGTTATTTCTACGCGCGCGACCTGGGGCGCGCGTGGCGGGTGGCCGAGCGCCTGGAATATGGTATGGTGGGCGTCAATACTGGCATAATCTCGAACGAGGTCGCCCCTTTTGGCGGCGTCAAGCAATCCGGCATTGGCCGCGAAGGCTCGCGTTACGGCATCGGGGAATACTTGGCGATCAAATACATCAACATGAGCGGCATCTGAACCTTCCCGTGGAGAAACAAATGAAACGAATGCTTCGGGCAGTTTTACTGTTTTTTGTCTTTCTGTGCGGCACGCCGGTCTTCGCACAGTCAGCGGTATGGAAAATCAGCCATGGCGATAACGTAATGTATCTTGCCGGCAGTTGGCATATATTGAGGCAAACCGATTACCCGCTGCCCAGGGAATTCGACATGGCATTTGAAAGATCGGAAGCCGTGGCGTTTGAAACCAATATAGGCAAGCTCGAGATTGAAATCATGACGCATATGCGGAATCTTCTTCTTCCGCCCGGCAAGACCCTGAAGACGGAGCTGCGCCCCGAAGTCTATGAACGCCTGGCGCAAGAGTGTGCCGCGGCGGGCGTGCGGCTGGAGGACTTCCAACAATTCAAGCCAGCATGGGCGATGATGTTCATTGGAGTCAAGCTGCTTGAAAAAATGGGTTTCGTGAAACCGGGCGTTGACTTTCACTATTACGCCCACGCCAAGAAAGCCGGTAAAAGGCGCCTGTTCCTGGAAAGCATCGAGACCCAGCTAACGGTATTCGATGATATCGACCCAAATGAAGTCGCGGAAGCTGAAGTCGCGGAAGCATCCATGGGAGACTTCGATCAATACACGCGCATTGCCGAATACATCGAGGAGTGGAAACTCGGCAAGGCCGAAGGCACGGAAGCGTTGATAGAACAAACCCGATTGAAATCGCCCGCCCTTTACAATCGTCTATTCACCAAAAGAAATCATGCCTGGCTTCCCAGACTGGAGCGCTTCCTGAAAACGAAAAGAACGGAATTCGTGATTGTGGGCTTCGGGCACCTCATCGGCAAGGACGGCTTGTTGCATCTCCTGCGCAGCAAAGGCTACAAGGTGGAACAGCTCAAATGACGCCTGGCCGGAAGCGGCACAATCCTGGCGGCGGGGAGTGGATGGCCGTCTCGCGCCTCCCACCCCCTTTTAATCAGCGCCGCTGATTAAAGCGGATTAACAAATTGAAGCACATATCCTCCGAAAAGTGCGGATCGACATGAGCGCATCAAGTTGATTTGCTATAAAGACGGCCCTGCAAGTTGCCGTGGCGTTTCGGAAGGCTGATCCGTTGCGGCGGCGGATATATGGTTGGGCGGAACCCACCCGCCCCGGTTTTCAATTCAACCGGCCATGGCAATGCTTGTATTTCTTGCCCGAGCCGCAGGGGCAAGGATCGTTGCGCCCGATCTTCGGTCCCGCGACCGCGGGCGAGGGCGGCCTTTTTGTGTCGCTGGCGAGGGCTTCGTCGTAATCCGCGTGCTGGTAGCGGATATTTTCGGCCCCGGGCGGCGGCGCTTCGGCGGCGGCGAGTTGTTCTTCCGCCGCCTCGGTGCGAATCTGCACGGCGAGCAGGATGCGGGTCGTTTCGTGGCTCCAGGCGTCGACCATGCCGCCGAAGAGTTGGAACGCCTCGCGCTTGTACTCCTGCTTGGGATTTTTCTGCGCGTAGCTGCGCAGGTGGATGCCCTGGCGCAGCAGGTCGAGCGCGGCCAGGTGTTCGCGCCAGAGGTTGTCGAGATTCTGGAGCGTGATGTTGCGCTCGAACTGGTGCCAGAGCGGGGGATCGACCACGGCGATCTTCCGCGCGTAGGCGGTTTCGGCGGCTTCGACGATGCGTTCGAGGATGGCGTCGTCGTCGAGGCTGGAATCGCTCTTGATCCATTCCCCGACCGGCAGCGGCAGCAGGAAATCGGCAGCCAGCGCCCGTTCGAGCGCGGGGATGTCCCATTGCTCTTCGACGCTTTCTTTCGGCACGTACAGACGGAAGACCGTATCCAGCACCTCGCGGCGCATGCCGCGCACGGTGTCGGTGATGTCATCGTTTTCCAGCAACTCATTTCGGTTCTTGTAGATGACCTTGCGCTGGTCGTTGGCGACGTCGTCGTATTCGAGCAATTGCTTGCGGATGTCGAAATTGCGCTGTTCGACCTTGCGCTGCGCCGATTCGAGCGAGCGCGTCACCATACCGTGCTCGATGGCTTCGTCCTCGGGCATCTTCAGCCGCACCATGATGGCGTTCAGGCGCTCGCCCGCGAAAATCTTCAGCAACGGGTCTTCCAGCGAAAGGTAAAAGCGGCTCGATCCCGGATCGCCCTGCCGTCCGGAGCGCCCGCGCAACTGATTGTCGATGCGGCGCGATTCGTGGCGCTCGGTGCCGATGATGTGCAGCCCGCCAGCCGCGACGACCTGATTGTGCACAACCTGCCAGTCGGCATGCAGGGCGGCGATGGCCGCTTCCTTTTCGGCTTCGGAGAGTTTTTCGTCGGCGCGCGCCGCCGCCAGTTTCTTGTCGATATTGCCGCCGAGCACGATGTCGGTGCCGCGCCCGGCCATGTTGGTGGCGATCGTCACCTGTCCGGGCAGGCCCGCCTGGGTGATGATCTCGGCTTCGCGGTCGTGCTGCTTGGCGTTGAGCACCTCGTGCCGGACGCCTTCCCGCTCCAGCAGTCCGGAGAGGTATTCGTTGTTCTCGATGGAGGTTGTGCCCACCAGCACCGGCTGGCCGCGCTGGATGCAGTCGCGGATGTCGGCGATCACCGCCCGCCATTTCTCGGCGGCGGTGCGGTACACCTTGTCGTTGGCGTCCGCGCGCTTCGACGGACGGTTGGTCGGGATCACCACGGTTTCCAGCCCGTAGATCGAGTGGAACTCGTAGGCTTCGGTATCGGCGGTGCCGGTCATGCCGGCGAGCTTGCCGTACATGCGGAAGTAATTCTGGAACGTGATCGAGGCCAGCGTCTGGTTTTCGGACTGCACCCGCACGCCTTCCTTGGCTTCGACCGCCTGGTGCAAGCCCTCCGACCAGCGCCGCCCCGCCATCAGGCGGCCAGTGAATTCGTCGACGATGATGACTTCGCCGTTCTGCACCACATAATGCTGATCCTTGTGGTAGAGGGCATGGGCGCGCAGGGCGGCGTACAGATGGTGCATGAGCAGGATGTTGGCGGGGTCGTACAGCCCCGCGCCCCCGGAGAGCAATCCCATCCGCGCCATGAGTTGCTCGGCGGTTTCGTGCCCCTGTTCGGTGAGCAACACCTGGTGCGCCTTGAGGTCGACGGTGTAATCGCCGGGCTTGGTCACATTGTCGCCCTCGCCTTCCTGGCGTTTCAGGAGCGGGGCGATTTCGTTCATCTTCAGGTAAAGCTCAGTGTGATCCTCCGCCTGGCCGGAAATGATGAGCGGCGTGCGCGCCTCGTCGATGAGAATGGAATCCACCTCGTCGACGATGGCGTAGGCCAGCGGGCGCTGCACCCGGTCGGTGGCGGAATACACCATGTTGTCGCGCAGGTAGTCGAAGCCGAATTCGTTGTTGGTGCCGTAGGTGATATCCGCCGCATAGGCCGCCTGTTTGCCGGAGTGCTCCATGCGCGACAGATTGCACCCCGTGGAGAGGCCGAGGAATTCGTAGATTTGCCCCATCCATTCGGCGTCGCGGCTGGCAAGATAATCATTGACGGTGACGATGTGTACCCCCTTGCCGGGCAAGGCATTGAGATAGGCCGCCAGCGTCGCCACCAGCGTCTTGCCTTCGCCGGTGCGCATTTCGGCGATCTTGCCGTTGTGCAACACCATGCCGCCGATCAACTGGACATCGAAATGGCGCATGCCCAGCGTCCGTTTGCCCGCCTCGCGCACCACGGCGAAAGCTTCCGGCAGCAGCGCGTCGAGTTCTGCGCCCTGGTCGAGCCGCAACCGGAATTCGGCAGTCTTGCCGGCGAGCGCCTCGTTGGAGAGCGCCGCGATGGAGGGTTCAAGGTCATTGATGCGCGCGACGGCGCGGGAGTATTGACGTACAAGACGATCGTTACGCGAACCAAATACTTTCTTGAGGAGGCCGGAGAGCATGGATAGAATCGAAACCGACGCGGAAAAACGGGCAGTTTATCATGGCGAACGCAATCCACCGGAGCACGTAATTCGATGAGCACGCTTCTGCACCGCTATCTCGACCGCGACACGCCGCTTGCCCGCCTTGTGGATCACGCCGCCCGCCTGCAACGCCTGCAACGCGTGCTCGCGGCGGGGCTGCCCGCGCAATACGCGCACGCCTGCCGCGTCGCCAACCTGAAAGACGACACCCTGATCGTCAACGTACGCGGCAGCGCCATCGCGGTGCGGCTCAAACAAACGATCCCGACCCTGCTGGAGCATTTCGCCCACGCCGGTCATCCCCTGCAACGCATCAGGATCAAGATCGAACTGCCGGACAGCGCGCCCGCGCCGCGCCCGCCGCCCGCGCGCGTCCTCTCGGATGCGGCGCAAGCGCACATCGAGACCTTTGCCGCCACCTTGCCGGCGGACGCCCCCCTGCGCGGCGCGCTCGAAACATTGACGCGGCGAAAACGACCGCCGGTGTGAATACATGGAAAAAACGGGAACGAACCGCCATTGACGCGCCTTGCCGCAGCCCGATAGAATCACGCCTTCTCGCAAGGGGCGGTTAGCTCAGCGGTAGAGCACTGCCTTCACACGGCAGGGGTCACTGGTTCGAACCCAGTACCGCCCACCAGATGCCTGCCCCGCCGTCGGCAACGACGGCGGGGTTTTTCTTTTCCGGGATTGGCCAGCATGACCGCGACCGTTCGTACCCGTTTCGCCCCCAGCCCGACCGGCTACCTGCATATCGGCGGGGCGCGCACCGCGCTTTTTTCCTGGGCCTATGCCCGGCATCACGGCGGCAAGTTCGTGTTGCGCATCGAGGATACGGACGTCGCCCGCTCCACACCGGCCGCCATGCGGGCCATCCTCGACGGCATGGCCTGGCTTGGCCTCGATCATGATGAGGGGCCGTTCTACCAGATGCGGCGCATGGAGCGCTATAAAGAAGTGATCCAGCAAATGCTCGCCGCGGGCACGGCCTACCACTGCTATACCTCGAAAGAAGAACTTGATGCCCTGCGCGCCGCGCAGGAGGCGCGCAAGGAGAAGCCGCGCTATGACGGACGCTGGCGCCCCGAGCCGGGCAAGACGCTGCCGCCCGTGCCGGACGGGGCGCGCCCGGTGGTGCGCTTCCGCAATCCGCGCGAGGGAGTGGTGGCCTGGGACGATCTCGTCAAGGGGCGCATCGAGGTTGCCAACGCCGAACTCGACGATTTCATCATCGCTCGCGCCGACGGTACGCCTACCTACAATTTCTGCGTCGTGGTCGATGACTGGGATATGGGGATCACCCAGGTCATTCGCGGCGACGATCACGTGAGCAACACGCCGCGCCAGATCAATGTGCTACGCGCGCTTGGCGCCGCGCCGCCGCAATATGCGCATCTGTCGATGATCCTGGGGCCGGACGGCAAGAAGCTCTCCAAGCGCCACGGCGCGGTGAGCGTGATGCAGTATGCCGAGGAAGGCTATCTACCGGATGCCGTGGTCAATTATCTGGCGCGACTGGGCTGGAGTCATGGCGACGAGGAGTTTTTCAGCCGCGCGCGCTTTGTCGAATGGTTCGATCTCGACCGCATCACGCCGTCGCAGGCGCAGTTCAGTTTCGAGAAGCTGAAGTGGCTCAATGCGCAATACATCAGGGCGGCCGACGGCGCGCGGTTGCTGAAGGATGTCGCCAGCCGGCTCTCCGGGCGCGGGTTGGCGGTGGAAGAAGGGCCTGATCTCGCCGCGGTGGTGGCGCTGTATAGGGAGCGGGTTTCTACGCTCGCCGAGCTTGCGGATGCCGCCGCGCTTTTCTATGCGCCGTGCGAAATTCCCGCCGCGCTTGCCGAAAAGCATCTCACGGCTCCGGCGCGGGCGGTGCTCGCAAGCCTGTCCACCCGCTTGGGCGCATTGCCGGATTGGGAACAGGAAGCCATCGGCGCGGCGATCGAGGAAACGATGAAGGAACACGGCCTGAAAATGCCGCAAATCGCCATTCCATTGCGGGTGGCGCTGTTCGGGGTGGAGCGCACGCCTTCGATCGAGGCCGTCGTGTGGACGCTGGGCCGCGCGCGCACGCTGGCGCGGCTCGGGTAAACGTTCCCGCTCGCCTTTCCCTGTCCGGCATAGGTATCTGTCGCGTTCCGCCTGAATGTATCCATGGTGTGTTTGCCCCGGCGCTGGGTTGGGAACGCGGCGTCACGTGCGCGACGCCGCCCGGCATATTATTCATTGTGACTTTTTGCCATAAAAATAGGCGCATGGCCTCTGGAAACGGAGCGGGGGCCGCCGCATGCCCTGTGGAAATCAACAATGCCTTCTCCTCCCCGCTCGCGGCGCAATCCATTACACTGGCGCGTTTCCATCGCGAAAGCCGCCGATGTTTGTCTTGTTCGAAGAAGACGGTTCCTTCAAGGCCGGAACCGTGCTTGCCGATAACGATGCCTCGCTCCAGATCGAGAACACCCACGGCAAGCGGGTGAAGATCAAGCGCGCCAATGTGCTGCTCGAATTCCGCGCGCCGCGGCCCGACGAATTGCTCGCCCGCGCCGAGCGAGACGCCGCCGGGTTCGACACGGATTTCCTGTGGGAAGTCTGCGGCGATGAGGAGTTCGCCTTTGCCGATTTCGCCGCCGATTATTACGGCCACGCGCCCGATGCGGCGGAGGCCGCCGCCATGCTGTTTTCGCTCCATGCCGCGCCGATGTGGTTCCACCGCAAGGGCAAAGGCCGTTACCGCAAGGCGCCGGAAGACATCCTGCGCGCGGCCAAGGCCGGACTGGAGAAGAAGCGCCAGCAGGCCGAGGCCGTCGAACGCATGCGCGCCGATCTGGCGGCGGGACGGCTGCCCGCCGAATTCGCCGGCATGGTCTCGCAGTTGCTCTACCGCCCCGACCGCAACCGCATCGAGGTCAAGGCGCTGGAAGCCGCCTGTGTCGAGACCGGCCTGTCGGCGGCGCGCTTGCTCCTGAAGTGCGGCGCGCTGACATCGAGCCACGATTTTCATTTCAACCGTTTCCTGTTCGAGCAATTCCCCGAGGGCCTGGATTTCCCGCCCTTCGATCCGCCCGCCATGCCCGGCGGGTTGCCGCGCGCCGGGATCGCCGCTTTTTCGATCGATGACGCGGCCACCACCGAAATCGACGATGCGTTCTCCGTCACCGCGAAGGCGGCGGGCGGCTGGACGATCGGCATCCATATCGCCGCTCCGGCGCTCGGTTTCGCGCGCGGCTCCGCGCTAGATGCCATCGCGCGGCGGCGGCTCTCCACTGTTTACATGCCGGGCAACAAGATCACCATGTTGCCCGAGGAAGCCGTCGCCGCCTTCACCCTGTCCGCGGGCGCCGTGCGTCCGGCGGTGTCGCTCTATCTCGATGTGCGCGCCGATCTGACCATCACCGGACACGAGAGCCGCATCGAACTCGTGCCGGTGGCCGCCAATCTGCGCCATCACGACATCGAGCCGGTGTTCAACGAAACGACGCTGACCGGGGGCGGCCCGGATTTCCCGTGGAAAAAGGAACTCACCTTGCTGTGGGAACTTGCCACCGTGCTTGAGGCCGGGCGCGGCAAGCCGTCGGCGCACGCCAGCCAGGTCGATTACAACTTCGCCGTCGATTGGGCGCGGAATACCCCCGATGGCCCCGGCTTCATCACCATCGGCCGCCGCCTGCGCGGCTCGCCCATGGACAAGCTCGTGGCCGAATTGATGATCCTCGCCAATTCCACCTGGGGCCGCCTGCTCGATGAGGCCGGCGTCCCCGGCCTTTACCGCGTGCAGGGCGGCGGCAAGGTGCGCATGGCGACCGTCGCCGCGCCGCACGAGGGACTCGGGGTCGATTGCTACGCCTGGTCGAGTTCGCCGCTGCGCCGTTACGCCGATCTGGTGAATCAGTGGCAGATCGTCGCAGTGCTCGGCGGCGGCGAACCGGCATTCGCGCCCAGGTCGGTCGATTTGATGAGCGCGCTGCGCGATTTCGAACTGACTTACACCGAATACAGTGAATTCCAGCGCCGCATGGAGCGTTACTGGTGCGTGCGCTGGTTGCGCCAGAATGAAATACGCACGACCGAAGCTTTCGTATTGCGCGACAATCTCGTTCGTCTCGCCGATATACCCTTTATTTTCAAGGTAGCCTCGCTCCCGCCGCAGTTGCCGGGTTCGAAAGTGAGCCTGGCGATCACGGACAGCGACCTGATCGATGTCGAGGTCGACGCCCGCTACCTCGCCACGCTCGCCGAACCCGGCCCGGAAGCACAGGAAACAACAGGATATTGACAGGAAAGCAAGACCGGATCGCCCATGACCCGCCCGCTTACATAGAATCTTCCGTCCATGGCAAAGAAAAAGTCGTTTTTCGCCTCGCTCTCGCTACGAACCACCGCCCATAGCATCCAGGTCGGCTTCACCGCTTCCGTAATCATTCACGCGCTCGTGCTGGCCATCCAGTTCACCATGCCCATGGCGCCGCCGAAGCGCAGCAGCAGCCTCGCGGTCATCCTTGTCAACGCCGCCAGCGCCACGGCTCCGGAAAAAGCCCAGGCGCTGGCGCAGGTCAAGTCCGACGGCGGCGGCAACGTCGACAAGGATGTCATCGTTTCGTCGCCGCTGCCGCGCCAGTCGAGCGAGCAAAAAGGCGACAACCTGCGCGAGCAGCACCAGGGCAATCAGGCGCGCCAGCCGCGATCCCCGCCGAAACGGACCGAGATCATCACCGGGTCGGACAACTCCGCCACCGTCGTCGAGGTACAACCGTCGCCCACCCCGGTTGCCCCCGTGCCGTCCAACCCCAGCGCCAAGGACCAGTACGATGCCCGCCAGGCGGAAATCGCCCTCGCGGCAAGCATCGAAGCGGCGACGCAAAAATACAATCAGCGTCCGCGCCGCGTATCCATCGGCGCGCGCACCGATGAATACCGTTTCGCCAGATATGTCGATGCCTGGCGGACGAAAACCGAAAGCGTGGGCAACAATTTCCCCTTGAAGCTGGAGCACGATATAAAAGGGCGCAACCTGCTGATGACGGTTTCCATCCGGAAAAACGGTTCCGTGGAAAAGATCGTGGTCAATCGCAGTTCCGGCTACAAGGCGCTCGACGAAACGGCGATACAGATCGTCTACCAGAGCGCGCCCTATGACGTTTTTCCATCCGAAATCAACGACACCGACGTAATCGACATCACCCGCACCTGGACATTCACCGGGCGGAAGCTCCAGGCGCTGATCGACAGGCGATAAAGACAGGCGATAAACTATCCCGCCACAACCCGTACACGCCTTTTCACGCACGCCGACACCACCCCGCGCCATGGATCGTTATGCCGTCATCGGTCACCCGATCGAACATAGCAAATCGCCGCTCATCCACACCGCTTTTGCCCGCCAGACGCGGCAGGAAGTGGACTACCAGGCGCTCCTCGCCCCGCTCGACGGTTTCGCCGCCACGATAAAGAAATTCCGCGACACCGGCGGGCGCGGGGTCAATGTCACCGTGCCGTTCAAGCTCGAAGCCCATGCGCTCGCCACGCGCCTCACCGCGCGGGCCGAAGCGGCGGGGGCGGTGAATACGCTCACGTTCAACGGCGACATCGTTGTCGGCGACAACACCGACGGCGTTGGACTGGTGCGCGACCTCATCGTCAATCTCGCCTGCCCGCTCGCGGGCCGCCGCGTACTGCTGCTGGGCGCGGGAGGCGCGGCGCGCGGCGCAATCCTGCCACTGTTGCAGACCAGGCCGGCGGTACTGACCCTCGCCAACCGCACCGTGTCGCGGGCGCACGAACTGCGCGCGGCGTTCAACCATCATGCGGATCGCGTCACCTTCACCGCAGGCGGATTCGACGATCTGGAAGGATGGGAATTCGATGTGGTCATCAACGCCACCGCCGCGAGCCTGGCCAACGAAGCGCCGCCGCTGCCCGGGAGCATCTACGCCCCGCGCGCCTTCGCCTACGACATGATGTACGCCGCTGGCGACACGCCCTTCCTCGCCGCGGCGCGCGCGGCGGGCGTCGGCAGGCTCGCCGACGGACTGGGCATGCTGGTCGAACAGGCGGCGGAGAGTTTCGCCCTCTGGCGCGGCGTGCGCCCGCACAGCGCCCCGATACTCGCCGGGCTGCGCCGCAGGCTGGCGCCTTCCCAGTGATGCGGGCCTGCAAGTAAAGCGGGGACAAGACGTGAAGCCGCGGACAGCACGGGAATACGGCAAGGCCGGACGGCGCGACGATTGCCTCGATAGCGCCGCCGCATGAAGCGCCGTTTCTTGCGCTGGCTGTGGCGCGGCCTGCTGCTGGCGCTGGCGCTCACGCTCGGCGTGCAACTTTGGTTTTTCGCCCACGTCGCGTGGTGGCGTAGCGCCAATCCCGGAGAGACCCGCTTCATGCGGCTGGCCCTGGCCGAATTGCGGGAAAAAAATCCGCAGGCGCGCCTCGCCCATGTGTGGGTGCCATATGAGCGGATTTCCATCCACCTCAAGCGCGCCGTGATCGCCGCCGAAGACAGCCATTTCCTCGAACACGACGGTTTCGACTGGACGGGCATCCAGCGCGCGCTGGAAAAGAACCTCGCCCGTGGACGCGCGCGCGCGGGCGGCTCGACAATCACGCAACAACTGGCGAAGAACCTCTTCCTGTCGCCCGCGCGCAGCTACCTGCGCAAAGGCGAGGAAGCGCTCATCGCCATGATGATCGAGCGGCTGTGGAGCAAGCGGCGCATCCTGGAGGTTTACCTCAACGTCATCGAATGGGGCGAAGGCGTATTCGGCGCGGAAGCGGCGGCCCGCCACTACTTCGACCTTTCCGCCGACCGCCTCGGCCCGGCGGAAGGCGCCCGGCTGGCCGTCATGCTGCCCAGCCCGCGCCGCTACGGACGGCATTTCGGCCCGGCACAAAAAGCGCGCGCCGCGCGCATCCTCGTTTACATGCGCGGCGCGCAAGTCCCCTGATTTTTTGGCGGAGCACAACCCAAAGGGGGAAAGGCCGTGTACAGCGGCGCTCACGCGCCGGATGGAACGCACTGGATTGCCACGGCGCTGCGCGCCTCGCAATGACGAGGGCGGGTTGGTGCTGCTGATCCCTGTCCCCTGATGCCGCGGGCTTTCAGCTTTTTTCAAACCGCAGCGCCCCCTGTTCGCATGCGACCTTGACCGTATCCTTCGCCGCGAACCGGCCTTCGAGGATGGCTTTGGCGAGCGGGTTTTCCAGTTGCTCCTGGATCGCGCGTTTCAGGGGGCGTGCGCCGAAGACCGGATCGAATCCCGCGCGGACAAGTTCGGCGAGCGCGGCGTCGCCTACGGCGAGTTTCATGTCGAGCCGCGCCAGCCGGTTTTCCAGATGTTTCAACTGGATGCGGGCGATGCCGGCAATGTGCTTTTCGTCGAGGGCGTGGAAGACCACCACTTCGTCAATGCGGTTAATGAATTCAGGGCGGAAATAGGTTTTCACCTCGGCCATGACCGCGAGCTTGATTACGCCGTAATCGTCTCCCGCCATTTGCTGGATCATCTGGCTGCCGAGATTGGAGGTCATGACGATCACCGTATTCTTGAAATCCACGGTGCGCCCCTGCCCATCGGTCATGCGACCATCGTCGAGTACTTGCAAAAGGACGTTGAATACGTCGGGGTGGGCCTTTTCCACTTCGTCGAACAAGATCACGCTATAAGGTTTCCGGCGCACCTGCTCGGTGAGACAGCCGCCTTCCTCATAGCCGACATAACCCGGCGGCGCACCGATGAGGCGGGCGACCGAATGCTTTTCCATGAATTCGCTCATGTCGATGCGGATCAAATGGTCTTCCGAATCGAAAAGGAAATTCGCCAATGCCTTGCAAAGCTCCGTCTTGCCCACGCCGGTGGGGCCGAGGAAAAGGAAGGAGCCGTAGGGACGGTTTTCGTCGGAAAGCCCGGCGCGGGAGCGGCGGATGGCATCCGACACCAGCCGCACGGCTTCGTCCTGCCCCACGACGCGGCTGTGCAGACGCGCCTCCATGCCGAGCAGCTTTTCGCGCTCGCCCTGCATCATTTTGGCGACCGGGATGCCGGTGGCGCGGCTGACGACTTCGGCGATCTCTTCCGCGCCCACCTGGGTGCGCAACAGGCGGTTGGGTTTTGCCGTCTCGCCGCCGCTGGCGGCCTTTTCGGCGGCTTTCAATTGCGCTTCGAGGCGCGGTAATTCGCCATATTGCAATTCGGCCAGTTTGTCGAACTGTCCCTTGCGTTGCAATTCGGCCATTCGCACCCTGAGGCGGTCGATCTCTTCCTTGACATGTTTGGAGCCTTGCAATTGCGCCTTTTCCGCCTTCCAGATTTCTTCCAGGTCGGAATACTCTTTTTCCAGACGGGCGATTTCTGCTTCGATCAGGGCCAGGCGTTTTTGCGACGCATCGTCCTTTTCCTTTTTCACCGCTTCGCGCTCGATCTTGAGCTGGATCAGGCGGCGGTCGAGTTTGTCCATGACTTCCGGCTTGGAGTCGATTTCCATCTTGATCCGGGCGGCGGCTTCGTCGATCAGGTCGATGGCTTTATCGGGCAAAAAGCGGTCGGTAATATAGCGGTTCGACAATTCGCAGGCCGCGACAATGGCCGGGTCGGTAATTTCGACGCCGTGGTGGATTTCGTATTTCTCCTGCAAGCCGCGCAAAATGGCGATGGTCGCTTCCACTGTCGGCTCTTCGACCAGCACTTTCTGGAAACGGCGCTCCAGCGCAGCGTCCTTTTCGATGTATTTGCGGTATTCGTCCAGCGTGGTCGCGCCGATGCAGTGCAATTCGCCCCGCGCCAGCGCGGGTTTGAGCATATTGCCGGCGTCGATGGCGCCTTCGGCCTTGCCCGCGCCGACCATCGTGTGCAATTCGTCGATGAACAGGATGATGCGTCCTTCTTCCTGGGCGATCTCCTTGAGCACCGCCTTCAGGCGCTCCTCGAATTCGCCGCGGTACTTGGCCCCGGCCAGCAGCGCCGCCATGTCGAGCGCCAGTACCCGCTTGCCCTTGAGCGTTTCGGGCACTTCCTCGTTGACGATGCGCTGCGCCAGCCCTTCGACGATGGCCGTCTTGCCGACGCCCGGCTCGCCGATCAGCACCGGATTGTTCTTGGAGCGGCGCTGCAATATCTGGATGGCGCGGCGGATTTCGTCGTCGCGCCCGATCACCGGATCGAGCTTGCCCGCGCGCGCGCGCTCGGTGAGATCCATGCAGTATTTCGCCAGTGATTCGCGCTGCCCCTCGGCGGCTTGGCTATCGACCGCGTCGCCGCCGCGCACCGCGTCGATGGCCGCTTCCAGCGCCTTGCGGACAAGGCCGTGTTCGCGCAGCAACCGCCCGGTTTCGCCCTTATCGTCGGCTAGCGGGAGCAGGAACATTTCGCTGGCGATGAATTGGTCGCCGCGCTTTTGCGCCTCGCGGTCGGTCAGGTTGAGCAGGTTGGCAAGATCGCGCCCTACGCTCACGTCGCCGCCGTGACCTTCGACCTTGGGCAGATGTTCCAGCGCGCGTGCGAGCGCCGCCTTCAGCGGCGGCACATTGGCCCCGGCGCGCTGCAACAGCGATACCGTGCCACCGTCTTCTTGTTCGAGCAGGGCGAGCAGCAGGTGCTGGGGTTCGATGAATTGCTGGTCATTGCCAACGGCCAGGCTCTGGGCGTCGGCGAGAGCCTGCTGGAAACGGGTGGTGAGTTTATCGAGGCGCATGATGAAAACCCTGTGTGATATGCAAGCGCATACCCGCGCTATGTGGGGCGGAACCCGCTGCGTTCAAGAGGGCGCGCGCGCTTGCCCGTGGGTGTATGGATATTTTTCTCGCCATGCCGCGCCGGGCTTGGCAACCCACGGACGGGACAGGCTGTACCAGAAAATGGGATGAAGAGACAGCGGGCGAGCAAGGGGAATTCCTTGGCTTTTGAAACAGCTTTTCCGCCGAAAGTAGAGAGGACTCTTTGCTTTCCATTCCTCCAATATCGTAAACAGGTTCTGGGGCAAGGGCATGAGCGCGAGGATTGTGTATTTACCCCGATTGTGGCATGGTATGTCGGCCAACCAGGCATATTTCACCTCTTCGTAACAGGTCGACCTACAATGAACAATACCCGTCATGCAGTCAGTTCCTTGCCGCCCGCGAAGCGGAGCACAAGACACAACCTTCCCGGATGGTCCATCCCTTCGGGAAATTCACGGCAGTCCGACGCCCATGTCCCCGCGAGCTGGATAGCGACGGCGGGCGCGTTGAAACGGGGCGCGAAGGAACGCGCCGCCCATGTCGTGGCGTACAAATCCGGCATCGACGGGCGAATTGGACGTTTGCGTTTCTTCGCGTGGACGATGGCTGCCGGGGTGTTGTATATCTTGTCGCTGATTGCCCTGAGTTACTTGGCCGGAGGAGGGAATTCAAATGCCGCGTTCGCGTCCGGGCTGGCTGTCTTTTTTATTATTCTCTTGTTTCTTCATCGAATCCTTGCCTGGAGTTTGGGATGGGCGGCGATGTGTTCCCTGATCGCGGTCAGCCTGATGTTCCTGCTGCGAAGCTCCGGCGCGGGCATGCTGCTCGCGATCCTTCTGGGCGTTGTCGCAAGCATCACGTTCACCGTCGTCGGGATTTCCGTCGTCGCCAAGCGCTTGCATGACGTCAATCGTACCGGTTGGTGGATACTGCCGTTGTTCGCCCTGTGTTTCGATTTTGGTATGGGTACCGGTATCGTGCAGATAATATTGTTCCTCTTGGGCATCTTGTTCCTGCATTTGATGCCGGGCAGCCGGGGAGACAATGAATACGGACCGCCTCCGCCCGAAAACGGAACAGGGGTTATCATCCTGGCGGTCATGGCCATATTGCTGGACGTCGCCTTGGTCGCCCAGGGTATCCGGGGCGTGAAGGCAGTGTCGAATCAGATCGGGAGCGCGCTGGAAGAAGTCGCGCCTGAATCGAGGCCATGACAATACCGTGACACTTCGCACACGCAAACAATGCCGCTTTCCCGCCAAGCTATCAAAATCGCCGCGCTCCAGACCGTTTCCGGTCCCGGCGTGGCGGCCAATCTTGCCGTTGCCGGGGGCCTGATCGCCGAAGCCGCCGGCGCGGGCGCGCGGCTGGTGGCCTTGCCCGAGTATTTCGGGCTGATGTCCGGCGATGAAGCCGCCAGGCTGCATGCGTGCGAGACGGACGGTAACGGGCCGATGCAGGATTTCTTGCGCGAGGCCGCCGCGCGCCATGGCGTATGGATCGTCGGCGGCACCCTGCCGCTGAAGGCCGATGCGCCGGATAAAGTGCGCAATGCCACACTGGTTTTCGACGGGCGCGGTAAATGCGTGGCACGCTATGACAAAATCCACCTTTTCGATTTCGCGCGCGGCGGCGAGCGCTACGACGAAGCCCATACCATCGAGGCGGGTAATCGCGTGGTGTGCTTCGATTCACCTGCCGGTAGAATTGGCCTCGCGGTATGCTATGACTTGCGTTTTCCCGAACTTTTCCGGGCGATGGGGGAAGTCGATTTGATCGTCCTGCCGGCTGCTTTTACGTACACTACCGGGCAAGCGCACTGGGAAACGCTGTTGCGCGCGCGGGCGATTGAAAATCAGTGCTACCTGATGGCTCCGGCCCAGGGCGGGCATCATCCGGATGGCCGCCGTACTTGGGGGCACAGCATGATTGTCGATCCGTGGGGCGAAATCCTCGCCTGCCATGAGGCGGGAACGGGGATGGTCGTTGCCGCGCTCGATCGCGCGCGGATCGCCGCGATCCGCCGCGCCCTGCCGGCCCTGCGCCACCGCCGCCCGGAGCTTCTGGGCGGATGAGCCGATTGATGACTGGACACACGAATACACAATGACAAAAGATGCGCTCAAGGTCGCCGACCGTTATCTGCTTTCATCCCATGATCTGGGCCGGGAAGACATCGAAAAGGTGTTCCGCAAGCTGATGCGGCGCGACATCGATTATGCCGATCTGTATTTCCAGTACAGCCGCGCCGAAGGCTGGAGCTTGGAGGAGGGCATCGTCAAGTCGGGCAGTTTCGACATCGAGGAAGGTGTCGGCGTGCGGGCGGCAAGCGGCGAGAAAACCGCTTTCGCCTATTCCGACGATATTTCCGCGGACGCGCTCGCCGATGCCGTCCGCGCCACGCGGGCCATCGCCGCCGCGGGAGAAAGGCGGCGGGTGGCCGTCGCGCCGTACAAGGCGCGTCCCCGCCTCTACCGCGCCGGCGATCCGCTCGCTTCGCTCGACGACACCGCCAAGGTGCGCCTGCTCGAACGGTTGGAAAAAATCGCCCGCGCCGCCGATCCACGTGTCACGCAGGTGATGGCGCATCTGGGCGGATCATGGGAAGTCGTGCTGGTCGTGCGCAGCGACGGCCACATGGCCGCCGATGTGCGGCCCTTGGTGCGGGTATCCCTGAGTGTCATCATGGAAGCGGATGGGCGGCGCGAGCAAGGCAGCGCCGGAGGCGGCGGACGTTACGACTACGCCTATTTCACGGAAGAGAGATTGCGCGACTATGCGCTTGCCGCCGTGCATCAGGCCAGCGTCAATCTCGATGCCATCCCGGCCCCGGCGGGCACGATGACCGTGGTATTGGGGCCGGGCTGGCCCGGTATTCTGTTGCATGAGGCGATCGGCCACGGGCTGGAGGGCGATTTCAACCGCAAGGGCAGTTCCGCCTTTTCCGGGCGCATCGGCCAGCAGGTCGCCGCGCGCGGCGTGACCGTGGTCGACGACGGCTCGCTGCCGGAGCGGCGCGGTTCGCTCACCATCGACGACGAGGGCACTCCGGGTGGGCGCACCACGCTCATCGAGGATGGCATCCTCGTCGGCTACATGCAGGACATGATGAACGCCCGCCTGATGAACATGGCGCCCACTGGCAATGGGCGGCGCGAATCCTACGCCCATCTGCCCTTGCCGCGCATGACCAACACTTTCATGCTCAACGGCGGGCGCGATCCGGCCGAGATCATCAAATCGGTGGAAAAAGGACTTTACGCGGTCAATTTCGGCGGCGGCCAGGTCGATATCACTTCGGGCAAATTCGTGTTTTCCACCGCCGAGGCTTACCTGATCGAAAATGGCAAGATCACCCGCCCGGTCAAGGGTGCCACCCTGATCGGCAATGGCCCCGACGTGCTGACGCGCGTGAGCCTGATCGGCAACGACATGGCGCTCGATCCCGGTGTCGGTACCTGCGGCAAGGACGGACAGAGCGTGCCGGTGGGCGTGGGGCAGCCGACCCTGAAGATCGACGCCCTGACGGTGGGCGGGACAGCATGAGATCGTCTGCGGGCAAACACGGCGGCGAACTCCATGCGGGCCGGATCGGCAAGGTGCGCTGGATCGGCGCCCCCGCGCACCCGCATCGCCCCGGCGCGGGTTGGTCGATATGCCGATGGCGCCACCGCGCCCGGACGTGAAAATGGAAATCTTCATACTGGTTGTCCTGATTGTCATCAATGGCGCTTTCGCCATGTCGGAAATCGCGCTGGTCGCCGCCCGGCGCGCCAAACTCGTCAAACTGGCCGAAGACGGGGATGCGGCGGCCAAGGTGGCGGTCGCCTTGGGCGAAGAACCCACCCGCTTCCTGTCGACCGTCCAGATCGGAATCACCTTGATCGGCATTCTGAGCGGCGTGGTGGGCGAAGCCGCGCTCGCCGCGCCAATCGCCTCTTGGCTGCGCGACTCGGGCATGGAGCAGCGGGCGAGCGAGATCAGTGCAACCGCGTTCGCGGTGCTGTTGATTACCTATGTGTCGATCGTGATCGGCGAACTGGTGCCGAAGCGCATTGCCCAGATCAACCCTGAAGGCATCGCCCGCCGCGTGGCAAGGCCGATGTATGCGCTGGCGCTCGTCTCGCGCCCGGCCGTGCGCGCACTTTCGGTATCGACCGCATTGCTGCTGCGCCTCCTGGGTTTGCGCGACGGAAAAACGCCCGGCGTCACCGAGGAAGAAATCCATGCCCTGCTCGAAGAAGGCTCGGAGAGCGGCGTCATTGAGAAAAACGAGCATGCCATGGTGCGCAACGTCTTTCGCCTCGATGATCGCCAGATCGGCTCGCTGATGGTGCCGCGCTCGGACATCGTCTGGCTCGACATCGAACGCCCGCTGGAAGAAAACCTCTCCCGCGTGGCCGAATCGGAACATTCGCGCTTCCCCGTGTGCCGGGGCGGTCTCGATGACATCCTCGGCATCATTTCGAGCAAGCAGCTTTTCACCCAGACGCTCAAGGGTGGCAAGGCCGACATCTCCAGTCAGTTGCAAAGTCCGGTCTATGTGCCCGAGTCGCTCACCGGCATGGAGTTGCTCGAACAATTCCGCGCTTTCAGTTCGCACATGGTGTTCGTCATCGACGAATACGGCGAGGTGCAGGGGCTGGTGGCGCTCCAGGATGTAATGGAAGCGGTCATCGGCGAATTCCGCACCGACAGGCAGGAGGACGCTTGGGCCGTGCAGCGGGAAAACGGCTCATGGCTGCTTGATGGCCTCATCCCTCTGCCCGAACTCAAGGATCTGCTCGAACTCAAGGAAGTCCCCGAAGAAGACAAAGGCCGCTACCACACGCTCTCGGGTATGATTATGTGGCTGCTTGGGCGTCTGCCGCGCACGGGCGATGTCATCACTTGGGAGACGTGGCGGCTCGAAGTCGTCGATCTCGACGGCAAGCGCATCGACAAGGTACTGGCGAGCCGTTTGCCCGGGCCGGCGGACGAAGCAGGCGAAACTGGCGCCAATTGAACTGGCGGAGCGAAAACAACAAGCACAGTCGGGAGTCTGGCCTTATGGCGAACAAACGTTTCCATTCATTCGTTGCGCCGTGGATGTTTTTCGTATTCGCCGGCATTGCCATGCTGCTTGCCGGATGCGGCAAGGAATTGCAGCAACGGCAGACCTTCATCAATTTCTTGCAGGATGAAATGGCGAAGCAACAAACCAGCATCACTGTGCCCACTTCAACGATGCGCAAGAGATTCGGCGAATACGCGGCGCACTACGATGTGGTCGTCGATTTCAATAAAGCTGTCGCCGAACACGTGGGTAAACCCCTGAACAGGTTATACCGTGACAGCCGCGTGGTTCTCGGCAATCCCGAAGCGGACGCCGAAACGCGCAAACGCGCCATTCTCGCTTCCCGGAGCATGCTCCAGCAACTTGAAAAATCTCTCGACAATGAATTGTCCATCGCTGAATCGAGACTCTCCACTTTCAGTCAGCCCAACGATCTGAAAGCCGTTTACTCAAGGGCGTTCGACAAATATGTGCGTTTACCCGCCCAGGAATTCAAAGTCATCGTTCCTATGATGGGCGAGATGCTGGACAAGATTTCCGCCATGTTCGAGTTCATTCATGCCAATAAAAACAAGATTGAAATACGGGATGGACTGATACAGGTCAAGGATCAGGCCCTGACTGTCCGGCTCAATGAAATGCAGGCCGACATCGCCCGCCTGGAAAGCGACATCCAGGCGCGGCATAACGAATTCTCGCGCCAGACCGCCAGACGGTAATAAATGCGGCGCGCTCACGCCGTTTTTTGCGGGTCAGGCTTGCGTTGGCCGTGGCTTGCGGGAAGAGGATGCGTGCCGCGCCGGGGAGCGCAGCGCAATGCGCTTTTCTGCATGCAATCCATTTCTGCTGCCCCTGATTGATCGCCACTTCGATGTTTTTCGCTTCTGGAAGTTGTTTCACGTGGAACAATTCCACTCATCCTCCCACTCCCTGGCTGTGCGCTCATCCATGCCATGGCAAGGAAAAACATGCCTCCGCATGATGCATCCGTCTCGAACAGACTCGAAGCCTTTTCCGGCGCCATAAGCTATCAGGTCGGCGCTCGGGTTTTCGATGTCTCCCGTTCTTCCATATAGGTGTTTCACGTGAAACAATTCATTCGCCCAGTCGAACACGCCGCCAGTGGGCCTCGTCCCTCATGCTCCGCGCTGCCAATGAACAGCCTCGCCCACGCCTTGCTGCACGCGGCGCAATTACTTGCCGCCGTGCTTGAAGGCGAAAATCTCACCGTGCGTTACGAATCCCTGTTGCATGAACACCTTGATTGGCCACATGGTGTGCGCGGGGCGATCCGCGATCTGGCCTGGGGCGCGTTGCGCAAATATGGGCAAGGCGACGCCGTGCTCGCCCATTTCCTCAACAAGCCGCTCCCCATTCCTGTTCATGCTTTGTTGCTGGTTGCGCTTCATCGCTTCGAACAGCGCCCGGCACAGGCCCATACCCTGGTCAACCAGGCCGTGGAAGCGGCAGCCCGCCTTGCTCCCGGACTCAAGAGCGTCGTCAATGGCGTGCTGCGCAATGTATTGCGCCACAAGGCCGAATTGCCGGTCTGGCGCAATGCAGATCCTGTCGCCCGCCATGCCCACCCAGCATGGTGGATCGAGCGTGTCCGCCGGGAACACCCTCATGACTGGGAAAGCATATTGGCGGCCGGAAACAGCCATCCGCCCATGAGTTTGCGGGTCAATCGCCGCCGCGCCACAGTCGAGAGCTACCTGTCCGAACTTGAAAGCGCCGGTATTGGCGCGCGGCGGCTTGCCAACGATGCCTTGCTGCTGACGCATCCCGTGCCGGTGTCGCGCTTGCCCGGCTTCGACGAGGGCAGGGTATCGGTGCAGGACGCGGGTGCGCAATGGGCTGCTCCCTGGCTTGGCGCGTGCGCTGGCGAACGGGTGCTCGACGCCTGCGCCGCGCCCGGCGGCAAGAGCGCGCACCTGCTCGAACTTGCCGACATCGAACTCACCGCACTCGAACTCGATCCTGTGCGCATCCAGCGGGTACAAGCCAATCTCGCCCGTCTCGGCCTGAGCGCCACGCTCAAGGTCGGCGATTGCCGCGAACCGGCTACATGGTGGGATGGCCGTCCGTTCAAGCGCATCCTCGCCGACGTGCCATGTTCGGCTTCCGGCGTCGCGCGCCGCCATCCTGACATCAAGTGGCTGCGCCGCGAGGCGGATATTGCCGGGTTCGCCGCGCAACAGGCGGCGATCCTCGATGCGCTTTGGCATATTCTCGCTGTTGATGGCACAATGCTCTATGTCACGTGCTCGGTTTTCGACGATGAGAACCGCCGTCAGATCGAGCGCTTCCTTACCCGCAATCCGGACGCTGAACTATTTCCGCCGCAGGCTCACAAAGCACGCCCCCTGTTACCGACCACCGACCATGACGGCTTTTACTACGCGAGCCTGCGCAAGAAAAACGGGAGTAGTTGAATTCTTGCGACAAATAGTGCTGCTCGCGGCGCTGTTGGCCGCCGCCGCAAGCGCTGAAGACAACGGCAGCCATATCGCCTCCGCCGAAATCGTTTCTTCTGAAGAGGGCTATACCCTCAATGCCGATTTTGCTTTCGATCTTGGCCCCAAACTTGCTGACGCGCTGGATCATGGCGTATCGCTGCACTTCGTCGTCGAACTGCGGATCGAACGTCCGCGCTGGTACTGGTTCGATAAAGTCGTGGTCGACCGCCGTCTCGAATACCGCCTTTCCTACCATGCCATCACCCGCGGCTACCGGCTGAGCGCCGGAAGCCTGCATCAAAGCTTCGGCAGGCTGGAAGAGGCAGTGCGCACCATGCAGCACATCCGCAATTGGCGTGTCGCGCCGGCGGGGGCGCTCGCCGCCGGTGCCTCGCATGAAGTCGCATTGCGCTTTCGCCACGACACCACGCAACTCCCCAAGCCGTTCCAGATCTCCGCCGTGGCCAGCGGCGAATGGGACGTCGACACCGGCTGGGTGGAATGGACTTTCCTTCCCGGTATGACGATCTTGCCATGAGAATAAAAGATAAAGACAAGGGGAAAAGCATCGCGCTCGCCCTCGCCGCCGCCCTGGCCGGCGTCCTGCTCTATCTCCTGACCTCGGCCAGCGCCAACACCGATCTGTTCAGCGGTTCCTACCTGTACCTGCTCGCCCTCAACGGCGCGGTCGTGGTGGCGCTGGCCGCGCTGGTCATCGCCCAACTGTTCCGTCTGTGGCGCGAATACCGCGGCCGCCGCTTCGGTTCGCGCCTGAAATACCGCATGGTGCTGATGTTCGCGCTGATGGCACTGTTGCCGGGAGTCCTGGTCTACGCCGTATCGCTCCAGTTCGTCATGCGCAGCATCGAATCGTGGTTCGATGTGCGGGTGGATTCCGCTCTCGAAGGCGGCCTCGCTCTCGGCCAGAATGCGCTCGATTATCTCGTCGACCAGCTCAAGGACAAGTCCGCCACCATCGCGCTGGATATAGAAAACAGGGAAACTGTCTCGGTGGCCCAGATCAACCGCCTGCGCGAATGGGTTGGGGTGAGCAGTATCACCCTGCTCAGCGCGAACGGACAGGTACTTGCCACCGCGACGGACGACTACGTTGCCCGTTTGCTGCCCGACACCCCGTCGCCGCAGCAATTGCGCCAGGCCCGCCAGGGACATGGCTTCAGCATGATCGACAGCGCTCCCGGCGGACGGCTGATCATCCGCGTACTGACCCCCGTCGCCGGGCATGCGTTGACCGAAGAACCCCGGCTGCTGCAACTGACACAACCCGTGCCCCAGACTTTCGGCCAGCACGCCGAGGCCGTGCAGAATGCCTATCGCGATTACCAGCAACTCACCTTGGGGCGCTCCGGCCTCACGCGCATCTACACCCTCACCCTCACCCTCACCCTGCTGCTGGCGCTCTTTACCGCGATGGCGGTCGCGTTCGTCCTCGCCCGCCGCCTGACCCGGCCATTGCTGATTCTCGCGCAAGGCACCCAGGCGGTCGCCCAGGGCGACTACAGCCCGCGCCGGGCGCTGCCCGCTCGCGACGAGATGGGGGTATTGACACACTCCTTCAACCAGATGACCCGGCAGCTCGAAGAAGCGCGGGCGCAGACCGAGAACAGCCGCGCCGAGGTCGAAGCCGCCCGCGCCTATCTTGAAAGCGTACTGACTCATTTATCGACCGGCGTGCTGGCTTTCACCAACAGCAACACCCTGCGCGCCGCCAATCGCGGCGCGCTCGACATCCTCGGCGACGATCTGGCCGGTTTCGAGGAAATCGCGCTTGCCGGCTGGCCCCGGCACACGGAATTGCGCGACGCTCTGCTCGAAGGCTTCGCCGCCCACGAGGGCGACTGGCAGACCGAACTCGAAATCCCCCGCCCCGGCAGCCAGCCGCTTACCCTGCTGGTGCACGGTTCGCGGCTGCCCGAAAGCTCCGGCGGCGGGCTGGTGGTCGTCTTCGACGATATTTCCCGCCTCATCGAAGCGCAACGCACCGCTGCTTGGGCCGAAGTCGCCCGCCGCCTTGCCCATGAAGTCAAGAATCCCCTGACCCCGATCCAGCTTTCCGCCGAGCGGCTCGCGCTCAAACTCTCCGCCCAGCTCGATGAGTCCGGGCGGCAAATGCTCGAACGCTCCACCCGCACCATCGTCAATCAGGTGGAGGCGGTCAAGAACCTGGTCAACGCTTTCCGCGACTACGCGCGCCTGCCCGCGCCCACGCTCGTCACCCTCGACCTCGGCGAACTCATCCGCGAAATACTCAATCTTTATGAGAGCGCGCCGGTGCGCATCGACGCGCGATTGCCTGCCGATTTGCCGCTGGTGTCCGGAGATGCTTCGCAAATTCGCCAAATCGTCCACAATATGCTGCAAAATGCTCAGGATGCGCTGATCGGACGCGACGACGGTGAAATCATGCTTACCGCTCGGGGTGGCGATGGCTGGGTGCTGTTATCGTGCCGCGACAACGGGCCTGGCTTTCCGCCGGAAGTGCTGGCGCGCGCCTTCGAACCCTACTTTACAACCAAGGCCAAAGGAACCGGGCTGGGGCTGGCCATGATCAAGAAAATCATGACCGAACATGGCGGCGAAGTGAAAATCGCCAATCGCGATGGCGGCGGCGCCGAATTGAGCATCCGCCTGCGCATGGCCACGACAAGCGTTGAACACTGAAGATGGCAAAGTTACTCATCGTTGACGACGAAATCGGCATTCGGGAACTGCTCTCCGAAATCCTGCGCGATGAAGGGCACGACGTGATCCTGGCCGGAAACGCCGCCGCCGCGCGCGCGGCGCGCAACGCTTCCCGCCCGGACATGGTGTTGCTCGACATCTGGATGCCCGATACCGACGGTATCACCCTGCTCAGGGAATGGGCCGCCGCCGGGCAGCTCACTATGCCGGTGGTGATGATGTCCGGACATGGGACCATCGACACCGCCGTGGAAGCGACCCGCATCGGCGCGATCGACTATCTGGAAAAACCCATCTCGCTGCAAAAACTCCTCGCCGCCGTCAAGCGCGGCCTGCAACACCCGCCACCCGTGATCGCGCCCGTGCCGCTCACACTGGCCGTCTTTCCCGACTCGGCCCCCCTGCGCGACCTGTACCGCCGCCTGCGGCAAGCCAGCGGACAATCGCGCCTGATCCTGCTCCAGGTCGGAACAGATCATCTGGCCGAACTTGCCGCCCGCAGCCTGCAAATCACAGGCGCACCCTGGCTCGACCTCGGCGACGCCACGCTCGACCCGACGCGGCTCGCCGAACACCAAGGCGGCCAGCTTTATCTGCCCGGGCTGGAGCGTCTGCCGCGCGCACAGCAAAAGAACCTTGCGCTCATCATCGAGCGCCTCGAACGCCACGACCTGAACATGTTGGTAGCCAGCGGCGCCAGCCGCGAGAATCTCCTCGCTGCCGGTTGGGAGGCGTCCCTCGTCGAACGCTTGTTCGCCCAGACCCTGATTCCCCCCGCGTTCGCCGACATCCGCGACGACATACCCGAACTCGCCCGCCACATCCTGCGCCATCTCGTCGACACCAAGGAAGTCCCGCGGCGCTGTTTTTCGTCCCCGGCGCTCATCCAATTGCAGCAACGCGACTGGCGCGGCGGCTATGGCGAGTTGTACGCCACGATCCGGGGGCTGGCGCTTGCCGCAACCGAAGAAGAAATCACCCTGTCCGAAATCGGCCTGCCGCCCGCCGCCATTGAAACGCCGTCCTGCACAGTACCGCTCGATCAGCCATTGCGCGAAGCGCGCGAGATGTTCGAGCGCATCTACTTCGAGCATCATCTGCGGCTGACCAACGGCAACATAACCCGGCTGGCGCAAAAAACCGGCCTTGAGCGCACCCACCTTTACCGCAAGCTCAAGCAACTCGGCCTGCACAATGGCCGGAAGCAAGAGGAAAGTTGAGGGAGGCGCGACCAGGCGCGAGCGCGCCGGTCTCGCGGCCATGTTTGCCGCACTGCAATATCCGTGTTTCCTCCCGCCGAACGAGCGCGTAGAATTACCGCTCTTTGCCTTTTTGTGGAGCGCTGGTGAGGATCATCATTCTGGGTGCTGGTCAGGTAGGCGCTTCCGTTGCGGAAAACTTGGTTTCGGAAGCCAACGACATCACGCTCGTCGACACCAATACAGATCATCTGGCTGAACTGCGCAACCGCTTCGAGGTGCGCACTGTTTGCGGCAATGCGGCATCGCCTTCCGTGCTGCGCGAGGCCGGAGCCGACAATGCCGACTTGCTGATCGCCGTTACCCAATCGGACCAGACCAATCTTTGCGCCTGCAAGATCGCCAAGACGCTGTTCAATCTGCCCACCCGTATCGCCCGCCTGCGTTCGGCCGATTACGTCGATCACCCCGAATTGCTCAACGGCGGCAATTTCGCGGTGGATTTTTCCATCTGCCCGGAGCAGATCGTCACTGATTACATCCGCCGCCTGATCGACTTTCCCGAAGCGCTGCAAGTGCTCGATTTCGCCGACGGGCTGGTCAATCTCACCAGTGTCATCGCCCGGGAAGGCAATCCTCTGGTGGGGCGGCCGCTGGCCGACCTGCGCGCCCAGTTGCCGCATGTGGATGCGCACATCGCGGCGATCTACCGCAACGACAACCCCATCCTGCCCACGGGCGACACCGTGATCGCGCCGGGCGACGAAGTGTTCTGCCTCGCCGCGACGCCTCATATCCGCGCGGTGATGCATGGCTTGCGCGGCGCGGCGCCGCCCATGCGGCGCATCATGATCGCCGGCGGCGGCAACATCGGCCTGCGGCTGGCGGCCTCGCTCGAAGACGACTACAACGTCAAAATCCTCGAAACCGATGCCCTGCGCGCCGAAAGGCTCGCCATCAGCCTGCGCCGCACGCTGGTGCTGCACGGCAATGCCACCGATGAAAAGCTGCTCGAAAACGAAGGCATCGACGAAACCGATCTGTTCGTCGCGCTCACCAACGACGAGGAAGACAACATCATGTCCGCTTCGCTCGCCAAGCGCATGGGCGCGCGCCACACACTGGCGCTGATAAACCGCAAGAGTTACGTCGGCCTGGTCGAAGGCGGCCCCATCGATATTGTCATCTCTCCGGCGCAGGCCACGATCGGCGTATTGCTCGCTCATGTGCGCCGCGGCGATGTCGTCGCCGTGCACAGCCTGCGGCGCGGCGCGGCGGAGGCGCTCGAAATCATCGCCCACGGCAAGCACGGCAGTTCCCGCATCGTTGGCCGCGCCATTGGCGGAATCCCGCTCCCCGAGGGCGTCACGATCAACGCCATCGTGCGCGACTCGCCCGACGCGGATGAATCCGCCCCGCCCCGCGCGGTGCTCATTCCGCATCACGATACGATGGTCGAGAACAAGGATCACGTCATCGTGTTCTGTCCGCACAAGAATCTGGTGCGGAAAGTCGAAAAACTGTTCCAGGTCGGGTTTACTTTCCTCTGATGCCCCCCGCATTCCATGCCCTATTCCGCGCCTATGCCGCGCCGCTCAACGCGCTCGGCCTGATTATCGCCATCTTTGGTCTGCTGATGCTTTTCCCGCTCATCGTGTCGCAGTATCTGGACGATGGCG
Organism: Azoarcus sp.; assembly: GCA_031277975.1. GTDB lineage: Bacteria > Pseudomonadota > Gammaproteobacteria > Burkholderiales > Rhodocyclaceae > WRNU01. The sequence goes on from JAITLI010000013.1 coordinate 44,398, forward strand.
TGGCTAGGGATTACGACTTGGCGTTCTTCGTCACTTTCTTCAGCGGCATGACACTGTTCGCGCTCACGCATCGCTACCGCCGCGACCTGCGGGTGCACGACGGCTTTTTCCTCGTCGCGGCCACCTGGATCACTCTGCCCGTGTTTGGCGCATTGCCGCTGTCCAGCCACCTGCCCGGGCTATCGTCGATCGACGCCTATTTCGAAGCCGCCTCCGGATTGACCGCCACCGGGGCCACCCTGCTCGACGGCCTCGACGACCTGCCGGTGTCGATCAATCTGTGGCGCACCTTCATGCACTGGATCGGCGGCATGGGGATCATCGTGCTGGTGGTGGCCATCCTGCCGGTACTGGGCATCGGCGGCCGCCAGCTTTTCAAGACCGAAGTCCCCACTCCGATGAAGGAAAGCAGCCTCACCCCGCGCATCGCGGAAACCGCCAAGGGACTCTGGATCACCTACATCCTCCTCACCTTGGGTTGCGGTCTGGCGCTGCGCCTGGCCGGAATGGAAAACTGGGACGCGGTCATCATGGCCTTCTCGGTCTCGGGTCTCGGCGGCTTCTCCAACCACGACAGTTCGCTGGCCTATTTCGACAATGCCGCCGTCGAAGTGGTGGTGATGGTGTTCGCGCTCGCCTCGGCGCTGAATTTCGCCACCCACTATCTCGCGCTTTCGCGGCGTTCGTTCGCCCCTTACCGGCGCGATCCGGAAATTCCGTTCTTTTTCGGCGTACTGGCGGGCAGCATCGTCCTGCTGCTCGTATACCTGATGCAGTCGGACATTCACGCGGAATTTTTCGCCACCCTGCGCCGCGTCAGTTTCCATGTGGTGTCGATGTCGACCTCGCTCGGGCTGACCACCTGCGATTACACGGCATGGCCGATGTTCCCCCAACTCTGGCTCTTGTTCCTGGGCAGCTTCGTCGCCTGCTCCGGTTCGACCGGCGGCGGCATCAAGATGATGCGCGCGATCATCCTCTACAAGCAGGTGTTGCGCGAATTCATTCGCGCCCTGCACCCCAACGCCGTGCGCCCGGTACGGCTGTCCGGCCAGCCGGTAAGCGAGGGCATGCTGCATGCCGTGCTCGGTTTCAGCTTCATGTACATGGTGAGCATTGTCTCGCTCACTTTGCTGCTGTCGGCGACCGGCCTCGAACTCATCACCGCTTTTTCCGCCGTGGTCACCTGTCTCAACAATACCGGCCCCGGATTGGCCGCGGTCGGCCCCGCCGCCAACTTCCAGGCGCTGAGCGACTTCCAGACCGCCGTGCTTGCCTTTGCCATGATCCTGGGGCGGCTGGAAATATTCACCTTGCTGGTCGTGCTCACCCCGGCGTTCTGGCGGCGATAATATGTTCATGTGTCATCGCGTGTTCCTTTCGGCGAGTAATAATATATATTTATTGCCTTCCCGCCCCGAGGAACCGATGTGAGCCACCTCAAGAACGACCTTTTCCTGCGCGCATTACTGCGTGAACCGACACCCCATACGCCTGTCTGGCTGATGCGCCAGGCAGGCCGCTACCTGCCCGAGTATTGCCAGACGCGCAAGCGCGCGGGCAGTTTCCTCGCCCTGTGCAAAAATCCGGCGTTCGCCTGCGAAGTCACGCTGCAACCGCTGACGAGATTCGGGATTGATGCTGCGATCATTTTTTCGGACATTCTCACCGTGCCCGACGCCATGGGTCTCGGCCTGTATTTCTCCGAGGGCGAAGGACCTAAATTCGAGCGCCCGCTCACCCGGGAATGGGAGATACGCAAGCTCGCCGTACCCGATCCAAATGTCGAATTGCGCTATGTGGTGGACGCGGTCGCCGAAGTCCGCCGCGCGCTCGATGGCCGCGTGCCCCTGATCGGCTTCTCCGGCAGTCCGTGGACGCTCGCCTGCTACATGATCGAAGGCGGATCGAGCGCCAATTACCACACGGTCAAGGCGCTGGCCTACACCCGACCCGACCTCATGCACCACATTCTCGACGTCACCGCGCGGACAGTGACCGCCTATCTCAACGCCCAGATCGAAGCCGGCGCGCAGGCGGTCATGGTGTTCGATTCCTGGGGCGGCGCGCTTTCCGAAGCCGCTTACCGCGAATTCTCACTCGCCTACCTGCGGCGGATCGCCGCCGGCCTCATCCGCGAACGGGAAGAGCGGCGCGTCCCGAGCATCGTGTTTACCAAAGGCGGCGGCCTGTGGCTGGAAGCCATCGCCGCCAGCGGCTTCGACGCGGTCGGTCTCGACTGGACGATGGACATTGGCCGCGCCCGCGCCCTCGTCGGCGAACGCGTCGCGCTCCAGGGCAACCTCGATCCCGCCGTGCTCCTCGCCCCTCCGGAGATCATCGCCGCCGAAGCGCGCCGCGTGCTCGACGCTTTCGGCCCCCATCCCGGCCACGTTTTCAACCTCGGGCACGGCATCTCGCAGCACACCCCACCCGAGAACGTCGAAGCGCTGGTCGAAGCCGTGCACAACCACCGTCCGCAAGAGCAATGAAAACGAAACCGCCAGGGGGCACATAAAAAAATGTGCCCGGCCTCTTGACTTATGCACATGGGTGCCGCATTCGTTCCGCCGCGCCAGGAAATGCAGCGTTTATGCAGCCTTTTGGATAACACGATGATTAGCAAGGATTATTTTCATGCCTCACGATGAGGCAAAACGTTGAAACTGTCGCAACGGTGCCGGTTGCGGAGCGCTGTACCCGGTTTGCTCACAAAGTTATCCACAACAACTGTGGGCAAGCCAAAAGCCCCCTTTCCCAGCAGGTGTTTAACCTGCTTTCCTGCGAACCCGCCTCAAATCATCGCCCTAACCCGTTGATGTGCGCGTCTTCCGCGAATCCACGGCAGATCCCTGCCACAAGCCCTTAAATTCCGGCGCCTCGCCGCATCCGCAATGTCCGTCGTCCGCGTCGCCATTCCCGTTCCCTTGCCGCGCCTCTTCGATTACCTGGCCGAAGACGCCACGGCGGCGGATATTGGCCGCTGCGTGCGCGTGCCTTTCGGGCGTGGCGAAAAAAGCGGCCTGATCCTGTCCCTGCCCGCGAGCGCCGCGGTCGATCCCGCCCAACTGAAACCCATCACCCGCATCCAGCGCGACATCCCCGCCCTACCGCCCGACTGGATCGAACTGGTCGAGTTCACCGCCCGCTACTACCACGCCCCGCCCGGAGAAGTCGTGGCGCTCGCCCTGCCGCCGGGATTGCGCCGCGCCAACGGCGCCAGCGGCAACGATACCGACCCCCTGCTCACCCTTACCGCGGCGGGGCGCACGGCGCTCGCCGCAAACCGTCGCGACAGCCGGGCGCTCGCCCTCGTGCGCGAACTCGCCGCGCACGGTGATGGCGTCTCGCCCCTGCGCCGCAGCGCCATCCGCCAACTGGCCGCCGGAGCCGCCACGCGTGACGCGCTTGCGCGCGGCTGGCTCGCCATTCACATGGATGATGACAAAGCGCGACAGCGCGTCGGCCCCCTGCCCGATCTCACCGCCGGACAGGCCAACGCGCTTGCCGCCTGCCGCGCCGCGCCCCCTGGCTTCGTCCCGTGGCTGCTCGCCGGCGTCACCGGCAGCGGCAAGACCGAAGTTTACTTGCGCCTGGCCGCCGACGCGCTCGCCGCTGGCCGCCAAGTGTTGATGCTTGTCCCGGAGATCGCGCTGACGCCGCAACTGGAAGCGCGCGTGAACGCGCGCTTTCCCGCCGCCCGCGTCATCAGCCTGCATTCGGCGCTCGCCGAAGGCGCGCGCGCGCGCGGCTTCGTGCAGGCGCTCACCGGTCATGCCGACATCGTGCTCGGCACCCGGCTGGCGGTGTTTACCCCGCTGCCGCGGCTGGGATTGATCCTGATCGACGAAGAGCATGACGCCTCCTACAAACAACAGGAAAGCATTCGCTACTCGGCGCGCGACCTCGCGGTCTGGCGGGCGCGCCAGCGCGGCGTGCCGGTCGTGCTCGGCTCGGCCACCCCCTCGCTGGAAAGCTGGCGGCACGCCCAGCGCGGCCACTACCGCCTGTTGCGGCTCGGCGCGCGCGCGCTGGCCGCCTCCCTGCCCACGGTGAAGACCATCGACACCCGCCGCCAGAGCCTCGACGAAGGGTTGAGCGCGGCGTTGCGGCAAGCCATCGCCGCGCGGCTCGAACGCGGCGAACAAAGCCTGGTATTCCTCAACCGCCGAGGCTATGCGCCGGTATTGTCCTGCCCGGCCTGCGGCTGGATCAGCCAATGCCCGCACTGCTCGGCCAACCGCGTCGTTCACCTCGCCGACCGGCGGCTGCGCTGCCATCACTGCGGCGGCGACAGCCCCATCCCCCGCGCCTGCCCGGTATGCGGCAACCAGGACATCCGCCCCTTCGGGCGCGGCACGCAAAGAATCGAAGCCCGGCTTGCCGCCCTCTTTCCCGCCGCGCGGATACTGCGTCTCGACCGCGACGCCGCCCGCACCCGCGCGCAATGGGAAGCGCTGCTAGCCATCATCGCCGCTGGCGAAGCCGACATCCTCGTCGGCACCCAGATGATGGCCAAGGGACACGATTTTCCCCGCCTCACCCTCGTCGGCGTCCTCGGCGCCGACGCCTCCCTTTACGCCGCCGACTTCCGCGCGCCCGAGCGCCTATTCCAGCAACTAATGCAAGTCGGCGGCCGCGCCGGTCGCGCCGCGCTGCCCGGCGAAGTGCTCGTCCAGACCGAATACCCGCAACACCCGCTCTACCGCTGCCTCGCCCGCCACGACTTCGACGCCTTCGCCGCCATGGAACTCGACAACCGCCGCGCCGCCGCTTTCCCGCCGTTCTCGCACCAAGCCATGCTGAAAGCCGACGCGCCGCAACTGGCCGGCGCCGTAGACTTCCTGCGCCAGGCGCGCGAACTGGCCGCGCCGCTCGCGCCGCCGCCTGTCCATCTCTTCGACCCGGTACCCATGCGCCTCACCCGCCTCGCGCGACGCGAGCGCGCCCAATTGCTGATCGAAGCCAGCCAGCGCGGCGCGTTGCAGGATTTCCTTGCCCGCTGGCTGGAATGTATCCACGCCCTGCGCGCGCCCCGCGAACTGCGTTGGCAAGTCGATGTGGACCCGCTGGAAGTATGAGAACCGTTTGCGACTCCCGGAGACTCCCGCGGGCACGGCGAATGCGACATATACAGTCATTGCGAGGAGCGCAGCGACGTGGCAATTCGGTTCGTACAAACGGAACGCGACAGGTGGATCCCTATGCCCGAAGGGCGCGGGAAGGCCCTGCTTTCCGTTTTCTGCCCGGGAAGCTGTTTACTGTCTGGCCTGGACGCCTTACGGAGGCTCAGCCGGACACGCCGTGCAGCATCTTGAGCACAAGCAGGACAAGCATGGCGGCGAAGGCTTTCTTCAGTATTGGCACGGGTAGCCGGTGGGCACAGGCCGCGCCGAGCGGGGCGGTGAAAACGCTCGCCGCGCCCACGAGCAGCAGGGCGGGCAGGTAAACATAGCCCAAGGTAAGAGGGGGCGCATTCGCGCTCGCCCAGCCATTGACCAGATAGCCCACGGTTCCCGCCAGCGCGAGCGGGAAACCGATGGCCGCCGAGGTGCCAATGGCGTGGCGTGTTTCGACATTGCACCAGACCATGAAAGGCACCGAAAGCGAGCCGCCGCCGATCGCCACCAGCGCCGAGACCGCGCCGATGAAAAGCCCGGCGGCGCTCATGCCGGCGCGGCCCGGCAATTCGCGCGCGGGTTTCGGCCTGACGTTGTACAGCATCTGGCTGGCGACGAAGGTCATGAAGCAGGCGAAAAACAGCGCCAGCGGCACGGTGTTCATTCTCGCCGCGATGAAAGTACCGGCGAAGGTGCCAACAAGAATGCCGGGTGCGATCCGGCGCACGATGTCCCAGCGCACCGCGCCGCGGGCATGATGCGCGCGCAGGCTGGAAACCGAGGTCAGCACGATGGCGGCCATCGACGTGCCGAGCGCCATATGCACCACTTGTTCGCGGGGAAAGCCCTGGGCGAGGAAAAGGGCCGTCAGCATCGGCACCATGAGTCCGCCGCCGCCGATGCCGAACAATCCCGCGAGAAACCCCACCACGGCGCCGAGCAAGGGGTAGAACAGCCACCATGTGTCGAATGTCATGTGTTCGAAGGCATGTGCGCGGGCATTGCCGTTGTTGAAATGGCTTATTGTAGCCACCATGCCGCCCGGCCCGAAGGCGGGCGGTGAATGAACGAAAAAGCGCGCCGCCGGAGCGCCGCGCTTTTTCTGTATGGGGCCCCCCGCCTGTGCCGTGTTCGCCGACTTATCCTGAACCTGGGGTTCAGGGGGTCACCTTCCTTCCGCCTCAGGCCCACCCGCGAAGGGCGCGCACACTGGCGATTTCATGGTTGGCAACCGGTCGCTCGCTATTGGTTCACGGAACTTACGGCTTTCACGAGCACCGCAGGGGATTGATCGTGCACACATCGCCCGTTTCCAAGCGCGAAAATGCTTTCTAGAAGAGCTTTTCCTGTTGCGCCAAGACGCTTTCGATGCGTGTCTGCATATGGGCGATTCTACGCTTCAAGGTCGGCAAGTCAAACCCGCGCCCGTGCAAAAGCTGGAGAAATTCATGGGTGACGTTGAGCGCTGTCATCACCGCGAGCGTTTCGCCGCCCGCATGGGTTTTTTGCGCCAGTTCATCGAGGCGCTGGTCGAGATAGGCGACCGCTTCGAGCAGGCTTTCTTTCTCGCGCGCGTTGCAGGCGACGTGGTATTCCTTGCCCAGAAGGCGGATGTCGAGCGTTTCGGCCTCCTTCATCACGGCCTCTCCTTTTTATTGTGGCAGCCTGGCGAGCACGGCTTCGAGTTTTTCGGCGGCCAGGTCGACCTTGCTCGACAGCAGGCGGTTTTCGGCTTCGAGCCGGGATTTGTGCATGCGCAACTCGCGGTTTTCGTTGCGGAGCGCCGTATACACGCTGATGAGTTGTTCGAGCTGTGCTTCGAGACGGTTGAGTTCGGCGTCCATGGGTGGTGAGCAGGGCGGAAATCGAAAGGTCAATGCGGTACGCGGCGGGTACGGCTCGCCACGCTGCGCGGGACACTATTGCGGATGATGCTTGAGCATTCGGCTACAACATTTTGAAAATACAGGATATTCATCTTCAGGGGAATAGCGCGATACCAGAAAGTGGGCCTCCGGCGCCTCGATTGCCGTTTTTTTAACGTTGTGCCTGGGTCACGTCACGCACTGCGCCGGTGTCGGCGGAGGTGGTGAGCGCCGCGTAGGCTTGGAGCGCCGTTGAAACCATGCGTTCGCGCCTGGCCGGTTTCCAGGCCGCGTTGCCGAGCGCCGCCATGGCCGCCCTGCGCCGGGCAAGCTCGTCGTCGCCGACCGCCAGGCGGATGCCGCGTCCGGGAATGTCGATTTCGATGGTGTCGCCGTCTTTGATCAGGGCGATCGCCCCGCCGCAGGCGGCTTCCGGCGAAACATGGCCGATGGACAGGCCCGAGGTACCGCCGGAAAAACGTCCATCGGTCAGGAGCGCGCATTGCTTGCCGAGTCCGCGCGATTTGAGATAGCTCGTCGGATAAAGCATTTCCTGCATGCCGGGGCCACCTTTCGGGCCTTCGTAACGGATGACGGCCACGTCGCCCGCCTCCACCTTGCCGCCGAGGATGCCTTCGACAGCTTCTTCCTGGCTCTCGAAGACTTTCGCCTTGCCGGAAAATTTCCAGATCGACTCGTCAACCCCGGCGGTCTTGACGATACAGCCTTTCTCCGCGATGTTGCCGAACAACACCGCCAACCCGCCATCCGCGCTGAAAGCGTTGGCGCGGTCGCGGATTGCGCCGTGGGAGCGGTCGAGATCGAGTTCGGGCCAGCGACGCTCCTGGCTGAACGCCTGCTGGCTCGGCACGCCGCCGGGCGCGGCGCGGTAGAAATCGAACACGGCGTTGTCGTGCGCCTGCATGACATCCCAACACGCGAGCGCATCGCCCAGCGAGGAACTATGTACCGTGGGAACCTCGCGGTGTATCAGGCCCGCGCGGTCGAGTTCGCCGAGGATGCCCATGACGCCACCCGCGCGGTGCACGTCTTCGACATGCACATCTGCCACCGCCGGCGCGACCTTGCACAGACAGGGCACGCGGCGCGACAGGCGGTCGATGTCCTTCATGGTGAAATCCACCCCCGCCTCGCGCGCGGCGGCGAGCAGGTGCAGGACGGTATTGGTCGAGCCGCCCATGGCCACGTCGAGGCTCATCGCGTTCTCGAACGCCTCGAAACGCGCGATCGCGCGCGGCAGCACGGATTCGTCGCCGTGCTCGTAATATCGCCGCGCCATGGCAACGATGCGCCGCCCGGCCTCGCGGAACAGGCGCTCGCGGTCGATGTGCGTCGCCACCAACGTACCGTTGCCCGGCAAGGACAGCCCGAGCGCCTCGGTGAGACAGTTCATGGAATTGGCGGTGAACATGCCGGAACACGAGCCGCAGGTCGGACAGGCGGCGCGCTCGACCGCCGCGATTTCGGCATCCGTGCAATTCGTGTCCGCCGCTTTCACCATCGCGTCGATGAGATCGAGCGACAACAACCGTGTTTCCCACTTGACCTTGCCCGCTTCCATCGGCCCGCCGGAGACGAAAATCGCCGGGATGTCGAGCCGCAAGGCCGCCATCAGCATGCCCGGCGTGATCTTGTCGCAATTCGAGATGCACACCAGCGCGTCGGCGGTATGGGCGTTCGTCATGTATTCCACCGAATCGGCGATCAGGTCGCGCGAAGGCAGCGAATAGAGCATGCCGCCGTGTCCCATGGCAATGCCGTCGTCGATGGCGATAGTGTTGAACTCCCGCGCCACGCCGCCCGCGGCCTCGATCTCGCGCGCCACCAGTTGCCCGAGGTCTTTCAGATGCACATGGCCGGGTACGAACTGGGTAAAACTGTTGGCGACGGCGATGATCGGCTTGCCGAAATCCTCGTCTTCCATGCCGGTGGCGCGCCAGAGCGCCCGCGCGCCCGCCATGTTGCGGCCGGAAGTGGAAATACGGGAACGATACTGGGGCATGGGACGCTCCGGGCTGCCGGGAAAAGCATGGATTTTATACGGCTTCGCGTTCAAAGCGATAACGGTATTGCCCGGTTCGCCGTACTTCCGCACTGTTCGCGGCTCCGCGCCTCGTTTTCGCCTCGATTGCGAATCCGTCCGTGCATTTTTCCTGTGTCGCAAGCCTTTGCGTTGTTTGCCCGTTCCCGCTCGCGGTGTTACGGTTTCCGCGAATCCGTACAATCTGGAGCTTTCATGCGCATCTTGACCCTCAGGATTTCCGACGAACTGGATGCCGCCTTGCGCGCTGCCAGCGCCCGCCGCCAAGTGGGCAAATCCGAGTTTGTGCGCCAAGCGCTTGGCGCGGCGCTGGAAGCCGAATCGCGGGAAACGAACGCGGCCAGCCACTGGCTGGAGCGCCGGAGCAACTGCTTGGCCCTGATGGATGCCTCCGCCCTGGACGATGCCCGCCCCGAACACCCGCCGCAAAAGCATCTGAAATAGCCATGCGTCTCCTGCTGGACGCGGCTTTTGGGCGACCGGGGTGGAATGCTTCATCCGTTGAGAGTTCCGCCATCCACCATATAGGCGTCTGTCGTCATGGCGCTTTTCGGTGGCGCGGCGCACTATCGCGGTGCGCCGCTCGGCCCTGAAAATCGTTCCCATGAATATAAGTAAATTATTATATACTGCGAACATCCCTTCCCGGAGCGGGCTGTCGCGCAGTACGCGAGCGGAAGCGATGATCCCTTCAGCCACCGGGGCTTTGCACCCTTTTTTTGCAGGAGAAACACGATGAGTGACACGCGGTATCAGGATACTTTCCGGAAAACCATGGGCCGAATGAAGGATTTGGCGGGCGAAATACCGGATGTCATGAAAAGTTTCCAGGATGTCGGTGCGGCGGCCATTGCTGATGGCGCGCTCGATGCCAGGACCAAGGAATTGATCGCGCTGGCGCTGGGCGTCGCGGCGCGTTGCGAAGGCTGCGTGGCCTTTCATGCTCGGGCGTTGTCGAAACTGGGCGCGACCCGCGCCGAAGTCGCGGAAACGCTGGGCGTCGCCATCCAGATGGGCGGCGGCCCCTCGCTGATGTGGGCGACCGAGGCGCTGGCGGCGTTCGATGAATTTTCCGCCAAATGACGGATTCGACAGAAAGAATCGCCATGCCCCCGGCCCGCGCGCGGCGTTTGACGGAGCCTGGACATTGGCGCGGAAATTGCTTTGGAACGACCCATCCGCTCATCCACGGGAGGCTTCCATGTCGATTCATGTGGCGTTGTCGCATATCACCTCTTACCGTTACGACCGCCCGGTAAAACTGGGGCCGCAAGTGCTGCGCTTGCGGCCCGCGCCGCACAGCCGCACGCGCATCCTGTCGTATTCGCTGCGGGTGCTGCCGGAGAAGCATTTCATCAACTGGCAGCAGGATCCGCAATCGAATTACCTCGCGCGCTTGGTGTTTCCGGAAAAAACCGGCCTGCTGCGCGTCGAGGTCGATCTGGTGGCCGAGATGGCGGTGTTCAATCCGTTCGATTTCTTCCTCGAACCGTATGCCGAGAAGACGCCGTTCCGTTATGAAGGCTGGCAGGCGCATGAACTCGCGCCCTATTTGTTGAAATTGCCGGCGAAACCCGCATTCGCCGCCTACTTGGCGAGGATCGGGCGCGAGGAACAGCGCACGGTGGATTTCCTGGTGAATCTGAACCGCGATGTGCACGCGCATATCGCGTATGTGATCCGCCTTGAGCCGGGGGTGTGGACGCCCGAAGAGACGCTTGTCGGGCGCTCCGGCTCGTGTCGCGATTCGGCGTGGCTGCTGGTGCAGCTCTTGCGCCATCTGGGACTGGCGGCGCGCTTCGTTTCCGGTTATTTGATCCAGCTCGCGCCGGATGTGAAGCCGCTCGACGGCCCCGCCGGCCCCGAGGCCGATTTCACCGATTTGCATGCGTGGTGCGAAGTCTATCTGCCCGGCGCGGGCTGGGTCGGACTCGATCCGACTTCGGGCTTGCTTGCCGGGGAGGGGCACATCCCGCTGGCGTGTTCGCCCGATCCGCTCTCGGCGGCGCCAATCAGCGGCGCGCTCGACGAGTGCGAGGTCGAATTCGTGCACGAGATGAAAGTCTCCCGCATCCGGGAAACGCCGCGCGTCACCAAGCCTTACAGCGAGGAGCAGTGGGCGGATATCGTGGATTTCGGCCATGCCGTCGACAGGTTGCTCGCCGCAGGCGATGTGCGGCTCACGCAAGGCGGGGAGCCGACGTTCGTGTCGGTCGACGATCCCGACGGCGCGGAATGGAACACGGCCGCGATGGGGCCGGACAAAAAACGGCTGGCGGCGGATCTTTACCGCCGCTTGCGCGATCGGTATGGTGGGGGCGGATTGGTGCATTTCGGACAGGGCAAGTGGTATCCGGGCGAGCAGTTGCCGCGCTGGTCGCTGAATTGTTTCTGGCGGCGCGACGGAGAGCCGCTCTGGAACCGCTCCGATCTCGTTGCCGACGAGACGCGGCCCGATGGCGCGGACGAGATCGCGGCCGGGCGTTTCCTGCGCGGAGTGGCCGAGGCGTTGGGTCTCGATGCGCGTTTCATTTTCCCCGGTTATGAAGATGCGTTCTATTACATGTGGCGCGAGCGGCGGCTGCCGTCGAACGTCGATCCGTTCGACGCGCGCATCGACGATCCGCGCGAGCGCGAGCGCTTGCTGCGCGTGTTCGCGCGCGGCCTGGCGCGGGTCGCCGGGCATGTACTGCCGATCGCGCGCGATCATGGGCGCGGGTGCTGGCGGACAGGGCCATGGTTCCTGCGCGGCGAGCGTTGTTACCTGATTCCGGGCGATTCGCCGATGGGCTACCGGCTGCCGCTCGATTCGCAGCCGTGGGTGACGGAAAGCGATTATCCGTTGATATGTCAGCCCGACCCCTTTGAACACCGCCATCCCCTGCCCGCCGCCGCCAGCCTGCGCCGTCAGTTCATGATTCCGCCGGGCGCGGAGACGCGCGGCGGCGGGTCCGCCCGGGTGCCGCGCATGTTCGAGTCGGCCTCTTGGGTCGTGCGCACCGCGATGTGCGCGGAAGCGCGCAACGGCACGCTGTACGTTTTCATGCCGCCCGTCTCGTCACTGGAGGATTACCTCGAAATCACCGCCGCGGTCGAAGCCGTCGCGGCGCGCCTGAACCAGCCGGTATTGCTCGAAGGGTACGAGCCGCCGCGCGACGGGCGGCTGCAAAGTTTCCGCATCACGCCCGACCCCGGCGTCATCGAGGTCAACATCCATCCCGCAGCCGGTTGGGATGAACTGGCCGAACAGACCACTCACCTTTACGAAGCGGCCCGCCTGTCGCGGCTGAGCGCCGAAAAGTTCATGATCGACGGACGCCACACCGGCACCGGCGGCGGCAACCATTTCGTCCTCGGCGGCGCGACGCCGGATGATTCGCCCTTCCTGCGTCGGCCCGACCTGCTCAGGAGCCTCGCCAGTTATTGGCACAATCATCCGAGTCTGTCGTATCTTTTTTCGGGCTTGTTCATCGGCCCGACCTCACAGGCGCCGCGCATCGACGAAGCGCGCAACGATTCAGTGGCCGAAATCGAACTGGCGTTCCGCGAACTGGGCCGCCAGTGCGGGCGCGGCGGCGCCTGCCCACCGTGGCTGGTCGACCGCCTGCTGCGGAACCTCTTGATCGACGTCACCGGCAACACGCATCGCGCCGAATTCTGCATCGACAAGCTCTATTCGCCCGATAGTTCCGCCAGACGACTCGGCCTGCTGGAGATGCGCGCCTTCGAGATGCCGCCGCACGCGCGCATGAGCCTGACGCAGCAGTTGTTGTTGCGCACGCTCATTGCCCATTTCTGGGAAACGCCTTACACGCCGGAGCGCCTGGTGCGCTGGGGCACGACATTGCACGACCGCTTCATGCTGCCGCATTTCGTATGGCAGGATTTTTGCGAGGTCATCGACGCGCTGCGCGCCGGTGGGCACGCGCTCGAACACGAGTGGTTCGCGCCGCATTTCGAGTTCCGTTTCCCAAAAATCGGCGATTACACGGTCGAAGGCATGCGGCTCGAACTGCGCGCCGCACTCGAACCCTGGCATGTCATGGGCGAGGAAGGCGCCGGCGGCGGCACGGTGCGTCATGTTGATTCTTCGCTCGAACGGATACAGGTCAAGGCCGATGGCCTCGCGCCGGATCGTTATGTTGTGACCTGCAACGGCGTGGGCGTGCCGCTGCGCCCGACCGGCACGGAGGGCGAATTCGTCGCCGGCGTGCGCTATCGCGCCTGGCGGCCGGCTTCGGCCCTGCACCCGACCATCGGTGTCGACAATCCGCTCACGTTCGACATTTTCGACACTTGGAACCAAAGAAGCCTCGGCGGTTGCCAATACCATGTGATGCATCCGGGCGGGCGCAGTTACGACACTTTCCCGGTCAATGCTTTCGAGGCCGAAAGCCGCCGTATCGCGCGCTTTTTCCGCATCGGCCACACGCCGGGCAAAACCGGGATACGTGAAGTCCACCCGCAACCGGAATTTCCTTTCACGCTAGACTTGCGTCACTGCTGATTTTCCCTCCAGGCGCCGGCGCGCCGCTCCCATGCCCGCAGGTCTCATCCATAGCTATCATCCCAGCGCCAGCCGCTATGACGAAATGCTGGCCGCGCGCGCTCGGCCCCGGCCCTGTTGGCGGGCATTCGCCGAGCGGCTGGAAGATATTCCCGAAGAGGCGCTCCTCCGGCGCGAGAAGTTCGTGCGCGACGCAATCGAGGCGGACGGCGTCAGCTACAACGTCTATAGCGACCCGCAGGGCAACCGCCGCCCATGGGAACTCGACATGCTGCCGCTCATCATCGGCGATGATGAATGGAGCCGCCTGTCGGCGGCGGTGGCGCAACGGGCGCGGCTTCTCAACGCCATTCTCACCGATCTCTACGGCCCGCAATGCCTGCTCGCCGAAGGCTTGTTGCCGCCGGCGCTGGTATTCGGCCAGCACGGTTTCCGCTGGCCGGCGCGCGGCGTGCATCCGCCGGGCGGCGTCTGGCTGTTCAGCTACGCCGCCGACATCGCCCGTGCGCCCGACGGACGTTGGTGGGTGATTGCCGACCGCACCCAGGGGCCGTCGGGTTCCGGTTATGCCCTGCAAAACCGCATCATCGTCTCGAACGCGTTCCCGGATGCTTTCCGCGAACTGCACGTGAATCGGCTGGCGGGCTATTTCCGCACCATGCAGGAGAGCATCGCCCGCATCGCCCCCTCCGATGACGAAACGCCGCTCGCCGTGCTGCTGACGCCGGGGCCTTACAACGAAACTTATTTCGAGCACGCATTCCTTGCCCGCTATCTCGGTTTTCCGTTGGTCGAAGGGCAGGATCTCACCGTGCGCGACAACACCGTTTTCCTCAAGACCCTGCGCGGCCTGCGCCGGGTGCATGCCGTCATGCGGCGGCTCGACGACGATTATTGCGACCCGCTCGAACTGCGCGCCGACTCCGCCCTCGGCATTCCGGGGTTGCTCGGCGCCGCGCGCGCCGGGCGGGTGCTGGTCGCCAATGCCATCGGCAGCGGCGTGCTCGAATCGGGCGCGCTTTTCGGTTTCCTGCCCGCGATCTGCGAGCGCCTGCTCGGCGAGCCGCTGGCTATGCCCTCGGTGGCGAGCTGGTGGTGCGGCGAGAAACCGGCGCTCGATTATGTGCTCGCCCATCTCGACGAACTCGTCATCAAACCGGCATTTTCCGGCATGCGCATGAACGCGGTGTTCGGCAGCCTGCTGCGCGGCGAAGCCCGCCGCAGGATGATCGAGCGCATCCACGCCCAGCCCCACGCCTATGCGGCGCAGGAATGGGTGCGGCTGGCGCAGGCGCCGGTGTGGCAACGGCGGCACCTGCAACCGCGCTCGGTCGGCATCCGCGTCTTTTCCTGCGCCGCCGGCAACGGCGGCTACGCGGTCATGCCCGGCGCGCTCGGGCGCGTCGCGCCGCACGCGGGCATGGAAGTCATTTCGATGCAGCGCGGCGGACTTTCCAAGGACACCTGGATCCGCGCCTCGGCGCCGGTGCACAACACGACGATGCTCAAACGCCGGCTGGGCGTGAACGATCTGGTGCGCAGCGGCTCCGACATCCCTTCGCGCGTCGGCGAAAACCTGTTCTGGTTCGGACGTTATACCGAACGGGTCGAAATTGGTGCGCGGCTGCTGCGCGCCGCCCTGACCCGCTCCACCAGCGGCGAGGACGACGCCGGACAGGAACTTGCCGGACTACTCGCGGCGGCGCGGCGCGCGGGCATGCCGGTGGATGGGCCGGAGGACGAGGAGGAACGCGGGGAAGACCGTCCTGAACGCCAGATCATCGCCGCGTTGGTCGACGCCGCCCGCCCCGGTTCGGTGGCGGCCAACCTGCGCGCGCTTGCCTTTTCCGCCGGACAGGTGCGCGAACGCCTGTCCTCGGACAACTGGCATGCGCTCAACGCCCTCGAACAACTGCTCGCCTCCCCGATCGTCAGTGTCGACCAAGCCCTGTCGGCCATCGACCGCATCATGCAATCGTGCATCCTGTTCGCCGGTTTCGCGCTCGATGACATGACCCGCGACGAAGGCTGGCGCTTTCTCATCCTCGGACGGCGCATCGAGCGCCTCGAAAGACTGGCCGGACTGATCCCGCTTCCCGCCACGGGCACCGCCCGCGAGCGCGAACAAATGCTGGAATGGCTGCTGGAAGCCGCCGATTCCATCGTCACCTACCGCGCCCGCTACCGGCGCGAACCGGAATTGCTGCCGGCGCTGCACCTGATCGTGTTCGACCACGCCAACCCACATTCGGTACGTTTCCAGGTCGACACCTTGCGCGAATACCTCGCCCTCACCGCGCGCGAGCTGGGCCATCCCTGCCCCTCGCCCATGATCGAACCGCTCGCGCGCCATTTGGAAGATTTCGATCTACGCCGTTTCGAGGACAGCGATCCGGAAGCGGCGCTCGATGCCCTGCGCGTCCTGCTCGCCGAAGCGGCCAGCGCCGCGCAGGCGCTCTCCGACGAAATACATCGCCGCTATTTCATCCACACCGTGCGCCCGGTGCTGCTGCGGAGAATGCCATGAGCGCGGATGGCGCGGTGCGCTATCTCATCCGCCACGACACCCGCTACCGCTACGACCAGCCCGTTGGCGAATCGCGCCAGCTCATGCGGCTGCGCCCACGCGAACTGCCCCGCCAGCATTGCCTCTCCCACACCCTGGAAATAGATCCCCGTCCCCGGCACGGCGAGGAGTACGTCGACGGCTTCGGCAATACCGTCTGTTCGCTGCATTTCGAGCACGAACATGACATCTTGTTCGTCCGCGCCGAAAGCCTGGTCGAAATCACGCCTTTCGTTCCTCCCGCACCCGGTGCGTCCCTGCCCTGGGAGCGGGCGCGCGACGAACTCGCCTACCACGCCGGGCGCGGGCTGGACGCCGCGCATCTGGAAGCAGCAGGTTTTCTTTTCGAATCGCGCCATGTGCGGATCAAGCATGAATTCGCCGAGTACGCACACGCCGATTTCCCGGCGGCGATGCCGCTGCTTGCCGGGGTCGACCGCCTGATGCGGCGCATCCACCGTGAATTCATCTACGATCCGGAAGCCACCGGCATCTCCACTCCCGTCACCGACGTACTGGTCCGCCGGCGCGGCGTCTGCCAGGACTTCGCCCACTTGATGCTGTCCTGCCTGCGTTCGCTCGGGTTGGCGGCGCGCTATGTTTCCGGCTACATCCTTACCCATCCGCCCGCGGGCAAGGCGCGCCTCGTCGGCGCGGACGCGACCCACGCCTGGGTGTCGGTATTCTGCCCCGGCGCGGGCTGGGTGGATTTCGACCCGACCAACGCGCACATTCCTACCCGCGAGCACGTCACCCTCGCCTGGGGACGGGATTTTGCCGACATCTCACCGCTGCGCGGAGTCATTCTCGGCGGCGGCGGTCATGAGCCGGAAATCGCCGTCACTATGGTTCCCGAAGCTGAACGCGCCGTGCTCCACCCCGAATCCCGCCCGCCGGCCGCCGCCTTTCCGCCCACCGCGCAGACCGCGCCTCCAGCCTGATACGGCTGCTGATCAGGGAAAGCGGTCATGATTGCGCTGCCGCTGCCGCTGCCGCTGCCGCCGCCGCCGCCGCCGCCGCCGCCCTGCCGCTGTGTTCCCGCGCTGTTCGCCGCCTCGTGCCTTGTTCCCGCTTTGATCGCAAAGCCGCATCGGCCCCCCGCAAAAAAATATCGGCAGGTATATGTACATGGCGGCCTTTGTTCGTTACTATGTCACGTATGCGCTATTGTCTTTTTCCTCTCTTGGCGGGTCTGCTGTTTTTCGGCTCATTTGGCACGGCCGCCGCAATTCCCGCGCCGGCGAGAAACCAGGCGCAGGACGCATCCGCCAATACTGGCCGAGGAGCATCCACGGCAATCACCCGCGCCGCCCGTAGCGGCCCCGTGTTCGGTCTGGCGGCCTTGGCGGCGATCAGCGTTACCCGCGCCGCCCGCAATCCCGCTCCCATCGTGTTCGAAAGCGCCGATCAGGCTCCGATCGCCGCCGTCTCCGCAGTCAATACGTTGTTGAGCACGGCCAAGAGCACCGCCGTCAGCGCCTCCCTGCTTCCCGTCGTATCGCCACGGTACGCCGCGGCGCTCAACTCCGCCTACAACCCCGCAGTGTTCAGCAAGACCTCCGCCGCCGCGCACGCCACCTCCGGCAGCGCGGTGCAAAAGCTTATCAAGGAAGGATGGCGCTACATCGGCGTGCCCTACCGCTGGGGCGGCAGTTCTCCCATCACCGGCATGGATTGCAGCGGTCTCGTGCAAGTGGTGTTCCGCGACGCGCTGGGCATCGACCTGCCGCGCACCTCGCTGGCAATGGCGACCCAAGGCGACCGGGTCAACGTCCGCGATCTCAAGCCGGGCGATCTGGTTTTCTTCAATACCATGGGAACCACCATTTCGCACGTCGGCATCTACGTGGGCAGCAGCAGGTTCCTGCATGCGCCATCGACAGGAAACTTCGTGCGCATCGACAAGTTGAATTCCGCCTACTGGGGGCAGCGCTACATCACCGCCCGCCGCCTGATCGGCGACGCCAAGCAAAACACGCAGCTCGCTTCCCGCGCCGTTCCCGCCTCCGCCTCATCCGCGTTGATACAGTAATACGGATTCGCAATCTCTGATTGCAAATCCGTACAAGACTCTCCGCAGACACATCCCATGATTTAGCGCCGCTTGGCCCGCGTCTTTTCGGGGCAAGCATTGCAGATCTCGCACTTTTCCCGGTTCACGCGGCGGCCAAGCGCCTGTTGCAGCGCGCATACCGAACGGCGGCAGCACACAAAACTCACCCCGGCGCGGCTGGCGGCATCGCGGAATCCCTGCATGACGTTATGTCCGAGGAAATCGGTAAATAAAATGACAATGCCGACCCCCGCCGGAAGCGAGGCGACGCTGCGGCGCTGGTGACTGCTGTCGCGGCCACTGATGTGAGCCACGATGCGAATACCGAACTGATCAAGAATATCCGGAATATTCCCCAACCGGTCCGCGCCAACGATGAGCGCATCCGTGGGGGTGAGCGCGGAAGTTTCCGCAAGTGTAGCCATGCCAACCTCTTGGATGAGAAAAATTCTCATCAATTATGGCCCCGCCGAAGGCAATTTGCAAATGAGAATTTTTCACACCATCAGGTATATTCGATAATTTTCTTAGAATCTGTTCATTGTCTCTGGTGCTCCCCCGCCGATTACCCCTACAACGGTCTGAACACGTTCTGAAAGGCGGGGAATTCGTTTTGATATTCCCGATTCCGCTGATTGCAGGAGCGGTTTACCGCCATTCCCGGAGATAATGAACAGGTTCTAAAAATCAGGTTAGCGCGGCCCGGGAAAAACTGGGGCGCAACGCTTGCGGCACGCTGTTGATCGTGGATGCGCAGAGCATCAAGAACACGGACGCGGCGAAAAGCAAGGGTTACGATGCGGGCAAGAAGGTCTCTGGGATCAAGCGCTGTCGCGTTCCGCCTGATTGTAAACATGCCTGACAAACATTTCAGAGTATTGATCGTACCATGATGCGAGGGCGTCGATGGGAGATTGATGTTCGATGGTTTGTTGTGGGATGAAGTGGTTGTACGCCAGGAGATAATCCTTTAGGGTCTGTTCGAGTTCGGCGGCGCTCTTGAAGCGGGTTTGCTGGCAGAGTTCGCTGATACGGCCATTGAAACGCTCGACCATGCCGTTCGTCTGCGGATGGCGCGGCGGGATGAGGCGGTGGTCGATCTGGGCGTTGGCGCAGGCCTGGTCGAAGACATGCGCGCCGGAAGGCTG
>JAITLI010000060.1 GCA_031277975.1 Azoarcus sp.
CATAGCGATGCTGCGTGTGAATGCTTCGACCGCCGCCTTGCTTGCCCCATAGGCAATTTGCCCGGCGAAAACCTGCGCCGCGTCCGTGGAGAGGTTTATTATCCTGCCGTAGTCACTGCGCCGCTTTACAAACTCACGGATCATCAGGAGCGTCCCACGCGCATTTACGGCGAATGTCCGATCAATCACACGTTGTGTCAGCGTTTCTATGGTGTCAAGACCGTCTTCGTCGCAATCGGCGGCGTTATTGACGAGAATATCGACTTTGCCGAAACGTTCAATGGCACGGTCGAAAATACTTATGACACTTTGCTCGTCCGAAATATCTCCCTCGATAACAAAGCAGTCCGCATTCAGCGAGCGCAGTTTTTCCTCGACCGCCGCAGCGTCGCCGCAGTTTGCCTTGAAATAACGGTCAAAACCATCGCGATCTGTCTTGTTCTCGTCGTATTCATGCGTGATTCTCTTATATGCAAGAGCGAGTTTCACGCCCTCACGGGCAAAGGCAAATGCTGTGTTCGCGCCGATGCCTTGCGGGTTGTTTATACCCGTTATGATTGCAGCTTTGTTCTTCAACCCTAAATCCATCTATCATTTCCCCGCTTTCGACTTCTTTATAATTCTATGATATCGTCTGTTCCCAATCTACAACGGGTCAAGTTTCCCTCAACGATGCATGGGTGATCTATGGCGAATTCGGCAACGGACGGCAGCCGTACCGCCTGCGTCCCGCTCCGGACGGCGCCGTAACGCTCGATTTCCCGGGCAAGCGCAGGAGCACCGGCTTGATCGGAGCCAGTTACACCCAAGAGAGCGGAAGATTGATTTTTCTCGAATACCTTCACGACCAAGGCGGCCTCTCCCGCTCGGAGCGCCGCGCCTGGTTCGATAGTGCCGAGCGCGCCGGCGGCACGCTTCCGACAGCCCCCATCACAGCCGCTCGCACCCTCGGGCAACTGCTCCAATTTAGCCCCCGCTTGCTCGGCCGCAACTATCTCTGGCTCGCTTGGCAGAGTAACCCGCAGATGTCCGAGCTCATTTGGCGCGCCGAACTCACTGTCAATGCCGACGACGACAGCGGCGCGGCCATGCTCTATGGCGAAAAGTCATTGGGCGCGAAAGTCTCCGCCTTCGCGGTCATCAATAAAAACTTCGGCTCTCGCCGCACCGAATTCGGTTCCTTGACGGACATGCAAGTGCTGGCCGGGCTGAAGTGGTTTGCATTCTGAAATTCCACCGAGACCGCTGGCGGGCATGCCGCTCGCCAGCGGTCTTCGACAGTAGCAATGGATCCCGAGGGTGACTGCCGCATCAACAACCCGTTTTATTGTGGTTTTTTATGCGGGCCGAAGCTGAAAGCCGCGCATAACGCGTTGATTTTATTTTGTATATGGCGGAGAGGGTGGGATTCGAACCCACGGTAGGCTTGCACCTACGCCTGATTTCGAGTCAGGTACATTCGACCACTCTGCCACCTCTCCGCTCGAAGCCGCGCATTATAGGAGAACTTGCGGGAAAAGATAACCGGGGCGCGGCGTTCCTCCGGAGCAAGCGCACGAAATTCCATCCCGCCGATCCAAGGGTTCGGTACGGATGAGGAGCACGCGCTCGAAATGATGCGTTGTATTTTTGCAGTGCACCATGAGTCAAGACGAAAAGACGGGCACAATCCGGGCAACCTTTCGACCCGGATGCCCCGCTTGCGCCGCGCACATATTGTTTTCGCCAGTACCCTCGTCTTTTTGTCCGCTGCGATATTCCTTGCCGCTGGCGGCCCGGGTCATGCGCGCGTGGCCGATTTCCACACTTTGGGAGAGTTGCGGGTGGCGACGCGGATCGACGCGCTTGCGTACCGCGAAGACGAGAACGGTACTTACGCGGGCTTCGAGCACGATTTGTTGATCGAGTTCGGCCGCCGGCTGGGAGTCCCCGTGCGCTTCGTCCCGTATCCGGACACAACGCACGCTCTCGAAGCGGTCATCAATGGCCGGGCCCATCTGGCGGCGGCAGGCCTGACCCGTGACAGCCGATTGCCAGTAGCATGGACGGCGGGACTGCGCGAAATTGATTTCGTGCTGGTCGGCAGCGCCAGCCGGCGCGGCATCGCGCGCGAGCGCGACCTGGCCGGACGGATTGTCACCGTGCGGCGCGGCGCCCCGCTTGCCAGCGCGATCGCGCAAATCCGCCAGCGCGTGCCGGAAATGGAGGTCGTCCATCCGCCGTCCGATATCGACGACCAGACTTTGTTCATACAACTCGCGGCCGGGCAGATCGACCTCTTGGCGGTTGATCGCGTGCATTACGCGCTTGCCGCCCGTTTTTCGCCCAGGCTTGCCATTGCTTACGAATTGCCGCTCAAAAGCAGCGTGGCCTGGGCGCTGCCGCTGGAAGCCGAAGACGGGCTGGCGCGGGAGGTCAACGATTTTCTCGGAGACGCGGGCGACAATGGTTTCCTCGCCCGCGTCGCGGATCGCTATTTCGGTCATGTACGCCGCCTCGACCGTTACGACATTGCCGCATTCCTCAGCCGTGCGCAGAAGCGCCTGCCGCGCTATTTGCCATATTTCCGCGAGGCGGAGGCGCGTACCGGTATCGACTGGCGCTACCTGGCCGCGCTCGCTTACCAGGAATCGCAGTGGAATCCGGAGGCGGTCTCCTACACCGGCGTGCGCGGGATAATGATGCTCACGGTCGAGACCGCCAACCGGCTCGGCGTAGACAACCGGCTCGATCCCGGGCAGGCCATCCTCGGCGGCGCGCGCTACATCGCCATGCTGCAAAAAGAATTACCGGACGATGTTCCTGACCCCGACCGTATGTGGATGGTGACCGCCGCCTATAACATCGGCATGGGATCGCTCATCAACGCGCGCGCGCTCGCCCGTCTGCTGGGCAAGGACGACACTTCGTGGGCGGAACTGAAATCCGTATTGCCGTTGCTGTCGCGCCGGCAGTACGCCGATCGCCTGAAATCGCGGATGGCGCGCGGCGGCGAGGCGCTGATCATGACCGAGAATATCCGCAACTTCTACGATATCCTCCGCCGCACCTACCCGATCGAGCGCCCCTTGCTGGTCGAGTCCGCGCGGGAACCGACCAGTCCAGGACTACAGATCCGCAGGCAGGCGCCTTCCGGGGAGCGCGCCGCGGCGAGGGCGTCTCATCCTTCCGGCCTCAATGTCTCCACTCCGCCCATGTAGGGCCGCAACGCCTCGGGTACCGTGACCGAGCCGTCGGCGCGTTGGAAGTTTTCCAGCACCGCGACCAGCGTGCGGCCCACGGCCAGCCCCGAGCCGTTGAGCGTATGCACCAGTTCGTTCTTGCCCTGGGTGTTGCGAAAGCGCGTCTGCATGCGGCGCGCCTGGAAGGCTTCGCAGTTGGAGCAACTGGAAATCTCGCGGTAGGTATTCTGCGCCGGCAGCCAGACTTCGAGGTCATAGGTCTTGGCGGCGGAAAAGCCCATGTCGCCCGTGCATAAAACGATCACGCGATAGGGTAGGCCGAGTTTTTGCAAGATGGCTTCGG
The DNA here is from genome assembly GCA_031277975.1 of Azoarcus sp. Lineage (GTDB taxonomy): Bacteria > Pseudomonadota > Gammaproteobacteria > Burkholderiales > Rhodocyclaceae > WRNU01. Next base: position 3,526 of record JAITLI010000060.1, read on the forward strand.
CGTGCCCGGTCATTTCTTCGAGGGCGGCGTCGCTTTGTTCCGGACGCACGATCTGCACCATTTCGACTTTGTCGAACTGGTGCTGCCGGATCATGCCGCGCACGTCGCGCCCGCCGCTGCCGGCTTCGGAACGGAAGCACGGACTATGGGCGGTCAGCTTGAGCGGCAGGACGTCGGCGGCGAGGATTTGTTCGCGCACGCTGTTGGTGAGCGAAATCTCGGCAGTGGAGATCAGGTATTGCTCGCGTGCTTCCGCGCCGCCGCCGCGCGACACCCAGAACATGTCTTCCTTGAATTTGGGGAGCTGGCCGGTGCCTTCGAGCGCCTCGCGGTTGACGATGTAAGGGGTATAGCACTCGGTGTAGCCGTGCTCGCGGGTGTGGGTGTCGAGCATGAACTGGGCGAGCGCCCGGTGCAGGCGGGCGATCTGTCCGCGCATGAAACTGAAGCGCGCCCCCGAGAGTTTGGCCGCGACGCCGAAATCCAGCCCCAGCGCCGCGCCGATGTCGACATGGTCGCGCACATCGAACCCGAACACGGCGGGCGCGCCCCAGCGGCGGATTTCGACGTTGCCGCGCTCATCGCTCCCCACAGGCACGCTTTCCTGCGGCAAATTGGGCAAGCCGGCAAGGAAAGCGTCCATCCGTTCGAGCAGCGGCGGCAGCGCCTGTTCGCAACGCTGCAATTCGCAGCCAAGCGCGCCGACTTCGGCCAGCGCCGCCGAGGCATCCTCGCCGTTGCGCTTGAGCGCGCCAACCTCTCTGGACAGGCTGTTGCGCCGGGCCTGAAGCTCCTGGGTACGAGTCTGGAGCGCCTTGCGCTCTTCTTCGAGCGCAAGGAACGCCGCTTTATCGAGTTGCAGGCCGCGCGTGGCGAGACGGGACGCCACTGTGTCGAGATAGCCGCGAAACATCTGGATGTCAAGCATAAAAAATACCCTCTGGAAGCGCTTCGGCTGGATTGTGGAATGTTGTACGGATCTGCGCTCGACGCGGAACAAGGCGCAAGACCACGAGCCGTGCGGACGCACGGCAAGACCATTATCGCGCAGCTGACAAAACCATATTAAACCCGCAAACGGCGGATAAAATCCGCCAGCGAGAAAAACATAACGATAACAGTATGTTGCATCCGGTCCCGCTCATTGTGAAACGCCATTTCCAGGATGACGGGCAGGGATCGGGGCAATCGCCTGGCAGTAAGCGTCCAAGGCTGTCATGCACAGCCAGCCGCCGGTTCATGTTGGAATTCATGATGTTATGGCATATTGTTGAAGCGGCCTCAGCGGTTTCGCTCCCAAACTCTGGATTCGCCGTCATTTCCACTTTACAAGCCCGTAAAAGACAGGCATAATTTTGATTATGCATATCAATGGTTTACAACAAGATCTTGCAAAATCTTTTCTTGCTTTCGCCAAAACTCATCATAGTCTTAAAGAAGGCTCGCACGAAACAGTCCGGTTTCAAGGAAGGGGGAGTAAAACATGCTGTCTACACGAGATTGTCTTGACTACTGCGACCTCACGGACGGTGAAGTCGCGCTGATCGCCGAATTCGAAGGGATTCCCGACGTAATGGCGGCACAGGTGCTCTGCGGCTTGGTGCAGACCGATGAAGGCGTCCAGTTGCTGGCGCAGTGGCTGCGCGAATTGATCGAATACGCCGACGCGGCGGGATTGCCCGAAAAAGCAGCGCGCGCGCGGGCGGAGTTCGAGCGCTTCACCATGGCCTATCATCTGCCGCCGCAATAAAACCCAAGCCGTTGCCGCCAGGCGTTGTCCGCCGCCATGAGCGGACGGCACGCCGTCCGCTCATGGCGGGGTGTCATCAGGGCTGCTGTTCTCATCCGCGGCGTGTTTGTCCGCAAGGAAAACCTTGCGGGTTCGCGCCAGCCTTACCTGCGCATCGAGCTGGCGCAAATGGGTGAGTTTTTCGGCAATCCTGGCCTCCATGCCGCGCGGCGTGGGGCGGTACCAGCCGGGTGATTCCACGTTATCGGGAAGGTAATGTTCGCCTGCGGCATAGGCTTCGGGTTCGTCGTGCGCGTAGCGGTAGGCGCGGCCATAGCCCAGATCCTTCATCAGTCCGGTGGGTGCGTTGCGCAAACGCAACGGTACCGGCAGCGAGCCGCTGCGCGCGATGAAGCGGCGCACGTTGTTATAGGCCATGTAGACCGCGTTCGATTTGGCCGCGCAGGCCATGAACACCACGGCTTCGGCCAGCGCCAGTTCGCCTTCGGGCGAACCGAGCCGTTCGTAGGCCGCGCAGGCGTTGAGCGCGATCTCCAGCGCGCGCGGATCGGCAAGACCGATGTCTTCCGAAGCCATCCGCACCAGACGACGGCCAAGATAAAGCGGCTCCGCGCCGCCGTCGAGCATGCGGCACATCCAGTACAGCGCCGCGTCCGGGTCGGAACCCCGCACCGATTTGTGCAGGGCGGAAATCTGGTCATAAAAGGCTTCGCCGCCCTTGTCGAAGCGGCGCAAGTCGCGCGACAGCGCCTGATCGACGAACGTTGCCGTCACCGGATTCGTTTTGGCGGTCACGGCGGCAACTTGCATCTGCTCGATGAGATTCATCAGGCGGCGGGCGTCGCCATCGGCAAAGCCGATCATCCGTTCGCGCGCATCGTCCACGAAAACCAGTTCCGGACAAGCGCACCGGCAGGCGCGTTCGAACAATCCGGCCATCGCTCCGGCATCGAGCGCTTCCAGCACATACACTGCCGCCCGCGACAACAGGGCGGCATTGACCTCGAATGAGGGGTTTTCGGTGGTTGCGCCGATGAAAGTCACGACCCCCTGCTCCACGAAAGGCAGGAAGGCATCCTGCTGCGCCTTGTTGAAGCGGTGGACTTCGTCGACGAAAAGGATGGTGTGACGGTCGAGCTCCTTGGCGGCCTGCGCCCGCGCCACGGCTTCGCGGATTTCCTTGACCCCGGAAAACACCGCCGACAGGGCAATGAAATCAGCGTCGAAACCTTTTGCCATCAAGCGGGCGAGCGTGGTCTTGCCGACCCCCGGCGGCCCCCACAGGATCATCGAATGCGGCCTGCCCGATTCGAACGCCAGCCGCAAGGGTTTGCCCGGCCCCAGGAGATGCGCTTGCCCCGCGACTTCATCAAGCGAGGCCGGGCGCATGCGCTCAGCCAGAGGGGCGGACAGGTCGCGCCCTGGAAGCTTGCGCTGCGCCGCGGCGGCTCCGGTTCCGCCGAAAAGATCGCCGCTCATCGCGCCGGCAAATCCCCGAGAACGTCGGCCCCCGGCGGCGGCTCGAAACGAAAGCTTCCGGCATCAAGCGCGGGATTGAGGCGCAAGTGCGTAAACACGATCACCGTGGTCTGGCCGAAGTTGTCGCGCAAGCTCATGCGTTGCAGGCGGTCGCCGGCAAAACCGAAACGCATGAGCTGGAAACCGCCGCCCCATTCTTTCTTCCTTTCGTCATCGGTCTGGCGCGGCCTGGCCTCGACCCAGGCGAGTTCCCCGTCGGCCTCGCCCTCGCCCGCCTTGCTTTCGACAAGTTCGAAATCGCGCTCGATCGCGCCCTGTCCGAAAAGAATCGCCGCCGGCGTCGCCCCCAAGGCATTTCCCAGGGGGCGCACCGTCACCTGGTTGAGATCGCGGTCCCACGACCACAGCCGTTCGCCGTCGCCGACCAGCAACTGCGGATATGGCAGTTCATATTCCCAGCGGAACTTGCCCGGACGCGAGAAGGCGAACTTGCCGGAAGCCTGCTGCGGCGGACGCCCGCCCTCGCCGGTGACGGTCTGCCGGAATTCACCCTCGGCGCTATGGGCGGAAGAGACGAAACGGCGCAACTGCTCCGCGGCTCCCGCCGCCGCGCCGCCGGATGCCGCCATGAGGAAAAACGCGGCGAGCGCGCTGCAAACATATTTCATGTTCATTCTTCCGCCTGCGGCGGCGCGAGCACGTCGCGGTTGCCATTGTTGCCCATCGGCGATACCACCCCATCGCGTTCCATTCGTTCAAGCAAGCGGGCGGCGCGGTTGTAGCCGATGCGCAAATGGCGCTGCACCAGCGAAATCGAGGCGCGCCGCGTCTTGATGACGATGTCGATCGCCTTGTCGTAAAGATCGTCGGACTCGCCGCCGCCGCCATCGCCATCCATGACAAAATCATCCGCTTCGTCGCCGGACGGGGAAAGGATGCCCTCGACGTAGTCGGGCTGCCCGGTTTTCTTGAGATGCTCGACGACGTTGTGTACTTCGCCATCGGCGACGAAAGCGCCGTGTACCCGTACCGGCAGGCCGGTTCCCGGCGCGAGATAAAGCATGTCGCCCATGCCGAGCAGGGTTTCGGCCCCCATCTGGTCGAGAATGGTGCGCGAGTCGATCTTGCTCGATACCTGGAAGGCGATCCGGGTCGGCACATTGGCCTTGATAAGCCCGGTAATGACATCGACCGAAGGGCGCTGCGTCGCCAGGATCAGGTGGATGCCGGCGGCGCGCGCTTTTTGCGCCAAGCGGGCGATCAGTTCCTCGACCTTTTTGCCCACCACCATCATCATGTCGGCCAATTCATCGACCACCACCACGATGTACGGCAAGGGATCGAGCGGTTCGGGGCTTTCCGGGGTAATCGAGAAGGGGTTGACGAGCGGCGCGCTACCCTTACGCGCATCAAGCACCGCCTTGTTGAACCCGGCCAGGTTGCGCACGCCGAACGTGGCCATCAACTTGTAACGCTTGTCCATCTCGCCCACGCACCAGTTGAGCGCATTGGCGGCGTGTTTCATGTCGGTGACCACCGGCGCGAGCAAATGCGGGATACCCTCGTAGATCGACAGTTCCAGCATTTTGGGATCGACCATGATCAAGCGCACCTGCTCGGGCGAGCTTTTATAGAGCAGCGACAGGATCATGGCGTTGATCCCCACCGACTTGCCCGAACCCGTGGTGCCTGCCACCAGCAAATGCGGCATTTTGGCAAGATCGGCGATCACCGGCTGGCCGCTGATGTCCTTGCCCAAGGCCACGGTCAGCACCGCGTGCATGTCGTTGTAGGCCTTTGAACCCAGAATTTCCGCCAGGCGCACGGTCTGGCGCCTGGCGTTGGGCAATTCAAGCGCCATGCACGACTTGCCGGGCACGGTTTCGACCACGCGGATCGACACCAGCGACAACGCGCGCGCCAGATCCTTGCCGAGATTGACCACCTGCGCCCCCTTGACGCCAACCGCCGGTTCGATCTCGAAACGGGTGATGACCGGCCCCGGATAGGCCGCCAGCACCTTGACCTCGACCCCGAAATCGGCAAGCTTGGTTTCGATCAGGCGGGAAGTGAATGCGAGCGATTCGGCGGATGGCAGTTCGCCATTGTTTGCCGCGACATCAAGCAGATTCAGCGACGGCAGCGGTACACTCGCATCGGCGAACAGTTTTTGCTGGCGCTCCTTGGCGGCGCGGAGCGAGCGCGGCGCGTCGGCCGTCCCCGGCTCGATGTGCAGCGGCGCGGGCGGCGTCTGCTCGTTTTTCTTGCGGCGGTTTTGCACGGCTTCTTCGCGCTTGCTGGCGGCTTTCCGCCCCGCCAGCCGGTCGAGCCAGCTCTGGAAGAGCGCGAGCGCTCCCAGCGCGCCTCGCTCCAGCGCGCCGCCGACACGCTCGGTGGCGGAAATCCAGGAAATACCGGTAAAGAGTGACAAGCCCGCAGCCAACAAGGCCAACAGCAGCAGCGTACTGCCGGTATAGCCGAAATACCGCTGCATGCGCGCCCCCAGTTCCATGCCGACCACTCCGCCAGGATATGACGGCAGCGTCATTCCGAGGCTGTGGAAGCGCAGGTTTTCGAGCACGCTGCTCGTGATCAGCACCAGCAGGAAACCGGATAGGATGACGAAAAACGAGCGCCGGTCGAGCGTCAGCCGGTCACGCAGGCGGCGAAACCCCCACACCAGCGCATATCCGAGAAACACGACCCACCACCAGGCTGAAATTCCGTGCAGATACAGCAGCAGATCGGCGAGCCAAGCGCCGAAACGCCCGCCCGGATTCGTCACCCGCGCCACCGATTCATGCGACCACCCCGGATCGGCCCTGTCATAGCCCAGCAACACCAGCCCGATGTAGAGCGATATCACCCCCAACACCAGCCAGCGCGCTTCCTGGAGCAGCAGCGAGATTCTTTCGGGCAGAGGACGGGACGGCGAGCGGGACGACATGGACAAGAGACCACGGCAGAGTGAATCGTCTGATTATAACGCTTCCCTTCCCGACTTCCGGGCCATGCCGTCGACACGGCACAGCCCCTCCCGCCGGAAGTTTTTCCCGCGCCAGAGACGAGATCAATGCCGCTACGGATGGAGACGCGCTTGCGGCTACACGCTACCCAGCCGTTCCTGAAGCACGATGCCGCGCGAGGTTTCCTCGATGAGTCCCTGCTGGCTGAGATCCTTCATCACCCGGCTCACCATCTCGCGCGAAGCGCCGATCATGCGGGCGATATCCTGCTTGGAGATTTTGCGCGTCACGATGGTCTCGCCGTTGACGTCCTCGGCCATCTCGATCAACAGACCGGCCACGCGCCCATAGACATCCATGAGCGCCAGGCTTTCGATCTTGCGGTCGGCATTGCGCAGGCGCTCGGCGAGATTGCACATGATGCGCCAGGCCACCTCGAAATGCTCCTGCATCAGATGACGGAAAGACTGCTTGGTGATCGTCACCAGATCGGCCGCCACCACCGGCACCACCGAGGCCGAACGCGGCTGGTCGCCGAACATCCCCATCTCGCCGAAAACCTCGCCCCGGCCAAGAATGGAAAGAATCACCTCGCGTCCGTCCTCGTCGCTCACCACGACCTTGAGGCTTCCGGTCAGTACAAAATACACGTAGTCAGTACGCTCACCCGCGCGTATCACCGCTTGTCCGCGTGGGTAGTGGCGCATCATCGCCACCTGGGCAACCGAGTTCAACACATCGTCCGCCAGGCCAGCGAACAGGGGACATGTCTTCAATGCGGTGATTGAAACCAAAGCAGGCCGATTCATAGGATTCCTGAACTGCACTCGAAAAATAGTTTAAGAAAACCCACCCCCGCAAAAAGAACCTGCGCGAATGGATCGCCCTGCGGAACCGTCCGCGCCAAGATGTCCAGCGAGCGGCTCCACGTCGTTTTTGTGCGAGTATACCCACATATTGCGCCATTGACATGCATTGCTCGCATCACGGTACGGCAAGGCCGCACATCTGGCTATAATCCAGCCTTGTCCGTCAAGCCCCCACCCGCGCCCATGCCCACAGAACACGCCCGCCTGCTCATTCTCGGCTCCGGCCCCGCCGGTTACACCGCTGCAGTTTACGCCGCCCGCGCCAATCTCGCACCTGTCTTGATCACCGGATTGTCCCAGGGCGGCCAGCTCATGACGACGACCGGGGTGGACAACTGGCCGGCCGACGCCGATGGCGTCCCGGGGCCGGATCTGATGGCGCGTTTCCTGAAACACGCCGAACGTTTCAACACCCGCATCGTGTTCGATCACATCCACACCGCGCGGCTTGCGGAACGACCATTCCGCCTGACCGGAGACGCGGGTGAATACACCTGCGATGCGCTCATCATCGCCACGGGCGCCGCCGCCCGCTACCTCGGCTTGCCGTCCGAAGAAAAGTTTTCCGGTCGCGGCGTGTCGGCTTGCGCCACCTGCGATGGCTTTTTTTACCGCGGCCAGGATGTCGCCGTGGTCGGCGGCGGCAATACCGCCGTCGAAGAAGCGCTTTACCTCGCCAATATCGCGCGCAAGGTCACGCTCGTACATCGCCGCCAGGCTTTCCGCGCCGAAAAGATCATGATCGATCAACTGATGGAAAAAGTCGCCGCCGGCAAGATCGAACTGGCGCTCGACCATACCCTCGATGAAGTGCTCGGCGACGACTCCGGCGTCACCGGCATGCGCATCCGCGACGTCAACACGGGCGCGGCGCGCGACATCGCTCTCCATGGCGTGTTCATCGCCATCGGCCATCAACCCAATACCGGTATTTTCGCCGGACAGATCGAAATGGACGGCGGCTACCTCGTCACGCGCGGCGGGCATCGGGGCAACGCCACCCAGACCAGCGTCGAAGGCGTATTCGCCGCCGGCGATGTGCAGGATCCGGTCTACAAGCAGGCCATCACCAGCGCCGCCAGCGGTTGCCAGGCCGCGCTCGACGCCGAGCGTTATCTCGACAATCTGAAGCGCTGAACCGCACAGCCATGGCGCGCCGTTCTGTTCCGAACGTCCCCGCAAAGAATGACCACCCGTTCAGGGCGCTCGAAAACCTGAAACCGCGCCCACGGCCGCCCTGTCCATCCTCTGACGCGGCGACGGACCGCCGCGTTGGTGAAAACACGGCTCCCGCGCCGCTCGCGTCCGGAACCGGCGAGCAATCCCTTTTCCGCCGCGCCATCGGCGATGTCGCTCCGATCAGGCCGGACAACCGCGCCGAAATCGAAGTCGCGCGCCCGCTTCCCGTTCCACGGGCGCATACGCACAATGAAGACGATGCGCCATCCGCTCTCGCGCCGCATTCGCAAAACGGCGATCCGCTCGTCGCGGATTATGCTGATGTCACGCCATTGCCGATCAATGACAGGGTAGAAGCGGAACTCCGTCCGACCATCAAGACGGCAAAGCGGCCCGCTTTCCAGTATTTTCCCGGATTGCCGCCCTTGCCCGCTGGCGATGACCCGGCGGCGCTTTTCCGCCGCGCCGTTGGTAACGTACAACCGTTGAGCGCTTCCGGCTTGGCCGAAATTTCCATTCCGCGCCCGCCCCCCGAACCGCGCCAGCGCAAACTGGACGAAACGGCCGCCCTGCACGAATCGCTCACTTTTCCGCTGACGATCGAGGATCGTCTCGACAGTGGCGAAGAAGCGGCTTTTTTGCGCCCGGGGCTGCGCCGCCGGGTACTGGTCGATCTGCGCCGGGGCCGCTGGACACCGCAGGCCAAGATTGACCTGCACGGACTCAACCGCGACGAGGCGCGCGCCGCATTATCGCTTTTCATCGCCACCGCACTCGCCCACGGCAAACGTTGCATCCGGGTCATTCACGGTAAAGGTCTTGGCTCTCCTGGCGGCATATCCGTCCTGAAACAACTTTCGCGCGGCTGGCTTGCCCAGCGCGAGGAAATCCTTGCTTTCTGCCAAGCCAACCCGCACGAGGGCGGCGCGGGCGCGCTGCTGGTGTTGCTGCGCGCGCCGACGGGGCAAAACAAATAGGCACAAGAAAACCGGAGCGGCGCAAGGCCGCCCCGGTTTCCATCCGCGCCAGAACCGGCAGCTTGTCCGGCCCTGTGCTGTTTTATTTGATCCGTACCGCGATGTCTTGCAGATTATCCACCGGCAACGGCGGCCAGATATACAGGCCGGTCAGGCTGTTGTGCATGTAGTACCCCATACCGTCCGGTCCCTTTGACTGATAGGTGGCATCGGGGAAGGCCGCGCCGTAAGTCCCCTTGCCCCAGTACCCCGGCATGCAAGAGCTATAGCCATGGCCACCACAAGCGCCGCCGCCGCCATTTTCGCCCCAGACCCAGAGCGATCCGTCATCCAGGATCATGAGGCTGGAATCCTTGTTGGCCCCCACCGCCCGCGCTTTCCTGCCGTTGGAATCCAGGGCGGGATCCCAGACTACATGCATCAGGCTGCGGTTGTTGCGATAGCCATCACGCTGGAACACGCCTTCATCCAGGTGCAAGGCCGGGCCGCGCGTCTGGGCCGTGGTTCCGAAAGCGCCGCCAAGCAGAAAAGATCCCCAAGCGATCACCTTGCCATCCTCGGTCACGAGACTGGCCGCGAATTGCCCGGAAGCAATGGATACCGCCTTAACGGGCATACAACCCGCGCCGACCGGCTGCCGATCCTCGCTGGCCTTCCCCGGAGTCAGGGGCTGGCGGCCATCGGCATCCAGGCAAAGCACATAGGGACGCAATCCTTCGATGCTGTGCGCCCCCGCGTCCGTCCGGTTGGCCCCGTTGCGATTCTCCTCGTCGGAACCCCATAGCAGTACCGAACCATCTTCGGTCAGCGCCACGCCATGCTGATACCCCAGGACGATTTCCTTGATACCGCCATGGGCCTTGCCCAGCCGGGTCACTTCGGGAATGAAGACCGGCTTGGTGATGTACCAGTCGTTGGCGATGACTCCCGCGTAATTGCTGCTGCCGGAAGGCGTGCGCACGACACCGGCGGCCGGACAGGTCGCCGGATCGTAATCGAAGTTTTCCGAATTCCGGGTGTGGTTGTATTCGCCGAGCTTGCGCGCGTCCTGCTTGCAGCCGTTGAGGAAATAGCCGGAAGTCCCCATGCCGCTCTCGAAACTGCGCCCCCAGCCGTAAATATTGCCGCGGTCATCCTGTGCCATGAACCCTTCATAGCCGTTATAGACCGCGACGATCCTGGGCATCTTGCCGGTTCCGCCGGAAGAGACGGGTAACACCGGCCAGGAAGCATCGGGGATGGGCGTCTGGTTGCGAATGATCGAGCCGACCGTGCCCAGACCGCGCTGGGCAAAGGAATTGTGACCGCTCGTCCACACCCTGCCATCCTCGGTAACCCAAGCATAGGCATACTCGGCGGCTGCGACATCCGTTACCTTCTGCGCGATGGGCTGCCATGTGCTGATGGACAAATCATATTGATTGGCCCCATCCGGCACTTTTTCCGGAGCGGCATGGCCGGTGATGTCTTTTCCGATCACCCAGTCATTGCTGTCGCCCCATGCCCACAGATTGCCAGTATTGTCGAGCGCGGCAATGGTGTAGGCGGAGGCGGCGATATCGACAATGTTATTCAATGCCTTGAACCGGGTGGGCGGATTGTAAATGGCCCGATCCGCCAGATATACCGGAGCGGAGGGAGCGCCATTCGGCCCGCCGCCGGGGCCGCCGTCCCCTGTGCTCTTCCAGTTCAATACTCCGAAATATCCCCAGATCCAGAGATGGCCATCCTCGTCGATGACCGCATTGGAATCCAGCAGGCGGGCGCTGCTCAACAGGCCCGGCGCCCAGGGAGAAGGAGTACATGCTTCATCGATACAAGCAAATGCCTTGTCCGGCACAGACAATATCGACATCATTGCCACGACAAGACAAGAATATGAGAATCTCTTTTTTTTCATGACATCACCACTTGTATATATAACCGTGAAGTACAGGAACAAATAACCCGCCAATAATGGCTAGCACAAATCATGCCATTCCTTGCATGTCAGTGATTTCCATAAGTAAAAAGTCTTTCATATCGAAGAAATGTAAAATATACCGGCACATCGGCGCTTGCCGCGGCATCACAAAGCAAGACGACCACCGCATTGCCCGGTCTTGCCGGATTTCCGCGCCGCCTGCAGTCTCGCGCCTTGCCTCACCTCGACTGCCAATCCGGGCGACATACCGACAAGCTATTGGCACGGCAAAAACCCCGGCGCACGGAGTTCTGCCGTTCTGGTCAAAAAGAGAAACAGAGAAACCCGGAAGGAATCAGATCGCCGCTTCTCCCGTTTCGCCGGTACGAATGCGCACCGCCTGCTCCACGCCGAATACGAATATCTTGCCGTCGCCGATCTTGCCCGTCCGCGCCGCCTTGATGATGGCATCGACAGAACGATCCACGGCCTCGTCCGCGACCACCACTTCCACCTTGACCTTGGGCAGGAAATCGACGACATACTCCGCCCCCCGGTAAAGCTCGGTATGCCCCTTCTGGCGGCCAAATCCCTTGACCTCGGTCACGGTCAGGCCGCTGATCCCGATTTCCGACAAGGCTTCGCGCACCTCTTCGAGCTTGAACGGTTTGATGATGGCTTCGATCTTTTTCATCGTGAAACTGACTCCGGTTTTCCAGTTCTTCCTCGTAGCGCATGCATGTCAATGAAAACCATGCGCACATCCCGGCGGCACGCCGCAAGTGTTCCGTTGCAGCATACCGCGCCATCCGCGTGATGCGGGTCACATGCACCGCTCCTTACTGCATGAGCACTATCAAAACCGCCAGAAAACGACCGTTAAAGGCATAGATGAACACATGACAGAGAGACCACCATGAACAACAATCGGCGCTTCGTTCTCATACAAGGCAAACGCCGAAGCGGCGACAGCGCGCTCAACCGCGCCTCCACCCCCAACATCGGCCACACCGTCGCCAACGCCATTCACGCCGGCTTTCGTATTGGACAGCCTGTGCGCATCGGCCAGGTTGACGGACGCATCGTCGGCTACAACATCGGCCATTTCGGTCTTTTCAGCGGCAAGGACTACCCCTTGCTGGTACGCACCCGCTACGGCACCGCCAAGTGCAGCCTGGCGGAAGTGGCCGCAGCCTGAAAGCAAAAAGGCGGACGCCGCGCGTTTCCCGCTCCTTTTCTTATTTGGCGGCGTTGGCAACGCCATCGAGAATTTCCCGCCTGGCGTCCTCGACTGTTCCCCAGCCCAGAATCCTGACCCATTTACCCGGCTCAAGATCCTTGTAGTGCTCGAAAAAATGCACGGTCTGCTTCACCAGCAATTCGGGCAAGTCGTCGACACTTTTCACCTTGTCGTAAAGCGGCGTGAGTTTGGAAACTGGTACGGCGATGATCTTGGCGTCCACGCCGCCATCATCCTCCATCTTCAGCACGCCGACCGGGCGAACACGGATGACCGCGCCGGGGAAAAGCGGGAACGGCGTCACCACCAGCACATCGACCGGATCACCATCACCGGAGATGGTGTGCGGCACATAGCCGTAATTAAGTGGATAACGCATCGAAGCGCCCATGAAGCGGTCAACAAAGATCGCACCGCTTTCCTTGTCTACTTCGAACTTGATCGGATCGGCTTGCGCCGGGATTTCGATGATGACGTTAACATCGTCGGGCACATCCTTGCCGACCTTGACGAGATCCAGCCCCATGGGCAACTCCTGCGGAAAAACTCAATTGTACAGGCAGATCATTGCGGCGCGTCAAAACCGGCGTCTTCCACCGCCTGGCGCATCGCCGCGACCTCGACCTGCCCGGGATCGTACCTTACGGTAGCAGTCTCCCGTTCGAGCGAGACTTCGGCCCCGTTCACTCCGGGCAGGGATTCGAGCACCTTGGTCACATTGCTCGCGCAACCATTGCAGGTCATGCCCCGCACCTTGATCGTTACTTCACCCATATCATCTCCTTGCCATCATCGTCCCGCCACCGGGACGATTGCCAACTTCCAGCAGCGGCGAATCGCCTGCCGCCGACACCGGACTCGACGCTCTCGCCACACATCGGATCAAGCATCCATCAATGCGGCGAGCGGAACCCGTGGCACATTGTAGGCAAGGACGAAAAAGAGACTCTGCCGAATTTTCGTCAACGGCACCCACGACGATCCAGCGGCGTCTACTACGCCGTGCAAATTGCCACGCGCCAAAGGCGGCGGGAACGACCGGAGCGTCGCGCGCGACGCGCGTTCAGGCGCACATTACCCCGCTCCACAGCTTGCCTCCCAGACCCGGCGCCCGCACAAGCCCGAAGACGCCAAAGCCCAGCACCAACAAGCCCGCGGCAAGACGGGCCTTGCCGTTGCTGGTGAAAGCGCGGAAACGCCCGGCCACCAGACCGGCAAGCAGCAAATTGGGCAAGGTGCCAAGCCCGAAGGCCAGCATCAACCCCGCGCCGCGCCAGACCGAACCGGTCATGAGCGCGAGGCTCAGCGCCATGTAAACCATGCCGCAGGGCAGAAATCCCCACAACACGCCCAGCGGCAAGGCCTGCGCCGCCGAGCGCACCGGCAGGAAGCGGCGTGTCACGGGCTGGATGCGCTGCCACAACACGTGCCCCGCTCGTTCAAACGGCGCGAGGAAGCGCGTCACTCCAGCCAGATACAAACCGAGCGCGACCAGCATCAGATTGGCGAACACATAAAGCGCGATCTGCACCGGCATCACGCCATCGTAGAGCATGCCGAACGAACCCAGCGCGCCCGCCGCGCCGCCGGCAGCGGTGTAAGAAAGAATGCGGCCAAGACTGTAGGCGAGGTGCACGGGCCACTGCCTGCCGCGCATCCAGCCGTGTCCGGGGCCGAAGACGGGAGCGGCCCGGGGCGGCGGTTCCACCTGCATGGAAAGCGCTCCGACAATACCGCCACACATCGACACGCAATGAACGCCGCCGAAAAAGCCAATCAGGAATACGGCGAGGTAGCCGGTTTCAGGCATGTTTCAGATCACGCGAGAGTAACGCTTGCGCTCCCGGTCGGCGCGCAGATAACGGTCGAACACCATCGCGATGGCGCGCACCAGCAGCCGGCCCGCGGGCAGTACCGTGATCCAGTCGTCCTCGATCCTGACCAGGGCGGCGCTCTCCATACTTGCGAGATCAGCCAGTTCTTCGGAAAAGTATTCCCTGAAATCAATGAGATGCGCAATCTGGATCGACTCGATCGAAAGCGCGAAATGGCACATCAGGGACTGGATGATCGAACGCCGCAGCAAGTCATCGGCCGTCAGTTCGATGCCGCGCAACACGGGCAGCTCGCCACGGTCGAGCGCATCGTAATATTCATCGAGCGTCTTGCGGTTCTGCGCATACACCGGGCCGACCTTGGCGATCGCCGAAACGCCGAAAGCCAGCATGTCGCACTCGGCCTGGGTCGAATAGCCCTGGAAGTTGCGGTGCAGACGCCCCTGCCGCTGGGCCACGGTCAATTCATCGTCCGGCTTGGCGAAGTGATCCATCCCGATATAAACATAACCGGCTTCCGTCAAGCGGCGGATCGCCAGTTGCAGTATTTGCAGCCTGGCATCCGGCCCCGGCAGCTCGCCAGGCAGGATACGGCGCTGCGGTTTGAAAAGAGCGGGCAGGTGGGCATAGCTGTAGACCGAGATACGATCGGGCGACAATTCGAGCACCTGTTCGAGGGTGCGGCCGAAACCGTCGATGCTCTGCCGGGGCAGTCCGTAGATCAGATCCATGCTGATCGACTGAAACCCGGTGGCGCGCGCGGCCTCCATCACCAGCCGGGTTTCGTCGAAACTCTGCACGCGATTGGTAGCGATCTGCACATCTGCGGCGAAATCCTGCACGCCCACGCTCATCCGGTTGAAACCGAGGCTGGCAAGCAATTCGACGGTGTCGAAATCGACCTTGCGCGGATCGACCTCGATCGAATACTCGCCATTTGGCACGAGGCTGAAATTGGCGCGCACCGACGCCATCAGGCGGCGCAACTCGCCGTGCGACAGGAAAGTCGGCGTCCCGCCGCCGAGATGCAACTGCGTAACCTGGCGCGGCCCGCCCAGCGCCGCCACTTGCAGGCCGATCTCCCGGTTCATGTAATCCAGATACTTCGCCGATCTGCCGTGATCCTTTGTTATGATCTTGTTACAAGCGCAGTAATAGCAGATCGTGTTGCAGAACGGGATGTGGAAGTATAATGAAAGCGGTCGGCTCACGCCTCCGACCGCCCGCTTGCCCAACCAGTCAGTCAATGCCCGCGCATCGAACGCCTCGATGAAGCGGTCGGCTGTGGGATACGACGTGTAGCGTGGTCCGTTGATATCGAATCGACGGATCAATTGTGGATCAAAGACAAGTTCGTTCTGACTGGTCATGGATGTCGTGCCGAGAGGTTTTTTGATAATGGCAGGAAGTTGTCATCTTCCGGTTGACATGGGTCAACGGTACAAATGACCGATAAAAGCAACCTCCAGCAAGCGAGTTTACTGTGCAGATGAAGGCAACGGTGTCCATCACCGCCGCGGGTCTCAAAAAAGCCTGTTCCCAATGCAACCTGCTCGAATTGTGTCTGCCTTTCGGGATGGACGACACAGACCTCCACCGCCTCGACGAATTGGTCGGCGCGCGGCGCAAGATCAAGCGCCAGCAGCCGCTTTACCGCAGCGGCGACCTGTTCGAGGCGATCTACGCCATCCGCACCGGCTCGTTCAAGACCGATATTCTGCTCGAAGACGGGCGCGAGCAGGTCACGGGCTTCCAGATGACCGGCGAAATCCTCGGTCTCGACGGCATCAGCACCGAGTTGCATTCCTGCAACGCGGTCGCGCTCGAAGACAGCGAAGTCTGCGTGATCCCCTACGCCAAGCTCGAAGAACTCTCCCGCACCGTCGAAGGACTCCAGCACCAGTTCCACAAGGTGATGAGCCGCGAAATCGTGCGCGACCACGGCGTGATGATGCTGTTGGGTTCGATGCGCGCCGAGGAACGGCTGGCGGCTTTCCTGCTCAACATGTCGCAACGCTTCACCGCGCGCGGTTTCTCTTCCGCCGAGTTCCACCTGCGCATGACGCGCGAGGAAATCGGCTCTTACCTGGGTCTCAAGCTCGAAACCGTTTCCCGCGCCTTTTCCCGCTTCCAGATGGAAGGGCTGGTCGCCGTCCAGCAAAAACACATCCGCATCCTCGATGGCGCGGGACTCAAGAAACTGATCCAGCATCACGCCAACATGCGCTGACGGCCGCCGCCGCGGGGACCGGATTCATCATGACAAGCCCCTTGGCTCTTCCCCGCCGCCGATTACGGCATCCGCGTGCGAGGCGACCTTGGACCGATTCCCTGAAGGACGCCTATCCGGCGCAAGCGCGGCAAGTGCGTATAACATCGCATTTTTCACTCCGGTTGCGGTAAAGGCGGTTCCATGATTCTGGTGACGGGCGGGGCGGGATTCATCGGCGGCAACTTCGTGCTCGATTGGCTGGCGGCGGGCGGCGAGGCGCTGGTCAATCTCGATGCGCTCACTTACGCGGGCAATCCGGAGACGCTGGCGGCGCTGGCGGGAGACGCGCGCCATGTGTTCGTGCATGGCGATATTTGCGACCGCCCCTTGCTCGACCGGCTTCTCGCCGCGCACCGGCCGCGGGCGATCGTGCATTTCGCCGCCGAGAGCCACGTCGATCGCTCGATCCATGGGCCGGGCGAGTTCATCCGCACCAATATCGAGGGCACGTTCACCCTGCTCGAAGCGGCGCGCGCTTACTGGAACACGCTCGATGCGGTGGCACAGCGGGCATTCCGTTTCCACCACGTGAGCACCGACGAGGTATACGGTTCGCTGCGGGCGGATGAAGCGCCGTTTTGCGAAGAACATCCGTACCAGCCGAACAGTCCGTATTCCGCGAGCAAGGCCGCCTCCGACCACCTGGCGCGGGCGTGGTTCCATACTTACGGGCTGCCGGTGCTGGCGACCAATTGTTCCAATAACTACGGACCGTTCCACTTCCCGGAAAAACTGATTCCGCTCGCCATCGTCAATGCGCTCGCCGGGCGGACGCTGCCGGTCTATGGCGACGGGCTGAACGTGCGCGACTGGCTCTATGTCGGAGACCATTGCCGCGCCATCCGCGACGTGCTCGCGCATGGCCGCCCCGGCGAAACTTACAACGTCGGCGGCGGGAGCGAAATGACCAATATCGACATCGTGCGCGCGGTCTGCGCACTGCTCGATGAATTGCGGCCCGATCCCGCCGGAAGCCACGAACGGCTGATCGCCTTCGTGGCCGACCGTCCGGGCCACGATCGCCGTTACGCGATCGACGCGCGCAAAATCGGGCGCGAGCTGGGCTGGCGTCCGCAAGAGACCTTCGGGAGCGGCCTGCGCAAGACCGTGCGCTGGTATCTCGACCATCCGGAGTGGGTCGCCAACGTGCAAAGCGGGGCTTATCGTGGCTGGATCGACAAACATTATGGCGGAGCCGGAACGTGAAAATCCTGTTGCTGGGCAAGAATGGCCAGGTCGGTTGGGAGTTGCGGCGCGCGCTTGCGCCTCTGGGCGAAGTCGTGGCGCTGGGGCGCGATGGCAAGGGCGATCTCGTGGGCGATCTGGAGAACGAGACCGGCCTGCGCGCCACAGTGGCGGCAATCGCGCCCGATGTGATCGTCAATGCCGCCGCCTACACCGCCGTCGACCGTGCCGAGGGCGAGCCGGAACTGGCGCAGCGCATCAATGCCGCCGCGCCCGCCGCGCTGGCGCGAGAGGTCGCCGCGCGCGGCATCTGGCTCGTGCATTATTCGAGTGATTATGTATTCGATGGCGACGGCGGCCGTCCGTGGCGGGAGGACGATCCGGCGCGGCCACTGTCGGTTTATGGCAAAAGCAAACTCGCGGGCGAAGAGGCGATCCGGGAGAGCGGTTGCCGCCATCTGATCCTGCGCACTTCCTGGGTCTATGCCGCGCGCGGCGACAACTTCGCGCGCAACATGCTGCGCCTGGCCGCCGAACGCGAGTGCCTGACAGTGGTCGCCGATCAGGTCGGCGCGCCGACCGGCGCGGATCTGATCGCCGATGTGACCGCCCATCTCGTGCGCGGCGTGAGCGGCGAGGGCGAGTCCGCGCACGGCGGTGTCTATCACCTGGCCGCGGCGGGCGAGACGAGCTGGTATGGCTACGCCCGTTTCGTCATCGACGAAGCCCGCCGCCACGGCATCGTACTCAAGGTACGGGAAATCGCGCCGATCCTGACTTCCTCGTGGCCGACGCCCGCCGCGCGCCCCCTGAATTCGCGCCTCGACACCACCCGGCTGCGCGATACCTTCGCCATCAACCTGCCCGACTGGCGCTTCGGCGTCGGACGGATGCTCGACGAGATTCTATGACCATGGCGGCACGCAGAGGCATTCTCCTCGCCGGCGGTTCCGGCACCCGGCTGCATCCGGCCACGCTCGCCGTTTCCAAGCAACTGCTGCCGGTCTACGACAAGCCGATGGTCTATTACCCCCTGTCGACGCTGATGCTCGCCGGTATCCGCGACATTCTCGTGATCTCCACGCCGCAGGACACGCCGCGCTTCGAGCAATTGCTCGGCGGCGGCGGGCAGTGGGGGCTGGCTCTGTCCTACGCGGTACAGCCGAGTCCGGACGGACTGGCGCAAGCCTTCATCATCGGCGAGCGTTTCATCGCTGGCGGCCCGTCGGCGCTGGTGCTTGGCGACAACCTGTTTTACGGGCACGAACTGGCCGACGATCTCATCCGGGCCAGCGCGCGCGCCACGGGCGCCACGGTATTCGCCTATCCGGTCAATGATCCCGAGCGTTACGGCGTGGTCGAATTCGACCGCGCCGGACGCGCCGTGAGCCTGGAAGAAAAACCGGCTTGTCCCAAGAGCCGCTACGCGGTGACGGGCCTGTACTTCTACGATGAGCGCGTGACGGACATTGCCCGGAAACTCAAGCCCAGCGCGCGCGGCGAACTGGAGATTACCGACGTCAACGCGCAATACCTCGCCATGGGAGCGCTCGATGTGCAGGTCATGGGGCGCGGCCATGCCTGGCTCGATACCGGCACCCACGAAAGCCTGCTTGAAGCCGGGCTGTTCATCCAGACCATCGAAAAACGGCAGGGACTCAAGATCGCCTGTCCCGAAGAAATCGCATGGCGCGCGGGCTGGATCGACGACGCGGCGCTGGCGCGCCTGGCCGCGCCACTGGCGAAAAGCGGCTATGGCCGTTACCTGCAACGTTTGCTCGAAGACAAGGTGTTTTGAGCGTACCGCCCCGCCTTGCAAGAGTGGGGGTTCCAAAGGAATGGATTTGGCGATGAAAGTGATCCCGACCGCGCTGCCCGGCGCGCTGATTCTCGAAGCGGACGTCTTCGGCGATGCGCGCGGCTTTTTCCTCGAAAGTTACAACGCGCGCGTTTTCCGCGAGGCGACCGGGTGCGATGCCGCCTTCGTGCAGGACAATCATTCGCGCTCGGCGCGCGGAGTATTGCGCGGGCTGCACTACCAGATTCGGCAGGCGCAGGGCAAATTGGTCAGGGCGCCGCGCGGACGGGTGTTCGATGTGGCGGTGGATGTACGGCGCGGCTCGCCGCATTTCGGGCGCTGGGCTGGAGTCGAGCTTGGCGAGGACGCGCCGCAGCGCATGTTCTGGATTCCGCCCGGATTCGCCCATGGTTTCGTGGTGCTGAGTGAAAGCGCCGATTTCCTGTACAAGGCTACCGATTATTACGCGCCGGAACACGAGCGTTGCATCCTCTGGAACGATCCCGGCATCGGCATCCGCTGGCCGCTGCGAGAACTGGGCGAACCATTGCTGTCGGCGAAGGATCGCGCCGGATTGCCGCTGCAAGACGCGGAAACATACACGTTCGAGGGCGCGTGATGACGATCAGGACAGTGATCCTTTCCGGCGGCTCGGGCACGCGCCTGTGGCCGGCATCGCGCGAAGCCTATCCCAAACAACTATTACCGCTCACTGGCGAACATTCGCTCCTGCAAGAAACGGCGGCGAGGCTCGATGGCTTTACCGGCGAGCTCGACCCGCGTCTTCTGGTAGTGAGCAACGAAGAGTACCGCTTCGTCACCGCCGAGCAATTGCGCCGGAGCGGCGTGCGCCAGGCGCGCATCGTACTCGAACCCGTGGGCCGCAACACCGCGCCGGCGCTGACACTGGCGGCGCTGGAAGCAAGCGGGGAAAACGCCGACCCTGTCTTGCTGGTGATGCCGGCCGATCACGCGATCGGCGATCTTGCCGTCTTCCAGCGGGCGATCGCCGCAGGCGCGCGCCAAGCCGAAAGCGGGGCGCTGGTGTGCTTTGGCGTCGTACCCGAACGGGCGGAGACCGGATACGGCTACGTGCGCGCCGGCGCGGCGATTGCCGGCGGCGAAGCGCGTGCGCTGGCCGAATTCGTCGAAAAGCCCGACGCCGGCACGGCGGCGCGCTATATCGCCAGCGGCGCGTATTTCTGGAACAGCGGCATTTTCATGTTCCGCGCCTCGGTGTGGCTGGAAGCGTTATCGCATTTTCGCCCCGATATTGACGAAGCCTGCCGCGCCGCCTGGGCCGGGCGCTCGACGGATGCCGATTTCCTGCGCGTGGAACGCGCCGCGTTCGAAAAATGTCCATCCGACTCCATCGACTACGCGGTGATGGAAAAACTGCGCCGCGCCCCGCAACTTGGCGCTGGCGTCCTGATACCGCTTGCCGCGGGCTGGTCGGATGTCGGCGCATGGGATGCGCTGTGGGCGGTATCGGCGCGCGACGCCGACGGCAACGCGACACGGGGCGACGCCATCCTGCACGACAGCCGGGACACGCTGGTCTATGCCGGGCACCGGCTGGTGGCGGCAGTGGGCTGCCAGGACATGGTCGTGGCGGAAACCGCCGACGCGGTACTGGTGGTTCCCAGGAACCGCGCGCAGGACGTCAAGCAAGTGACCGAACGCCTCAAGGCTGAAGGCCGCAGCCAGGGCCGCAACCACCGCAAGAACTTTCGTCCATGGGGCTGGTACGACGCGCTCGATGGTGGGGAACGCTTCCAGGTCAAGCGCATCGTGGTCGAACCGGGCGCGAGCCTTTCACTGCAACTGCACTACCATCGCGCCGAACACTGGATCGTGGTGCGGGGCACGGCGCGGGTGCAGCGGAACGACGACGTTTTTTTCCTTGGCGAGAATGAGTCGACCTACATCCCGATTGGCGCCATGCACCGCCTGTCCAACCCCGGCCGCCTGCCGCTGGAGATCATCGAAGTCCAATCGGGCAGTTATCTGGGCGAAGACGACATCGTCCGCTTCGAGGACGATTACGGACGCACCCAGGACTGAAGACCGGCTGAAATAGTTTCGGGGAGTGAGAGGACTAAAGGACAGGGCGTGTACACCCCATGGACGATGAAGTGTTGTCCACGGACGATGAAGCGCGGTCTCCGGACAACAGGCTCCGGCGCGACGCCACGCCCCCATTTCGTCATTGCGAGGGAGAAGGTTTTCGCAATGCTGAGTTCTTTCGATGGATTTCCCTCCTCCGTTTTGTATACCGCAAGAGCCGGGCGCGGGCGTCCTTCCATACGGAGCGCGGCGGTACTGGCTGAATCCGGTTTTCAATCCCGGGGAAAAGAAAACGTCAAAAGAGAAATACGGGAGTGCCGGGTTTATTCTGGATTTATCGTCTTGTTGTGGCAACAATATTTTCCCAGGGATAGCTTCGAAAGAGAGATATTTCTGTAGAGATGATTGTTGCGTGAAGTAAATCGCGGCGTGTCGTTTATTTCAGTGATCGACGTTCATTGCATGGGAAAGCTGTAATAGAATCGAAGCAGGTGCGGTATGGATAATATGAATACCCGCCATGCCATGACACTCCGAATGTAGTGATGGGAAGTAACAACATCTACAGCCTGGTTCTTGCGCGCTGATGCGTATTCTCAGCGGCGATGGCCGGGGTGGCAAGGCATCCGGCGGGCGGTGGAAGAGACGCCACGATTTCGCCGGGGGCGGGATCATACCCGCCCCGCGCGAACCCCGCATCGGTCTCCGGCTTGCCCGGAGCGTTTGGTTATTCGGAGATTGCAATGAATTCCATCTACATGAAGCCTGTCATCAACACCGATTGGTCGTACGACACGCCGCGATGGCGGTCCAGCGAGCCGCAGGATCAGGGATGGGTAAGCCATATGTTCGACAGGGTCTATACTTCCTTTGGCTTGCCGCGCTGGGGAGAGCGCACGGGCACCATAAATTTGCCGCCCGTGCCCAAGGTGCCAGGCGCTTCCTGGAAGGAGGCTTATCTGTATTTGAAGGATTGCGGCGAATTCGATACCCAGACTTACGCCGCCGACCACGAATACATGAAGTTTGCTTTCGGCTTGCCCGGCGGTACCACTGGCGCGGCCGCGAACAATTATATCGACAGTATTCTCATCAACAAGGTGGGAATAAGCACCACTGGTCCGACCGGCGGCGGTTCCGGCAGCGCCACGGGTAATCGTAATGGCCTGCATGCTTACAACGATTACGACTGGAATCTCTGGTCCAAGGAAATCAGCGCTGTCGACGGCGACGTGCTCAATTTCGGTTGGTCTTTCCAGGGGGGAAATCCCTCGTCCGGCAATGACGCCGCTTTCTGGATGCTCAAGAGCAGCACGAGCAACACGATCGTCTCTAGCGGTTTGTTGGCCCAGGGGCCCAGCCCAGCCTCCGGCATCGCCAAGATCACGATTCCCAAGAGTTTAAGTGGTTACGAGAATTACGTCTTGACCATCGGGCAAATGAACGTGGGTAAATACAATAGCGACCAGGCCAACCACAATCCACACATGCTGATTGGCCAGATCGTGCAGAAGAGCCTCGTGCCTCCGCCTCCCCTGGATACCGATCTGGACAATCTGCTGGATTGGGGCGCGTTCGAGGATGGCTTCGATGTGACCGAATGGGCCAACAAGTATGGCATCGTCAAGAACGTCGAGGCTTATCCGGAGGAGGTCGATATCACCGGCAGCGACCCGGAGATGTTCGATCTGGGGGCCTGAGCGCGCTACCCGGCACAGCGGCGGCGCGCCCCGTTCCCGCTTCGCGGCGAAGCCGTATTACGCCGCGAAGCGGGCGAGCGCGCCATCTTGCGGCGCGCCGGGCCTGCGCGCCGCGTAACGCAGGAGTTCTTCGATCCTGGCGCTGAACAGCAGGGGAAGCGTTTGTTGGATTTCTTCCCAAGGCCAGTCCCACCACGCCGCCTGCAACAGCGCCTCGCGCTCGCGTTGCGGGAAACGGTAGCGTATATGCCGGGCGGGGTTTCCTCCCACGATGGCGTAGGGTTCGACGTCATGACTCACGACTGAACCAGTCGCCACAATGGCGCCATCGCCGATGTGGATGCCGGGCATGATCGTCACGCCATTGCCGATCCACACATCCGAACCGATCGTGATCCCCAGCTTGTCCTCCGGCGACTGGACGAGCGCGGCGGTTTCCGGCAAGGCCACGGTGGAATATGTCGTCACCCAGTTCTTGCCGTGGCTGCCGCCGTACAGCATCATCCTGGCATTGGCGGCGATGCTGGTGAAAGCGCCAATGACGAGTCTGGCTCTTTCGCTTTTCGTATAAGCGAATATTTCCGGTTTCGCATCGAAATAGGACGCGAACCCCATGCGGACATTCGGAAAGCTCTTCATCAGCCCCGCCCGGTTCTGGCAGATGCTGAACCATGTCGACGGCTTGAGGCCGCATTCGGGGTAGTCCTGGCAGATTTCGTAGAAATGGGCGACCGATTTGGCGCCGAGATCGAACAGTTCGAATTGCCGGTTTGCGGACGCCT
Organism: Azoarcus sp.; assembly: GCA_031277975.1. Taxonomy (GTDB): domain Bacteria; phylum Pseudomonadota; class Gammaproteobacteria; order Burkholderiales; family Rhodocyclaceae; genus WRNU01. The sequence continues at coordinate 27,528 of JAITLI010000060.1, forward strand.
CGATCTCCAGGGTGCCCGCGCCCGCGGCCACGACAACGATGACGTACTGATCCAGACTGCTTTGCCGCGCCCACGCTTGCGGCTTCAGGGCCAGGAATCCTTCTTCCGGCGCGCCCTCGATTCCCCGGATGACCATCATCTTTTTCTCTTCCGGGTCGGGTGCGTCATCGTCGAGGAATCCATGCACCAGATATCCCCGCTTGATCAGGGCGTGGGCGACCCTCCGCGCCAGCGTTCCTGTTCCGTGTACCAGGATCGGGACCTGCGCCTCGGGAGGAGAGGTCAGGTATTTGACGACTTCTCTTTTATAATCAGTGCGTTGCGTAGGGGGGGGGGGGGGGGGGGGTTAACGACATTGTTCTTCCTCTGCCATGATGAAGTTGTAACGCGGGCAAGCCCCGCGCCGGATGTAATGCCGCGGCAATTCTAACCTTTTACTTCGCGGGCAATCGCATGAATATCGGCGCGATCACATCGCTTTCGCACCCTTCCCGCGCGCGCCATCTCTACGCCATCTTGCGTATTCCTCCCGTCCGGACGCTTCGCCTAAATTGACAGCCAGCGCAACCGCGCCATCCACCGCCGCACATCGGGAGACCTTCCATGTCATCGCGTCGCACCTTCATCAAAACCTGCCTCCTTTCCGCTTCCATCGCCGCCATCGGCGCGCCCATTGGCGCACGGGCCGCCGAGACTATCAAGGTCGGCGTGCTGCACTCGCTCTCCGGGACGATGGCTATCTCCGAGACCGCGCTCAAGAACACGGCGCTCATGACTATCGAGGAGATCAACGCCAACGGCGGCGTGCTCGGCAAGCAGCTCGAAGCGGTCGTCGTCGATCCCGCCTCCGACTGGCCGCTCTTCGCCGAAAAGGCGCGCCAGCTCATCGCGCAGGATAAGGTCGCGGTCGTTTTCGGCTGCTGGACGTCGGTGTCGCGCAAATCCGTCAATCCGGTGTTCAAGGAACTCAACGGCCTGTTGTTCTACCCGGTGCAATACGAAGGCGAGGAGCTGGAAAAGAACGTCTTTTATACCGGCGCCGCGCCCAACCAGCAGGCCATCCCCGCCGTGGAATACTTGATGAGCGAGGAAGGCGGCGGCGCCAAGCGCTTCGTGCTGCTCGGCACCGATTACGTCTATCCGCGCACGACCAACAAAATCCTGCGCGCTTTCCTCAAGAGCAAGGGGGTGGCGGAGGCCGATATCCTGGAGACCTACACTCCGTTCGGCCACAGCGATTATCAGACTATCATCGCGGATATCAAGAAGTTCGCTTCGGCGGGCAAGAAGACGGCGGTCGTCTCCACCATCAACGGCGACTCCAACGTGCCTTTCTACAAGGAATTGGGCAATGCCGGGCTGAAAGCCACCGACGTGCCGGTGGTGGCCTTCTCGGTCGGCGAGGAGGAATTGCGCGGCGTCGATACCCGGCCGCTGGTCGGACATCTGGCTTCGTGGAATTATTTTATGTCGCTCAAGAACCCGCAAAACGACGCTTTCATCGGCAAGTACAAGACGTGGGCAAAGAAAAACGGCGTGCCCAAGGCTGAATCCGTCGTTACAAACGACCCGATGGAAGCGACCTACGTCGGTCTCCACATCTGGAAGCAGGCGGTGGAAAAGGCCGGTTCCACCGACACCGACAAGGTGATCGCGGCGCTCTCCGGGCAGACCTTCAAGGCGCCCTCGGGCTTCACGCTGACCATGGACAAGACCAATCACCACTTGCACAAGCCGGTCTTCATCGGCGAGGTGCGGGCCGACGGCCAATTCGACGTGGTGTGGAAAACCAGGGCGCCGATCCGTGCTCAGCCATGGAGTCCGTTCATCCCCGGCAACGAGGGCAAGCAGGGGCTTTGAGTCACAGTGCCGCCGCCGCTCCATTTGTTTTGCGGCGGGAGGGCGTGGGCAGGCGTTTTCCTGCCCTCTTTTTTGCCACGCCGCTTCGCTCCTCGCAATGACGGGAATGGGTATCCACAGATTATGTTTCCCCTGTCATTGTTGATACAAAATCGGGGTGGCGTGTAGAGACCTATCCCGTTCGAAGCAGGATATCCACGGCTGTTCGCACCGCGCTTCCGATGCGTCATCCGGCGCGGAGCGCCTTGTTCCGCACTCCGAGCGCCTTGCTCCGTACTCCGAGCGACTTGTTCCGTACTCCGAGCGCCTTGTTCCGTACTCCGAGCGCCTTGTTCCGTACTCCGAGCGTCTTGCTCCGCGCTCCGAGCGTCTTGCTCCGTACTCCGAGCGACTTGCTCCGTACTCCGAGCGCCTTGCTCCGTACTCCGAGAGCCGTGTTCCGTACTCCGAGCGCCTTGTTCCGCGCTCCGAGCGCCTTGTTCCGCGCTCCGAGCGCCTTGTTCCGTACTCCGGGCGCCTTGCTCCGTACTCCGGGCGCCTTGCTCC
>JAITLI010000025.1 GCA_031277975.1 Azoarcus sp.
GAAAAGTAACACCGTTTCCCTGAGCCAGGTCGCTCACTGTTTCACCAGGATAAGTAGGCTGTTCTTGATCGAAAAACGTCTTGAAGCAAGGAATTTGCAATTATATTGCGCTGCAATGCTATGTTAGGTTAGTGCATATGGACGATACCCCCCCGGCGGAGACGCCGACGCAGTCCGCGAAGTTTCAATCCACGTCCTCCATTTCTGGAGGACGACACGTATATCCATTAGAACCCCAAAGGTTTCGGCTTCAACCCCTTGCCGCCAAACATGAAACCGTTACAGTTGAGCGATGCTTTGCACTACCGCAGGGTACTGATTCAAGCATGCTCAAGTTAACTGCGGCCAGCCATCGAAAAATCACCGTAATCGCGTCTGATATCGAACGCAGCCTAAAAAGTACGTGACCTTCGCTCAGGTCTGTCACCCTGCAGCATGCCACGCATCAGGAATTCCCGATTACGTTGCCGAAGACGAAGATGACGACGGCGCAAGCCGCCTTCGCTTATTTCGGCCTATCGCCCTTGGCGGGTACGCGGTGGCACAGTCCCTGTTGCGACCCGGCATGCAAGGCCCGCCATCAGGCGATTTTGTAACTGGCGGCATGTGCAGGAAGAAAAAGCCGGGGGGAACCGCTGGCGGTAAAAAACTACCTGCCCCAAGCTGATAGCGCCTTGGGTCAGTACCGTGACGATTCTGACAAGGCATCCGATCTCAAGCTTGTGGCAAACAAACTACGACCGGTCTCACGCCGTCCCCTCACGTCATATTTTGACCATTTCCCGTTAGGCGGGTTTTTAGGCGGATTCGGCCAAAACACAGGTCACAACCCCATTAAAATCAAGGAAACTGGCGGAGAGGGGGGGATTCGAACCCCCGTCAGGGTATTACCCTGAACACGCTTTCCAGGCGTGCGACTTAAACCGCTCATCCACCTCTCCGCGGCAGGGGGCGAATTCTAGCGGCTTTGGGCGGAAAGAGGAAGTGGGCGGGAAGCGCGCGCGGGCGCCGGACGGCGGCACGAGGTGGGCGGACGGGGAGGGATCGGTTATGATCGCGCTTTCCCGCTATACAGCTTCCATGACCAAATACGTTTTCGTCACCGGCGGTGTCGTTTCCTCGCTCGGCAAGGGCATCGCCGCGGCCTCCCTCGGCGCTATCCTGGAGTCGCGCGGTATTCGCGTCACCCATCTCAAGCTCGATCCGTATATCAACGTCGATCCGGGCACGATGTCGCCCTTCCAGCATGGCGAGGTGTTCGTGACCGAGGATGGCGCCGAAACCGATCTCGATCTGGGACATTACGAGCGTTTTTCCAGCGCCAAGATGTCGCGGCGCAATAATTTCACCACCGGGCAGGTCTATGATTCCGTGCTGAAGAAGGAGCGGCGCGGCGAGTATCTGGGCAAGACGGTGCAGGTGATCCCGCACATCACCGATGAGATCAAGGCCAAGATCAAGGCCGGGGCCGAGGGGGCCGAGGTGGCCATCGTCGAGGTCGGCGGCACGGTGGGCGACATCGAATCCCTGCCGTTTCTCGAAGCCATCCGCCAGATGGGGCTGGAAGAGGGCCGCAACAATACTTGCTACATCCATCTCACCCTGCTGCCATATATTCCGACCGCGGGCGAGCTGAAGACGAAGCCCACCCAGCATTCCGTGAAGGAATTGCGCGGGATCGGCATCCAGCCCGACATTCTGCTCTGCCGCGCCGATCGCGCGATGCCGGGCGAGGAGCGGCGCAAGATTGCGCTCTTCTGCAACGTCATGTCCGAGGCTGTGATCGAATGCGTGGATTCGGATTCGATCTACAGGATTCCCGGCATGCTGCACGAGCAAATGATCGACGAGATTGTCTGCCACAGGCTCGCCATTCTCGCGCGCGCCGCCGATCTGTCGATCTGGAAAAAGCTGGTCGAGGCGCTGGAACATCCGAAGGCGACGGTGGAGATCGCCTTCGTGGGCAAGTACGTCGATCTCATCGAATCCTACAAATCGCTGATCGAGGCGCTCAATCACGCCGGGATGCATACCGGGGCAAAGGTCGATATCCGCTACATCGACGCAGAAGACATCGAGGCGCACGGTTGCGGCGCGCTCGAAGAAGTCGACGCCATCCTGGTGCCGGGCGGTTTCGGCAAGCGCGGCACCGAAGGCATGATCCACGCCATTGCCCACGCGCGCACGCACGGGGTGCCGTATCTCGGTATCTGCCTGGGCATGCAACTCGCGGTGATCGAATACGCGCGCAATGCCGCCGGACTTGCCGGAGCGCACAGCACCGAGCTGGAACCCGATACCCCGTATCCAGTGGTGGCGCTGATTACCGAATGGGCCGACCGCGAAGGCCGCATCGAGCGCCGCGACGCGCACTCCAACCTCGGCGGCACCATGCGCCTGGGGGCGCAGCGTTGCCCGATCGTGCCCGGCACGCTGGCGGCGGACATTTACGGCGGGGAAGTCAACGAGCGCCACCGCCACCGCTACGAAGTCAATAATTTCTATGTTCCCCGCCTGGAAGCCGCCGGACTGGTGATTTCGGCGCGTACGCCCAACGAGAATCTGACCGAGATCATGGAATTGCCGCAGGAGCGGCACCCGTGGTTTTTCGGTGTACAGTTCCACCCCGAATTTACGTCCAACCCGCGCACCGGGCATCCGCTTTTCATCGCCTACGTCAAGGCGGCGCTGGCGCGGCGGGCGGCGAATGGAGGCGCATCGCTATGAATCTATGTGGTTTCGAGGCGGGTCTCGACCAGCCGCTTTTCATCATCGCCGGCCCCTGTGTGGCCGAGTCCGAACAATTGTGCGTGGATGTGGCCGGGCGGATGCTGGAAATCTGCGCCATGCTCGACATTCCCTATATTTTCAAGGCATCCTACGACAAGGCCAACCGCAGTGCGGGGACGAGCTTTCGCGGGCACGGCATCGAGACGGGGTTGAAAATCCTCGCCTCGGTCAAGGCGCAGCTTGGTGTGCCGGTACTCACCGATGTCCACACCGAGGCCGAAGCGCCCGAGGCCGCGGCGGTGGCCGATGTGTTGCAGACGCCGGCCTTTCTCTGCCGGCAGACGGATTTCATCCACGCGGTGGCCGCAACCGGCCGGCCGGTCAACATCAAGAAAGGCCAGTTTCTCGCACCCGGCGACATGAAGAATGTGGTCGCCAAGGCGCGGGAAGCCTGCGGCGGCGCCGACAACATCATGGTGTGCGAGCGCGGCGTCTCGTTTGGCTACAACAATCTCGTCTCCGACATGCGCGCGCTGGCGATCATGCGCGAGACCGATTGCCCGGTGGTGTTCGACGCCACCCATTCGGCGCAATTACCGGGAGCGCAGGGAACGTCCTCGGGCGGGCAGCGCGAGTTCGTGCCGCTCCTGGCGCGCGCGGCGGTCGCGGTAGGGGTCGCGGGGGTTTTCATGGAAACCCATCCGAATCCCGACAAGGCCCTCTCCGATGGCGCCAACAGTTGGCCGCTCGGCCAGATGGAAACCCTGCTGGCGACGCTGAAGGAGCTCGACCGGCTGGTCAAGTCCGCCCTGCTCATGGAGCAGCCGGGCTGACCGGGCGGTTGCGGCCGCCAATCCGGCAAAATCCTCGAAACCCGACAAGAACCCACCCGACAGGAACCTACACATGAGTGCAATCGTTGATGTGATCGCCCGCGAAATTCTCGATTCACGCGGCAACCCCACCGTCGAGGCCGACGTGCTGCTCGAATCCGGTGTCATGGGCCGCGCCGCCGTGCCCTCGGGCGCTTCGACCGGCGCGCGCGAAGCCATCGAATTGCGCGACGGAGACGCCGCCCGCTTCCTCGGCAAGGGCGTGCTGCGCGCGGTCGAAAACACGAACACCGAAATTTCGGAGGCGATCATCGGGCTGGATGCCGAAGAGCAGACGTTCATCGACCGCACGATGATCGAGCTCGACGGCACCGACAATAAATCGCGCCTTGGCGCCAATGCCATCCTCGCCGTGTCGATGGCCGTGGCCAGGGCCGCCGCCGAGGAGGCCGGGCTGCCGCTTTACCGCTATTTCGGCGGCGCCAGTCCGATGGTGATGCCGGTGCCGATGATGAACGTCATCAACGGCGGCGAACATGCCAACAACAGCCTCGACATCCAGGAATGCATGATCCTGCCGGTGGGCGCGAAGAGCTTCCGTGAGGCGCTGCGCTGCGGCGCAGAGCTTTTCCATCACCTGAAAAAGATCACCGGCAAGAAGGGCTTTCCCACCACCGTTGGCGACGAAGGCGGCTTCGCCCCCAATGTCTCCGGGACGGAAGAAGCCCTGCGCCTGATCCTCGAAGCCGCCGCCGCCGCCGGTTATGAGCCGGGCGTCGACATATTGCTGGCGCTCGACTGTGCCGCCTCCGAATTCCACAAAAATGGCCGCTACGAATTGCAGGGTGAGCGGCTTTCGCTCGACAGCCGGGGCTTCATCGACTACCTCGCCGCGCTCGTCGATAAATTCCCCATCGTTTCCATCGAGGACGGCATGGCTGAGGACGACTGGGAAGGCTGGAAACTGCTCACCGAGCGTCTGGGCAAGAAGGTGCAACTCGTCGGCGACGACCTTTTCGTGACCAACACCCGCATTCTCGAACAAGGCATCACCCGGGGCGTGGCCAATTCGATTCTCGTCAAGATCAATCAGATCGGCACCCTGACCGAAACCTTCGCCGCGGTCGAAATGGCCAAGCTCGCCGGCTACACGGCGGTCATCTCGCACCGTTCGGGCGAAACCGAGGACAGCACCATCGCCGACATCGCCGTGGGGCTGCGCGCCATGCAGATCAAGACCGGCTCGCTCTCGCGCTCCGATCGTGTTGCCAAGTACAATCAGCTCCTGCGCATCGAAGAAGAACTCGGCGACGCGGCCAACTATCCGGGCCGGCGCGCGTTCTACAACCTGCGCTGAAATCCGGGGGCGCGGGATGCCGCCGCCCGCGCCGCGTTTTCTCTCCCTTCCCTTGGCGCCGTCCCGATGCGCTGGCCTATTGTCATTCTCGCCTTGTTGCTTGCCGCGCTGCAATACCCGCTGTGGCTGGGACGGGGCGGATGGCTGCGCGTATGGGAAATCGAAAAGGAATTACAGGCGCAGCGCGAACAGAACCTGCGCCTGGAGCAGCGCAACGCCAGCCTCGATGCCGAAGTGCGCGACCTCAAGACCGGCTCGGACGCCATTGAGGAGCGGGCGCGCTATAGCCTCGGGCTGGTGCGTCCGGACGAGATTTTCGTGCAGATACCGCGGGAGCCGCCCCGGCGGGAAGATGCGCAGGCGCCGTCGCGGCAATAGCGCCGCTGCTTTCGGCTCCGGTCAATATTGCCGTTTGAGCAGATGGCTGTTGGCGATGTAGAGCGAAACCAGCAGGACGAGAATGGCAAACGAGTAAATCAGCGTCGATTGGGGTTTTTCGTGGTCGACAATGATCAGCCTGACAATCGCGGTGATGCCGATATAAATGAAATAGCGCAAGGGGAAATGAAATTTGGATTCAAAATACTTTGCGATCAGGGCGATGAATTCAAAATACAAGAACCAGATCACAATCCCCTCGATCATTTCATAGCTGCCATGACCATGATCGTTTTTCAACAGGATCAAGATCAATATCCAAGTCTCCCTGAGCAGGAAAGCCAGCAGGATCACAACCAGGATGCACAACATGAGCGCGAGCAGGCGTTTCATGTTCTTCGCCAGCGTCCGCGCCCTGATTTGTTCGGAAAGTCGACTCTTCATGCGCTGTTGTCGATCATGTGGATGACGAGGCGAACATATCAGCGGGAGGTGTCGCAACGGTGACAGGCGGCGGCCATGGCGCGGCGCACAAAAGTTTGACCTCCGGGCGGATACGGAGTTAAGTTTCGCCTCTTGGCTTTTGTCTTTTTGTCAATCGGTGGCCGCTGGCGCAGCGGTCGCCTGTTTTTTGATTGGAGCAGAGATGCGATTGATTTTGTTGGGGCCGCCGGGAGCGGGCAAGGGTACGCAGGCGGCCTGCATCAGGAAAAAACTGGGTATCCCGCAGATTGCCACCGGGGACATGCTGCGCGCGGCGGTGCGGGAGCGCACGCCCCTGGGGCTGGCGGCGAAGAAAGTCATGGACGCGGGCCAGCTCGTTTCCGACGACATCATCATCGGACTGATGCAGGACAGGCTCAGGCAGGACGACTGCAAGAACGGCTATCTGTTCGACGGCTTTCCGCGCACCATCCCGCAGGCCGAAGCCCTGAAAGGCTCCGGCGTGGCGATCGACATCGTGCTCGAAATCGACGTGCCCGACTCCGAAATCATCAACCGCATGAGTGGCCGGCGCGTGCATTTACCCTCGGGCCGTACCTATCATGTCCGCCACAACCCGCCCAAGAGCGATGGCAAGGACGATGTGACCGGTGAAGTGCTGGTGCAGCGCGACGACGACCTTGAAGAAACGGTGCGCAAGCGCCTGGAGGTCTACCACGCCCAGACCGAACCGCTGGTCGAGTTCTACCGCAAGTGGGCGGCGATCGATCCTCCGCGCGCGCCGCGGATCCGCAGGATCTCGGGGCTTGGCGCCGTCAATGAAATCACTGCGCGGGTATTTACGGCGCTGCGCTGACGCGGGCCAGAGCCTCGGAGCATCAAATTCCACGTCATCCAGAGCGCTTGCCGGAAGGATAAAGCCGCGCCCGGGCGTGGAATGCGATATTTGCCATGGCCGTGGCCGCGCCGTGTCGCGATGCCGGGCGGCAAGGACGCGCCCGGAGCCTGGCAGGCTTTCGACCGGAAGCCGATCTACAGTACCGGGTATTTCCGTTACCGCTGCGGGAAGCGCGCGCGGGAGAACATGGCGTATGAATACGCACTACTCACGGCGTGCGGCGCGCGGCGCGCGGCGCGCAAGATCGTCCGTGATGATGGCGAGGAAAAAGAACACGCAAAAACAATATGAAATAAAAAGGAAAAGTTCCGTATGATTATCCTTTCATGGCATGCTGCGTCATGAATGGGCCGCAACGTGAAATAATGAACTTGCGAGTATTGAGAGTTTACTTTAACTTCCTCAAGCCAGTCTTCTGAAAGGCAAGGGGTTTTCGATGAAGCATCCTGATTTTCAGTCCGAAATCCGGGAATTGAATCTCGCCTACCTGATGCTCGCGCAGAAAATGTTGCGCGGCGATCGGGAAACGGCGTTGTTCAGGCTCGGCATCGGCGCGGCGTTTGCGGATTGCATCGAAAACATGTCGGTGGCCAAGCTGGTGCGCATGGCCGATAGTCCAATGTTGATTCCGTGCTTTCGCTTCGACGACGAGCAGCTTGCCCGGCTGATGGCCGGAGAAGGGCGGGATGAGGCGGCTTCCACGCTGCATGCGGCGATCATCGCCGCCGGCAGAGCGGCGGAAGAGGCCGCATGAGGCTGCTCTTGAGGGGGGTATGATGAAGAACAAACGGATCATCGACGAGGCGGAAGATATTCGCCGCGCCATCGAGATGGTGCAACTCGGCGCTCGCATGCAGATGCTCGAAGCCGAAACCCGGTTGAGCCGCGAAAAATTGCTCAAAATCTACAAGGAAGTGCGCGGCGTTTCGCCTCCGAAGGGCATGCTGCCGTTTTCGACCGATTGGTTCATGAC
>JAITLI010000061.1 GCA_031277975.1 Azoarcus sp.
AGCCCTGCGACGACGCCGGAGTTTGGGTATGCGGGGATGCAGTTCCATGCGGCGAGCGGGCTGTATTTGACCCAATATCGTATCTATGATCCACGGACGGGAAGGTGGCTGAGCAGGGATCCGATTGAGGAGGAGGGCGGGATCAACCTTTATGGGTATGTTGGCGGTGATCCATTGAACTGGGTTGATCCGCTTGGTCTGAGTCCGCTTAATAATCCGGTTGAGCGCCACGTTCTGAGTCATGCATCGCGTGGCAACTGGTCTGAGGTTCAGCACACCTTTGAAACGCTGACGAATTTGTCTCCGCGAGAGGTAGCAGACCTTATGCGTCAGTGTGCTTCGAAGCGTGGTAACCAGTTGCTGGAGAAAATGAAGAGTTCCAAAGTTGGTACTGGCGCTCGTTCTGGGCAGCATGGTTCTCCTCACAAGAGAGCTGGAGCAGAATTGCAACGCGAAGCTAATACAGTATCTGATCGCACCCTGCGCGAAATCATTCGAAAGGAGGGAGATCGGTTGATCAATAGAGGGAAAGGAATCAATCACTGAGCAAAGAAGATGCAATCAGATCCATATAAACTCATTGACTTGGCTGAGCTGACAGATGATGAGAATGTCAAACGTAAGGCGCTGCGCGCGGCGATTGGTCTCTTAGCGGAAATGGATGCTCCGTCAGCCGATGTGTCCTATGCTCTTGGTTATGCGTGGTATTTGATGCCCGATGAGACGGAAGAGCGGCGGAGGCAGGTTTTTCGACATTTAGATGCAGCGCTTCAGAAAATGCCGGAGCATCTTTATGCTCGGATGTACTTGGCACACCATTATTTCGATACTTCGCAATATGCGTTTGCTCTACCGATACTTCAGGGGTTTGGTCCGGAAGACTTCGCAGCTAAAGGGCAGGAATGGCGCGACGTGAAGGTGGCCGAGTTGATCTTAGTGTGCTTGCTTGAGTTGCATGATGATATTCGAATCCCAAGTGCAGTTCAATATTTGTTTGAATGTGTCAATCGGGCGGATGTCAGCGACGTTCCTATGGCAACTGAACTGGCCACGGCGCTACAGCGATTGATACATGCGTCGTCTATGGAAAATTAACTATCCTTTAAGGCGAACAAATGTACGGATTAGCGGAAGAACAAATCAAGGGATGCCATTCTACAATTGTGTTAACGATTGTATGAGGAGAAATGGATATCTATAATATTCCATGAAAAAGCCATTGCGCAGAAGATCAGTGAACTCATGTTGGAGATTTCAGGTCAGCTTGATGGCTCGGTTGCCTTTGTTGCGGAAAATTGCTCTACTGAAGAATTAGAGGATTATGCGCAAACCATTGGTAGTATCATGGGAATTATTGGGCTGGATATACTCAATCGACTCTATACGGACTTTCCGGAGATCAAGCCACAGGAATATTCCCTGTAACAAGTGTAGCCCGGAGCAAAAGGCAGGTCGGACAAGCGCAGTCCGGCCATCCTATGTCACGATGTGAGGCATCACTAATTTCAACACTCACGCCTTCCGTTTCGTCATTGCGAGGAGCGCAGCGCTGCTGATTAAAAAGGGGAGGGAGGAACGGGATGCCTATCCACTCCCCATCGCCAAGAAATCAGCGTCGCTCCGCTCCGCATAAAACGAAGCCCTCTCCCGGCCTTCGGCCACCCTCTCGCCCGCCAAGCGGGGGAGGGGAATTCATCGGAAAGACTCGTCATTGCGAGGCGCGAAGCGCCGTGGCAATCCAGTTCGTTCCATCCGGCGCGCAGCGCCGCTGATTTGAACCGCCGCATGGATTGCCACGTCGCTTCGCTCCTCGCAATGCTTGCACACAGGGGACAGGAATCAGGGATCAGATCTGTCTGGAGGCTCAGTCGTCCCTGCCGCGTCTTTTTCCTCTGTCGCCGTGACGATGATCGCCGTGACGATGATGCGACAGGAATTTGCCGGCTTCGGCGTCGAATACCGTTTTCTGGGCGTCACTCAACTTAGCGTAAAGAGCTTCGACGTCCTTGCGCGTATCGGCCAGGAGACGCGCGTGCTGCTTGTTGACTTCTTCCGCGCGCTGCAAATTTTCGAGCACGGTGCGGGGCCGTTCGGCCTTTTGCCGGGCTTCGGCTTCTTTCCACACGGCTTCGCCGCGCGCCGCGATCGCTTTCTTGAAGTTGCTCCAGGCCGGTTTTTGCTCCGGGGTCAGCGAGAGTGCGAGTTCGAGCCGCGCCAGTTGCAGTTCCGTCCACCGGGACAATTGCTCCTTGAACTGCTCGGGGGGCGCACCGCGCCAGGCGTGTCCGCCATCGTCCCATCCATGCCCGCGCTCGCCATGACTCGCGGCGGCCAGCCCGCCCAACAGGGTGGAAGCCGCCAGCGCGGCGACAAGTGAAGCCTTGATCCAGGGTTTCATGCTTTTTCTCCTTGCTGTCTGCCAGCGGTGAGGTTGTACCACCCGATATTCCGGGCAGCAGGCGTATTCAAGCGCAAAAGCGCATCTTCGATGTGTCCGCGAGGCGGTCGATTTGCACCGCGATGTCTCTGGCGGCGGCGTTGATACGCAAGGATACAAATCGTTCGCGCATCCGCCTAAGATGCGCGGAAAGCGAGAACAACCGCACCGGAGCTTTCCATGTCCAACCAGGATCACATCCTCATTGTCGACGACGACCGCGACATCCGCACCCTGCTTGCCGACTACCTCGAAAAACAAGGTCTGCGCTGCATCACCGCCGCGGATGGACGCGAGATGCGCGCCGCACTGGAGACGCACCGCATCGACCTCATCGTGCTCGACATCATGATGCCCGGCGAAGACGGCCTGACCCTGTGCCGCAACCTGCGCGCCAGCGGCGCGAGCAATGCCAATACGCCGGTGCTGATGCTCACCGCGCGCGGCGAGGACATGGATCGCATCATCGGCCTTGAGATGGGCGCCGACGACTATCTGCCGAAACCCTTCGTCCCCCGCGAACTCTATGCCCGCGTCCGCGCCATCCTGCGCCGCGCCCGCGCCCTGCCCCCCAACCTCAACACCTCCAGCGCGCCGGTGCGCGAACTGCATTTCGCCCACTGGCGGCTCGACACCGTCGCCCGCCACCTCATCGACGCAAGCGGCGCCATCGTCGCGCTGTCGGGCGCCGAATTCCGCATGCTCAACGTCTTTCTCGCCCACCCGCAGCGCATCCTGTCGCGCGACCAGTTGATGGAACTCACCCAGGGGCGCGAGGCCGACGTTTTCGACCGCTCCATCGACCTGCTCATCAGCCGCTTGCGTCAGCGCCTCGGCGACAACGCCCGCGAACCCACGATCATCAAAACCGTGCGCAACGAAGGCTACGTCCTCGCCTGCGAAGTCACGCACTCCGAAACTGCGCCATGAAATTCCCCTGGCCGCGCAGCCTCTTTTCCCGCCTGATGCTGATCTGGCTGATCGGCATCATCCTCGTGCTTGCCATCAGCATCACCATTTTCTTCAAAGAGCGCTCGCACCTCGTCTTCAAGGGCATCGCCCAGGAAATCGCCTCCAGCGCCGACATGCTCGACCCGCTCGCGCCGGAAGAACGCAACCGCTCGCTTGGCCGGCACGACCGCATGCGCCTGCGCCTGCTACGCGCGCTGCCCGAGCACATTCAGATATTCCCCGAAGACCATCCGCTACTGGCGGAACTGCGGGAAACCATGCCCGGCCGCCATCCCGTCCTGTACATCCGCCGCGGTGACGACAACCGCCTCCCGGAATTCCACCGCCACGACGGCGACGACCGCCCCCCGGAATTTCTCCGCGGCGACGACAACCGTTCCCCGGAATACATGCCACCGGTCGTCGCAGTCAGCCTGTCCGACGGAACCATTCTCACCGCCCGCCTGCCCGGCAAATTTCCTCTCCCGGCCACCTATACGCTGCATTCTTCCGTATTGAGCGCCTTCCTGGCCCTCGTGGCGGGCGTCATCATCCTGACCTGGGTCTGCGTGCGCATCTCCACCCGGCCACTCTCCCGGCTTGCCGCCGCCGCCCGCGCGCTTGGCGAGAACCCCGAGCGCGCGCCGCTCGCACTCGCCGGACCCACCGAAGTCATCCAGGCCGCGGAAGCCTTCAACCAGATGCAACAGCGCATCTCTACCCACATGCGCGAACGCACCCGGCTCCTCGCCGCTATCTCGCACGACCTGCAAACTCCCATCACCCGTCTGCGCCTGCGCGCCGAAATGGTCGACAGCGAAGACCTCAAGACGCGCATCCAATCCGACCTCGACGCCATGCAAGGGCTGATCCGGGAAGGACTGGACTACGCCCGCAGCATGGAAGCCATTGCGCCCGCGCAACCCATCGAACTCACCGCCCTGCTCTCCGCGCTTTGCGGCGACGCCGCCGACATGGGCTGGAAAGTCAGCCTGGACGGACAAACATCGGCCCCTTTCATGGGCCAGCCCCTCGCCCTGCGGCGCGCGCTCTGGAACCTGATCGAAAACGGCGTGAAATTCGGCGGCGCAGTCGACATCACCATCGCCGAAACCCCCGACGCCTTCCGCATCGCCATCCGCGACCACGGTCCCGGCCTGCCCGCCGAAGAACGGGAGCGCGTCTTCGCCCCCTTCTACCGTACCGAAACCTCGCGCAACCGCGAAACCGGCGGCACCGGCCTGGGCCTGGCAATTACTCGCAATCTGCTGCACGCCCAGCGCGGCAGCGTCACCCTGGACAACCACCCAGGCGGCGGCCTCGTCGCCACGGTCAGCCTACCGCGCGCGCTGCGGGCGTGACGCCGCCGTCCTCGCCCAGAGCTTTCGAGCGCGCAAAGCCATCCGGCCAATGACGCATGCGTCGCCAATCGGGGCAGCGCACCCAATTGACTGGAACATGCGCGTGGACGGCGGGATCGCGCCGTCCTGATCCCTTTCAAGTCAGGGCTGGTCTTCTGACGCCAATACTGTTTGGATACCTATGCCCGCAAGCGGGGGAAGGGAATCCATCGGAGAACCTCGTCATTGCGAGGAGCGAAGCGACGCTGATTCGAAGCGACGCTGATTGAATCCGATCCCCGATCCCCGATCAGCGGCTCAGCCGGTAAGCCAGCAGGCCCAGCCATTCATGCAGCGCGTACCAGCCCGCGGTCGATGAATTCGGGCCGGGCATTGCCGGCCAGGATTCATCGCGCTGGCTGCCCAGCCATGCCGTCGGCGCGGCGGTCACAGTGAGTCCTTGCGATTCGAATTCGCCGCGGGCGCGCTTCATATGGGCGGCGTGGGTGACGAGGATAATGTGCTGGATGCCCGCGGTCTTGAGCAGGGCGGCGCTGTTGCGGGCATTCTGGCGCGTGTCGAGCGAGGCGCGCTCGCTCCATCGCACCGGAATCCTGAAGTCTTCTTCCAGCGCCTCTTTCATCAATTGCGCTTCGGGCGTCCCGCCACGGGGCGCGCCGCCGCTGACCAGCACGGGCAGGCCCGTGCCGCGCGCCAGCCGCGCACCGTAGCGCAGGCGTTCGAGAGTAAAACGGTTGACCGTGTCGCCGTTGTATTCCGGTGCGTTGGCGCGGCGCCCGCCGCCAAGGATCACGATGGCCTGCGCCTCCCCGGCGTCGGCGATCCGGAATGGCGCTTCCGGTTCGAGAGGCGCCAGCATGCCGTCGACCGCGGGCGGACTGATCGCCAGCATGCCAACGATGAATCCTCCCCAGGCGAGGATGAAGCCGCCGCGCCAGCGTCGCCAGATGAAAATCAGTCCGATGAAAACGAGGACGAAAGGCAGCAACGGTGGCAAGACCAGCGCCGAAACGAATTTTTTCAGCCAGAAAAGGAAAAGGGGCAAAGTGAGTTCCATACGGTTCTGTTTGTCCGGAAAGGGTATGGCAAGTATTATCGACGCATCCCGCCACAAAGCAGCATAGAAACAATGATTCAGTGTGTGTGTGAAGTCATTCTATATTTTCCCGGAGCCGGACTGTCCCGCCCATCCGCGCGGCGTGCGCCGGCAAGGAGTGCGCCATGACGCGGCAGTTGCTCTGGAGCTTGATCGCGCTGTTGATGGTCTATGGCGGCTGGCAGTTTTTCCGCGCCTTGCGCGCCGCACCCCGTCGCCGCGTGGAGTCTTTGTCCGGCGGAGGCGGCGCGGGAGGAGAGCCGGATGATCTGGATGACGATCTGTTCGATTACGCCCCCATGCCCGCGGCCGGTCTTTCCACCGCTGATGCGGCCGACGCGACGGACAGGGCGGCGATCCATGCGGATGCGGATGACGATGCGCCGCCGCCGTCCGCCGCGCCCGCGAAAAATGCCACCGACCTGTTCGCGCTCGAACTGGATGTGCAACGTCTGCGGCGCGAAATCCAGGGATTGCGGGAAGCGTTCGACGAACAACAGGAAAACATCGACGCCTTGCGCGCGGAAGTGGAAAGTTTGCCGGCCCGCTCCGCGACCGTGACGGCGGCGGAGCCGGGCGCTTCGCCCGAATACGGCGAAGCGTTGGCGTTGGCGCGGCGCGGCGCGATGTCCGGCGAAATCGCCGCGCGTTGCGGCATCACTCGTGCCGAAGCCGATCTGGTCACATCGCTGGCCGCGCATGACCGGCGGCAGGAGCCGATGGGAGGAACAACGCCATGACATGGGAAGAACCGGTCGCGCCCGCCGCCGATCCGCGTCGGGAGGCGATGACGCGCGCGGGAATTGCCGTGGCGCTGGCGCTGGCCTTGCTGCTGGCGCTGCTGTGGTACGAGGACGGCGAACCGGCAGCGCCGCCCGTCCGACCCGCGCCGCGGATTCCCCTTGCGTACACGCCCGCGCCGGACACCGCCGCCCCGCCGCAAACGCCCGCGCCGGACATCCTTTCCCCGGAAGCGCCCGCCGCGGCGCAGGCCGCAAGCGCCGCCGCGCCCGGCGGCGAAGCGGAGCGCGCGCCGGAAGAAACCGGGCGGGAAGCCGACATCGCCGCGCCCGCCGCGCCACAACCGCCGTTGCCGGACGGCTATCTGGTGCAACTTGGCGTGTTCGGTTCCATGGACAATGCCGAGAGCTTGCGCAAGAATGCCAGGGCGCTTCACCTCCCCGCCCATCTCCAGACGCGGGTCGTGGTGGGGCCGTTCCGCAGCAAACGCGAGGCCGAAGCGGCAAGGGATCGCCTGAAAGGCATCAGCGAAGGCATCGTGTTGCCGCCGCGCCATTCCGGCAGCACGGTGCGGCGGCGGGCAAAGTGACCCGTCCGCGCGGCGGGCCGTCCAACTTGATGATGAGGGGGCATACATGAAAATAGAAAGTCCTGTACTGGGCGCGGTCGAGATATCCGATGACAAGGTGATCGAATTCCCGCAAGGGCTGCCCGGGTTCGAGCAATTGCGCCGTTTCGTGTTCATACACGAAGAAGGCGGCGAAAGCGGCGTCTTCCTGCTGCAAAGCGTGGACGACGCCAATATTGCGTTCTCGGTCACCGGGCCGGAGCGACTTGGCATCACCTACGAATTGCCGCTTTCGGACGCGGAAGTGGCGGCTCTGGAACTCTCCAGGCCGGAAGACGCCGTGGTGGCCATCATCGTCCGCAAGGACGATAAAGTCCCGGCCAATGCCGGCCTGCGCGCCAACTTCATGGCGCCGCTGCTCATCAATATCGGCGCACGGCGCGGCCTGCAAAAAATCATCGACAAGGTAAGCTACGACATCATCCTGCGCGTGCGCGGCTGAAGCGCGCACGCCGCTTCACCGGGGCGCGATGTTCTCGCGCCCTTTTCCTTTCTCTTCCTTTCCCCGGGAATTTCGCATGAGCCGCAAAATCATCTCCACGCCGCAAGCCCCCGCCGCCATCGGCACCTATTCGCAAGCCGTGCAAGCCGGCAATACCGTCTATTGCTCGGGCCAGATCGGGCTGGAGCCGGCATCCGGGCAACTGGCCGAAGGTTTCGAAGCCCAGACCATCCGCGTATTCGAAAACCTGAAAGCCGTGGCCGAAGCCGCTGGCGCCTCGCTCTCCCAAGCCGTGCGGGTCACGATCTACCTCACCAACCTGGCCCATTTCGCCAAAGTCAACGAAATCATGGCGCGCTACTTCATCGAGCCTTACCCGGCGCGGGCGGCAGTCGGCGTCAAGGAATTGCCCAAAGGGGCGCTGGTCGAAGCCGACGCAATCCTCGCGCTCGACTGAAGCCGCCGTGCCCTCCGCAAGCGCGCCCGTCCGCGCCCCCGTCCGTGCCCCCGGCATTGCACGGCTGGCCCGCTGAAGGCAGCCGTCAAGCGGGGCTGCTGGCCCGGCTCGACATCCACGAGCCGGAAGACCTCATCGTCCACCTGCCCCTGCGCTACGAAGACGAAACCCGCCTGACCCCCATCGTACAAACCCGGCCCGGCGAAACGGCGCAAATCGAAGGCGAAGTCATCTCCCGCGAAATCACGCACGCGCGCCGGCAACTGCTCGCGCGCGTGCGCGACGACAGCGGCGGCGAAATGATCGCGCGCTGGATCAATTTCTACGCCTCACTGCAAAGGCAACTCGCGCCCGGACGGCGGTTGCGCCTCTTCGGCGAAGTACGCAGCGGTTTTTTCGGCGCCGAAATGGTGCACCCTCGCCTGCGCCCGGTCGAAAAAGACGAAGCCCTGCCGCAAACCCTGACCCCCGTCTACCCCACGACCGCCGGGCTTGGGCAAGCGGCATTGCGCCGCCTGATCGGCCTCGCCCTGGAAAACCTCCCGCTGGACGACCCCCTTCCCGCCGCCATCCGCCGCCGCCTCGACCTGCCCGGCTTCGCCGAAGCAATCCGCCTCCTGCACCGCCCCCCGCCCGAAACCGACGCGCGCGCCCTCGAAACGCGCACCCACCCCGCTTGGCGGCGCATCAAATTCGACGAACTCCTCGTACAACAACTCTCGTTGCGCCGCGCCTACAACGCCCGCCGCGCCCATCAGGCCGTGCGCCTCATCCCGCAAGGCCCGCTGACCCGCGCCCTGCTCGAACACCTGCCCTTCACCCTCACTACGGCGCAACGCCGGGTCGCGGAAGAAATCGCCGTCGACCTCGCCGCGCCGCATCCCATGCAACGCCTCCTGCAAGGCGATGTCGGCAGCGGCAAAACCATCGTCGCCGCCCGCGCCATGCTGCAAGCCGCCGAAAACGGCTGGCAAGCCGCCCTCATGGCCCCCACCGAAATCCTTGCCGAACAACACCACCGCAAACTCGGCGCCTGGCTCGCCCCGCTCGGCATCGACATCGCCTGGCTGGCGGGCAGCCGCAAAAAACGCGCGCGCGCCGCCGAACTCGAACGCCTGCGCAACGGCGAGTGCCTGCTCGCCGTCGGCACCCACGCCCTCATCGAAGACCCCGTCGACCTGCCCCGTCTCGCCCTGGTCGTCGTCGACGAACAACACCGCTTCGGCGTGCGCCAGCGCCTGGC
Organism: Azoarcus sp.; assembly: GCA_031277975.1. Taxonomy (GTDB): domain Bacteria; phylum Pseudomonadota; class Gammaproteobacteria; order Burkholderiales; family Rhodocyclaceae; genus WRNU01. Next base: position 9,357 of record JAITLI010000061.1, read on the forward strand.
CTTGCGCGAAAAAGGCGCCTCCGGCGCGCGTCCCCACATGCTGATGATGTCGGCGACGCCGATCCCGCGCACCCTGGCGATGACCCACTACGCCGATCTCGACGTCTCGCTGCTCGACGAACTGCCGCCCGGCCGCATGCCCGTACACACCCGCCTGGCATCCACCGCGCGCCGCGGCGAAATCATCGCCCGCCTGAAAACGGCCTGTCTCGCGGGACGGCAAGCCTACTGGGTCTGCCCGCTGATCGAAGAATCGGAAGCCCTGCAACTGAAAACCGCGCTCGAAACCCGGGAAACCCTGGAAACAGCCCTGCCAGAGCTGCGGATCGGCCTCATCCATGGTCGTCTCAAGAGCGAAGAAAAAGCCGCCGTGATGGCCGCCTTCACCGCGGGCGAACTACATATCCTGGTTGCCACCACCGTCATCGAAGTCGGCGTAGACGTCCCGCGCGCCAGTCTGATGGTGATCGAGCACGCCGAACGCTTCGGCCTCGCCCAACTGCACCAACTGCGTGGCCGGGTCGGGCGCGGCGCGGCGCGCTCGACATGCATCCTCATATACGAACAACCCCTGTCGGAAGCCGCGCGCGCGCGGCTCAAAGTCATCTACGAACAAAACGACGGCTTCGCCATTGCCCGCGAAGACCTGCGCATTCGCGGCCCCGGCGAATTCATCGGCGCACGCCAAAGCGGCCTGCCGCTGCTGCGCTACGCCGACCTCGACACCGACGCCGAAATGATCGACACCGCGCGGGAACTGGCGGAAGAACTCCTCGCCACCGCGCCGCAAGTCGCCGATAAACTGCTGGCGCGCTGGCTCGGCGGACGCGAGGCGCTACTGCGCGCCTGATGCGGCCAGGCTCGTGGGCCTGCATGAATAGAAGCCCGCGCCGGACAGCGGCCGGGCGATGGCGGCGGCGCTTGAGGAATGATAGCCGTACCGATTCCGCGCCGAATCACGTTTCGCTCTTCCGATGATTTTCGGAGGCGGAAGCCTTGCCGGCGATAGCGCGGGCGCAGTTCACGCCCGCGCGCACGGCGCTTTCCAGCGTGGCCGGGTATTCGCTCTCGATGTAGTCGCCGGCCAGCCACAGGCGCGGCAGCGGTGTGGCGATGCCGGGCCGCGGCAGTCCGGGGCGGCAGGCGAAGGTTGCCCGTTTTTCGGTGATGACGTGCGTGCGTTCGGGGCGGGGCAGGGCGCGGGCGAGCGTGCGTTCGAGTTGGGCGAGCGCCGCGGCGGCCTGGGCGTCGCGCGATAGCGTTCCGTGCTCGCGGTGCGCGCTGATGACCGCGGCGATCAGTCCTTCGGGGCCGCCACTCTGGCCGCGATCGAAGGCCCATTGCGCCGGGCCGCCGATGAGACCGATCATCGGCGCGGGCAGGGTGAATCCTTTGCCGAGCGCGAGATAGATGGTAGTGATCGCCTCGCAGGGCAGGGCGGCGATCCGGGCGGCGAGATGGGCGCATGCGCCGGTGGAGGCGAGCAGCGGCGCGGTGTGGCGGGGCGCGGCGGCGATGACGACTTGCGGCCAGAGATGCTCGCCGGGGTCGCCGCCGAGGCGGAAGCCGCCGTCTTCCGGGGTGATCGCGGTGATGGCGTTGCCGGGGAAAATCCGCCCTTCGCGGGTGGCGAGGTATCTGGCCGCCGGAACGGGGAAGAGTTCGGAGAGATCGACGCGGGGAATCAGTAGCTCGCTGGCGGTGGCCGAGGGCGCAGCCAAGGTGTCGCGCAGGATGTTGGCGAAGGTTTGGGCAGAGGCTTCGTGCGCGGGGGTGTTGAGCGCGGCGAGGCAGAGCGGTTCCCAGATCAGATTGCGCAGCTTCGGGGGTTGCTGGCGGCCAACGAGCAGGTCGGTGACGGTGGCCGCTTCGAACAGGCGGAAATGCCTGCGCTTGAGGTAACGCAGCAGCGCGGCGGCGGCGAAGCGTTCGCGCCAGCCCAGGCCGCGCGCGCGGGCAAGGCCGGCGGCCAGGTGCAGGGGGGCGGGCAGAGCGGCGGCGCGCAGGTGTAGTTGCCCGGGGATGTGCAGCGTGAGTGGCAGGTGTTCGAGCTGGCGCGGCGAGACGCCGGTGAGGCGCAGCAGGCGGGCGAGTTCGGTGTATGCGCCGATGAGGAGATGCTGGCCGTTGTCGAGCGTCCAGCCGTCTTTTTTGACGGCGCGCGCCCGTCCGCCCAGGGTTCGGGAGCGTTCGAACACCGTGACCGCGATGCCGTGGCGGGCGAGTTCGACCGCGCAGGCGAGTCCCGCGTAGCCCGCGCCGATGATGGCAGCCTCGCGCATGGGTTTTCAGCCTTTCAGCCAGGTCAGCCCGGCCAGCCAGACTTTGCGCAGCGGGGTGAGCGAGGCGCGGCGGTCGAGGACGAGGAAGCCGTCGCGGGCGATTTCGCGCAACAGGCTGCGATAGATGGCCGCCATGACGATGCCGGGCCGCTGGTTCTTGCGGTCGGCGGCGGGTAGGGCGGCGAAGGCGCGTTCGTAGAAAGTTTCGGCGCGTTCGGCCTGGAAGGACATCAGGGCGCGGAAGCCGTCGCTATAGCGCGCGGCGAGGATGTCGCCAGCGGGGACGCCGAAACGTTGCAGTTCGTCGACCGGCAGATAGATGCGGTTGCGGCGGGCGTCTTCGCCGACATCGCGGATGATGTTGGTGAGCTGGAAGGCGATGCCGAGGTCGTGGGCGTAATCCAGCGTGCGGGGGTCGCCGTATCCGAAGATGCCGGCGGCCAGCAGGCCCACGACGCTGGCGGCGTGGTAGCAATAGCGTTGCAGGGCATCGAAATCGGGATAGCGGTTGTAGTGCAGATCCATCGCCATGCCGTCGATGATTTCGAGCAGGCGTTCATGGGGCAGGTCGAATTGTTCGCGCACGTTTTGCAGGGCGAGGCCGACCGGGTGGGAGGGCGCACCGGAACAGGCGCGGGCGATTTCCTGCCGCCACCAGGCGAGCCGGGTTTGCGCGGGCGCGCCGCCGGGGTATTCGTCGACGATGTCGTCGATTTCGCGGCAAAAGGCGTACAGCGCAGTAATGGCCCGCCGCCGCGCCGGATCGAGGAACATGAAGCTGTAGTAAAAGCTCGATCCGCTGGCGGCGGCCTTGTTCTGACAGTATTCGTGCGGAGTCATGCGCGCGAGTGCGGGTAGTTCAGGGCGCGCCACGCGATGGCCAGCTTGTCGAAGGCGCCGAGGCGGGGGCGTTGGGCAAAAACGTCGCAGCCGGTGGTTTCGATGCGTTCGAGAATGCGCAGTCCTCCCGCCACGATCAGGCGCAGTTCCCAGCCGATGCGCCCCGGGAGTTTGCGGGCGAGCGGCGCGCCCGCGTGGAGACTTGTCCGCGCCCGCGCTATTTCGAAGGTGAGCAATGCCTGCCAGCGTTCGTCGCAGCGGGAAGCGGCGATGTCTTCTTCGCTGACGCCGAAGCGGGCGAGGTCCTGTTGCGGCAGGTAGATGCGCCCTTTTTCCTGGTCGCGGGCGACGTCCTGCCAGAAGTTGGCCAGTTGCAGGCCGGTGCAGATGCAGTCCGACAGCGGGAAGTTTTCGACCGTGGCCGCGCCGAAGAGGTGGAGGAGCAGGCGGCCAATGGGGTTGGCCGAGCGCCGGCAGTAATCGACGAGATCGTTGAAATCGGTGTAGCGGCTTTTGCTGATGTCTTGCTGGAAGGCGTCGAGCAGGTCGTAGAAGGGTTTCAGCGGCAGGTGATGGTCGAGGATGGTGCGGGCCAGGCGGGCGAACAGCGGCGGCAGGCCACGGGTGGCGGCAAGCCCCGCCTCGTCGATGGCGTCGAGGGCGGCGCGGTAGATTTCGAGCTGTTTCAGCCGTTGTCTTGCCGGAGTATCGCCTTCGTCGGCGATGTCGTCCGCGCTGCGGGCAAAGGCATAGATGGCTTCCACTGGCTCGTGCAGGTAGGCGGGCAGCAGCAGGGATGCAACGGGAAAATTTTCGTAATGATCGACGGGCATGACTCGGGCGGGAACGCGATCAGCGGGACGCGGGCTTGCAGTATAACGAATCGCCCGCCCGGCTTCCGCGCCCGGCGCTCCGGAGCTGCATGCATTTCGTGTGATCGCCCCGAACGGCGGAAAAACCGGCGGAAGGCGGAGCGATCCATCCGCTATAATCAGCCGCTTTCACTGTTTTTCGAGTGCCATGAGCGCCGACCCCAGAATCCCGCTGACCGAATTACTCCGCGCCGCCCTGAAAAGCGTGGCGCCGGAACACGCCGATATGCCCATCCTGCTGGAACGTCCGAAGCAGGCCGGGCATGGCGACTTTGCCGCCAATATCGCCATGCGGCTCGCCAGGACGCTCAAGCGCAATCCGCGCGAGCTGGCCGGTCTGCTGCTCGCCGAATTGCCGCCTTCCAAATGGGTGGAGAAGGCCGAGGTGGCCGGTGCCGGTTTCATCAATTTCACCCTCGCCGCAACGGCGAAGACCGCGGTAGTGAGCGAGGCGCTGGCGAAAGGCGCGGATTGGGGGCGCGGCGCGGACAAGGGCGTGAAAGTGCTGGTCGAGTTCGTGTCGGCCAATCCGACCGGGCCGCTGCACGTCGGGCATGGGCGCGGCGCGGCCTATGGCGCTTCGCTGGCCGAGGTGCTGGCTTTCGCCGGTTTCACGGTGAGCCGCGAGTATTACGTAAACGATGCCGGACGGCAGATGGACATTCTCGCCCTGTCGACCTGGCTGCGTTATCTGGCGCTTTTCGGCGTCGAGATTGAATTCCCCCCCAACGCCTACCAGGGCGGTTATGTGGCGGACATGGCAAAGGCATTGCGCGCCGCCCATGGCGAGCGTTTCGCCCGTGCGGGCGCCGCCGATGTGCTTGCCGGCGTACCGCCCCTGCCGCCCGCCGAGCGCAGCGACGACAGGGAAGCCAAGGCGCAGCGCGAGCAACATCTCGACGCGCTGATCGCCAGCGCCCGGCGCCTCCTTGGCGAGGATTACGCGCGGGTGCACGGTTTTGCCCTCGGCAGGCAGCTCGACGACGGACGCGACGATTTACAGGCATTCGGCGTGCGTTTCGACAAATGGTTTTCGGAGCGCAGCCTGTTCGATACCGGCCTGGTTGAGCGCACCGTCGACCGCCTCGAACGGGCGGGCCACATTTACCTGCAAAACGGCGCGAAATGGTTTCGTTCCACCGCGTTCGGCGACGAGAAGGATCGCGTCGTGCAGCGCGAAAACGGCATCTATACGTATTTCGCTTCCGACATTGCCTACCACCTCAACAAATACGAACGCGGCTTCGACCGCATGATCGATGTCTGGGGCGCCGACCATCACGGCTACGCGCCGCGCGTCAAGGGCGCGGTCGCGGCGCTGGGGCTGGACCCGGCGCGGCTCGACGTGGCGCTGGTGCAATTCGCGGTGCTCTATCGCAACGGGCAGAAAACCTCCATGTCGACGCGTTCGGGCGAATTCGTCACCCTGCGCGAACTACGCGGCGAAGTCGGCAATGATGCCTGCCGCTTTTTCTACGTGCTCAGGAAGAGCGACCAGCACCTCGATTTCGATCTCGATCTCGCCAAGAGCCAGAGCAACGAGAATCCGGTGTATTACGTGCAATATGCGCATGCGCGGGCTTGCTCGGCATTGCGAAAATGGGGCGGCGGACAGGGCGAGTTGCTTGCCGCCGAAGCCGGCACGCTGCGAAGCAGCCATGAATTGAGTCTGTGCGCGCGCCTGTCGGCTTTCCCCGAAACCGTGCAATCGGCGGCGGATGATTACGCGCCGCACCAGATCGCTTTCTATCTCAGGGAGTTGGCGGCGGATTTCCATAGCTGGTACAACGCCGAGCGTATGCTCGTCGACGATGAAGGCACAAAACTGGCGCGTCTGGCATTGGCCGGCGCGGTTCGCCAGACACTCGGCAACGGACTGGCCCTTCTGGGCGTGTCCGCGCCCGAATCGATGTAAATACGGAGTTTCCCCGTGAACCATATTCGCATGCACAGGATTCCATCTTCTTTTGCGCCGCCATCGCGCAGCCGTGGCGGCACCATTCTCGGCATTTTCATCGGCATGACACTGGGAGCATGCATCGTCGCCGTCACGGTGTGGCTGTTCAACCGCGGCGACAATCCTTTCCACCAGCAGTCCGCCGTTGCGCCGCCGCGGACATCGCCGGCGGACGACAGGCAGCCGGTGGCCTTGCCGGGCAAGCCCGGCGGGCCACTCGTGGAAAAGCCGAACTTCACCTTTTATAAAGTCCTGCCCGGCGACGGCGGCGGCGCGCCTTCCCCCGGCCAAGTCCATCACGTCGGCCCCGGCGTGCCGTTGCCGCCACCCGTATCGGCAAGCGCGGCAAAAACGATATACCTGCAACTGGGCGCGTTCGAAAGCGCCGACCAGGCCGACAACCTCAAGGCGCAACTGGCGCTGATGGGCATGGAACCCATCACGCAGCGCGCGCAATTGCCCGACGGCCGCGTCGTGCATCGTATCCGGATCGGCCCGTATGCCAGCGTCGACGACCTGACCCCGGCGCGCAACCGCCTGGCCTCGAACGGCATCACCGGCAACGTGGTCTCCGCCGAGCAGTAAAAATCTCGCCGCCATGGATTGATGCATGGTTTTCGCTTGTTTCATTGTTTCAGGGAGTTGAGGATGAACCGTCGTGATGCCATCCGGCAGCTTGGCGCGCTGGCGCTGCTTGCCGCACCCGCCAGTTTCGCGCTGGCGCAGAAAAGTGACCGTTTCCATACGCTGGACCCCGTCGTGCCAACCGATGTGGAGGGCAAGATCGAAGTGATCGAGTTTTTCCACTATGCCTGCCCGCACTGCCGCGAATTCGATCCGGTGGTCACGCCATGGGCCAGAGCGCTGCCCGCCGACGTGGCATTCACGCAAACGCCGGTGATCTGGGGAACCCCGCCGCTCCGCAAGCTGGCGCAGATCTATTACGCGCTCAAGGCCGCCAAGCAGCTTGATGCCCTGCACGCAAAAATGTTCGCTGCCGCGCAGGCTCCGCGCGGGCAACAGGTGAACTTTGCCGACGAAAGCGTTTTGCGCGACTGGATCGGAAAGCAAGGCGTGGACGCCAAGGTATTCATGGACGCCTACAAATCCTTCGGCGTGCAGGCGCAAGTACGCCGCGCCGAACAGATCGACAAAAGCTACAAGATCGATGGCGTGCCCATGATGGCGGTGGGCGGGCGCTTCGTGACCTCGGGGAGCCTGACCGGCGGCCACCAAGCCATGCTCAAGGAAGTCGACAGCCTGATCGAGCGGGTACGCCGTGGCTGACAGCGTGAAGCGGTTACGGGGAAGCGCCGCCGCTCCCGCGCTATCATCGCCTCATGTCGTTTTCGTTTCCTCCCTTTTTTTCCGCGTCATTTTCCCGGCAGGCTTCTGAAGTCTCCAGACGCCAGACACAGGCGCGGCGCACCCCCGCCGCGCCGGAAACAACCGCCCCGCCGCAGCCCGCCGCAGACGATATGGGCGAGCGCCGCATCCACCAGCGTTTCATCGCCCGCCTGCGCGGCGCGCCCTGTTTCTGGGCGTTGGTGGAAGGGCAGCGCCTGGCGCTCAGCGACCTTTCGCTGCGGGGGTTCGCCCTGCCGCCGCCGGGGAATTGCGCGCGCGGCGCGCAATTCGATTTCGTCCTGCAACGCGAGGGCGTGCCCGACGAAATCCGTGGCCGCGCCGAAATCGCCAACCTCTTCGGCAAGGACGAGGCGGCTACCGCTGGCTGCCGCCTCGTCAAGGTCGAGGGCGACGGGCTGGCGCGCCTGCACGACTGGCTGGTGACGCATGTCATCCGCAGCGCCACGGTCAGGATTACCGAAAAGGACGCGGACACCATCGTCAGCGGACATTCGCTCATCTGAACAGGGATTGGCGCAATTCGGCGATATACAAATCCCGCGCCCATTGCGCCGCCACGCCATGGCGGAGACGGAGGGATTCGAACCCTCGATGCAGGTTTTGCCCGCATGCTCCCTTAGCAGGGGAGTGCCTTCGACCTCTCGGCCACGTCTCCATTGGAAAGTGGGCGCACTATATCGGA
>JAITLI010000136.1 GCA_031277975.1 Azoarcus sp.
CGCGATGCGCGGCTCCTGGCGAGTGCCGGCAAAAAGGGGCAGCGACACGCCGACCTTCGCCATCATCATGGCCTGCCCCATCGCATCCTGGCCGACGCCGATTTCCATGTTCCAGTCCAGATCCCGCCCGGCCAATGCCATCGACAACTCCGCCTCGGCCATGCCGACGCGCGCGCGGCTCATGCGCAGTTCGGTTTCCGGGTCGGCATCGGCCCGCGCCGCGCCGGTATCGAGCGATGCCGGAGAAGGCGCGGGCGCGTGGCGCACCCAGGCGGGCAGTGCGCCGCTGGCGCTCCCGGACGGCGGCAGCGGGCCGATCCAGCGCGCCAGGCGGGCGCGGGCAAGTTGCAGATCGCGCCGCAGCAGGTCGAGGGCGTCACCGAGATTTTGTTGGTCGATGAGCGCTTCCATCGCCATCTCCGCACCGCCGCCGCCCGCCAGCGTGGCCGTCGCCGCCGCCCGCCGCCGCTGGATTTCATCGCCGCCGGCTTGCAGGAGCACCTCTTTTTGTGTCAGGAAATAGAGCTTCAGCCACAGCAGGCTCACTTCCCGGCGGGCGGCAAGCTGCGCATACTCCCGCGCCCGCGCGCTGGCTTCGAGCGAGGCCGCGGCCTTCTGGCGTTCGGCGGCGCGCTTCGATCCCGCCGGAATCGCCTGCATCACCCCGGCCATGCGCTTGCTGCCATTGAGGCGGTATTGCCGGTCGCCTTCCAGCATGAAATCGTCGATGGAGAGGACGAGGCGCGGATCGGGCAGCCGCCCCGCCGCTTTCGACGCCTCCGCCTCCGCCGCCTCGCCCGCCCGGCTGGACAGGACTTCCGGCGCGCGCGCGGCGCGCAACAGCGCCTCGTCGAGGGAAAGCGCCGCAGCTTCCCCTTGCGCGAGACACGATAGGCCGACCATGAGGCCGGCCATGAGATTCGGATTCATGGATGAAACCCCCGTAATACCGGATGGACGTCGTTTCAGCGAACGCCCGGGAACACTTCGCGCGCGGGCGCGCGGAATCGTTCGGGCAATCGGTCTGGAATCAGGCGTTTTGCCGGGGAGGGCGGTAGATGCCGGTGATGCGGGCGGCGAGGCGCAGGACGGGGCGGAAAGCGATGGGTTCTTTCGCGCCGTCCATGGGGAGAGGGGAGAGTTCCGTCAGGGAGACGATGCACGCGAAACCGGCGCAGCAACCGTGCTGGGGCTGCGCCCCCGCTGGCGCGTCAGATCCGTGCCGCGCGTGCGGGCCGGTATCGTGGGCGGCGGCGGAATCGGCATCGAGCGCCATGGATTCGTGGCAAGCTGCCATGGCATGCGAACCGGTCGCGTCCCTGGTCCCGGCGGCGAACGCCATGCCGCCCGGAAAGGTGGCAAAGAGGAAGAAAAAGGCCAGCAGGAAGGAAAGGAGTTTCCGCGAACGCATGCCCGCCTTCTAACAGAAAACGGCATGGATCGTCAACGGCGGAGGCGCGTTCGCAATGACGAGTCCCGCCAAAGAATTCCCCTCGCCCCCTGTACAGAGGGAAAGAGATGAGGCGGCTTGCAGCCATTATCCCGGCGGCGCGGGAAAGGCGCCGGCATAGGCCGCCGGCAGCAGTCGTGGCCAGATTTCTTCCGGCGCGCCGATGCGGTGCAACACGGTTTCGGGCGGGATGCGCAGCAGGGCGCACAGGCAGGCGATGTCGTCGGGCAGGGCGGCGTTGTTCCAGCCAAGCGAGACGTGGCGAGCGAAATTGGCCGCGAGCGTGATCGTGCGCACGCGGGAGTTGTCGGCCTGCGATTCTTCGAGCATCTTGATCAGCAGTTCGGGCAGTCGCCAGGCGTGGATCAGGGCAAGCTGGATGTCGTTGGCCGTGACGCCGAATACTTTGCGCTGAGCCGTGGCGCTGCGCAGGGCGCGGTCGGCGCGCTGCATTTCGTAGACGCGCAGGGTGAGATCGGGCGCGTTGAGCCAGCACACCATTTCGGCCGCTTCGTACAGCAGGGCGGCGATGGTGATTTCGTTGACATCGAGGTCGTGCTGGACGACCGCCCAGTCGCGGGCATAGCGGGCCGCCTTGCAGGCCCGTCCGATGACCTTGAGCAGACCGAGCAGGGCCTGGGGGTGGCTGGCGAGCGCGTCTTCGGCGGTGGGCAGGTCGGCGAAGGTGGTGAAGAACGGTTCGATGCCCATCATCATCAGGGCGCTGGCGATGGTGACGATGTCGTGGTTTTGCTTGGCCCGGCGGTGCGTTTCGATGTGCGACAGCAGGCGCATGGTCATCAGCGGGTCGCCGAGCACGGTCATGGCGATGTCCCTGCGGGTGACGTTGTCGATATTCGCGCGCATGCGCGCGAATTCGCTGGTCGTGCGGCGCAGGACGGGCAAGGGCCGCCGCGTGAAGAAATCGGCGTAGGCCTCGACCGAAGGCAGGGCGCGCGTGAGCATTGCCATAATGGAACCCCGGATACGGTTGCGCTTTGTATGGTCTTGATTATCGGCAAACTCGCGGGCAAATTGAAATAAAATCGGGCGGATGGAAGCAAGATTGTCCATGAAGCCGCCGTTTCCGCGCCTTTCGGGACGCAAAACGGACGATGATGGCGTTGTTGGACATGCGCCTGTGCCGGGCAGGGGCCGCGAAGCCGCTCTCGCAATGACAGAAAGGAAGGAGACATGACAGGAAAAAGCGATTCTTTCAGGGCGCTGCTGATCAGCCAGGATGAGGCGCGCGCGACGCGCGCGACGCTGACGCGCCTGTCGCCGGCGCGGCTCGACGCGGGCGAGGTGTTGATCCAGGTGCATTTTTCGAGCATCAACTACAAGGATGCGCTCGCCGCGACCGGAGCGGGCAAGATCATTCGCCGCTTTCCCTGCGTGGGCGGCATCGACATGTCCGGGGAGGTGGTCGAGAGCGCCGATCCCCGTTTCAGGGCGGGCGACGCGGTGATCGCCACCAGCTACGATATCGGCGTCGCCCATCATGGCGGCTATGCCGAATATGCCAGGGTGCCGGCGGATTGGGTGGTTCCGCTGCCGGACGGGCTTGATCTGATGGAGGCGATGGCGCTGGGCACGGCGGGGCTGACCGCGGCGCTCGGCATCGTGCGCATGGAGGATAACGGCCTCGCGCCGGACAAGGGGCCGGTGCTGGTCACCGGGGCGAGCGGCGGCGTCGGCGGGCTGGCGATCGACATGCTGGCCCGGCTCGGCTACGAAGTGGCGGCGCTGACCGGCAAGGCGGAAGAGAAAGATTTCCTCACACGTATCGGTGCCGGTGAAATACTCTTGCGGGGCGAGATCGACTTCGGTAAGTCCCGCCCGTTGGAGACCGCGCGCTGGGCCGGGGCGGTCGACAATGTCGGCGGCGTGGTCTTGCACTGGGTATTGGCGGCAATGCGGCAAGCCGGAGTCGTGGCCAGTATCGGCAATGCCGCCGATTTCAAGATTTCGACCACGGTGTTTCCATTCATCTTGCGTGGCGTGAGCCTCCTGGGGATCGATTCGGGTTATGCGGACATCGCCTTGCGACGGCGGGTGTGGGCGCGGCTGGCGGGCGATCTCAAGCCGCGCCATCTGGACGAATTCACCCGGCTGATCGCCTTCGATGCGTTGCCGGGCGCTTTCGCCGCCTTCATCGAAGGCAAGGCAAGGGGACGTACCGTGGTGCGTATCCGGGGATGATCCGGATGCGAATTGGACAATGGCATGAGACCGCGATATGACTGAAGAAGGAACTGGGAATACATTGCCGAAAATTCTGATCGTCGACGATTCCCGCATGGTGCGCGCCAGCCTGAGCAAGCAGATCCGCCACCGTTTTTCGATCCGGGAAGAAGCCGACGGCGAAGCGGGCTGGGAAGCCTTGCTGGTCGACCCCGAAATCCAGGTCGTGCTCACCGATCTGGGCATGCCGCGCCTCGACGGCTTTGGCCTGCTCGAACGCATACGCAACTCCAAGGTGCAACGTATCCAGGAAATGCCGGTAGTCATCATCTCCGGCGATGAGGATGACGAAGCCCGCGAGCACGCGCTGGGTCTCGGCGCCAGCGATTTCGTCTCCAAGGGCGCGGGCTGTGCCGAAATGACGGCGCGTCTCGAATCCTTGCTGACCTTGAGCAACACCCGCCGCGATCTCGAACAGAGCCGCAGCGCCCTGGCCACGCAAAGTCCGGTCGATCCGGTTTCCGGGTTGACGACGCCGGCGTATCTCAGTCACACCGCGGAGCAACAAATCTCGCAGGCGCGGCGGCATCATGTCGCCGTTTCGGTCATGGTGGTCGAAATCGACCATTACGCGCAGCTTGTCGAGTGGCATGGCAGCTACGTTGCCGACCTGATCACCCGCAAACTCTCCAAGATGCTCTCTGGCCAGGCGCGGCGGGAAGACACGGTCACGCACTTGTCGGGAGCGCGTTTCGCCGTACTGTCGCCGAGTACGGCGCTGCCGGGCTGTTGCGCCTTCGCCCTGCGCCTGCAACAGGCGATGGAAAGACTGGTGATGACCTACCGCGACGAGCGCATCCGCATCACCGTGACCATCGGCATATCCGGATCGGATACGGACGGCGCGCGGAGCGTCGACGATCTCATCGAGACCGCCGCGGCGCGCGTGCGGCAAGGCATCCTCGCGGGAGGCAACCGCATTGTCGGCAGCGAAGGCGAGATCGACCGGCAGACAGTCGAACATTATGTGAGCCAGGCAATCAGCATCGACCGCGCCCTGCTCCAATTGCGGATCGGCGCGGACGAGGAAGTCTCGGAGCGCCTGCCGGAGGTCATCGCCGCCGTGATGCCGCTCCTGGAACTGCTGGAGAAACGCCTGCACCTCGGTTTGCCGTTGGACGGACTGAGAACATATTCCACCAGGGACTCATCCGAAACCCATAATTGATCCCGCGCCTGCGACCTGAACACTGCCCGCCATGGATCAAGGGCATTCCCCGCCGGGTGAGATCGGCGCGAAGCCCATACCTGTCAGTATTCCTGTCAGTATTTTGGCTGTCACACATCGCCTGGCACACTTGTTACCTATGTCTCCGGTCTGTACATCGTCATTGCGAGGGCCGTAGGCCCGCGGCAATCCACACAGCGCCTCAACCATCCGAAGCGCCACGGTGGCCCCAGGGCCATGTGGATTGCCGTGGGCCTGCGACCCTCGCAATGACGAAGGGGGGAAGCCTTTCACAATGACGATTTCTTCCGATGAACGCCCCTTGTATCTTCCCCCCATGAACATAAATAATGATGACAGGCTGTGGAGCTTGTGGGCAACAGCCATCCACAGGATTGCGCGCAGCGCAAAGGCGGGAACCGGCGCAGCCGGCTGCCCACAAATCCACAACCTTGCCGTGTTTCGGGCGCGGCGGCGCAGCCTGTTTCCCCTCTGGGCCAATAAGCCCGCGGGAGAGCGGATGGCGCGCCGCCGTGACCGTTCCTTGGGAGCCCGAACAGTTGCTGGAACCCAAATCGCATTGGCAAGGAAGGGACAAGAGGAACATGCCCGAATC
>JAITLI010000142.1 GCA_031277975.1 Azoarcus sp.
AGCGGCTCCCCATCCGGGAAGGACTGTGCTGTCAAGTTTTGCTTGACATCTGCCTGTTGCCGCAGGAAGCGCCGCGCGATCGCCGCCATATCGGCTTCCGTCAGGTGCGTCACATTGAAGCCGCGCAGCACCAGCGCCGCGCGGATCGCGGCGATGAAATCCCGCGCCCACTTCATCACCGTCTGCGGCAGGCTGCGCGGGGCGCGCTCGTACTCCTCGATGGCGTAGGCGGCCAATTCGTTCAGGCGGCGCTCTTCGCTGGCGCGATCCTTCGCGGGAATACGCGCCGCCCCTTTCCTGAAAAACTCGCCCGTCCGGCCCGCCGTGCCGAATTTTTCGAGCAGCGCCAGCCGCTTCATCATCGCCTTGTAGCGCGTGCCGTCCTGTACCCGGAGCGCGTCCAGGAACATGTGCCAGCCCTCGTGCTGGAGCTTCGCGCCCGCGGTGCCCCGCTGGATATAGGCCGCGACCAGGTGAAGCGTCTTCGACTTCGGATCGTAGAGTCCGGAGATTTTCTGCCGCGACCGGGAGACCGCGATCGCCAGCTCTTCGGGCAGGGATTCGGGCGAGGCGTGGATGAAGATCCTGCCGGATTCGATCAGGCGCGCCGCCGCCCGTGCGCCAATGGCCGTATCCACGGCGGCGCGCACGTCTTCCACCGTCTCCGGATTCTGGACAGAATCCGCGAAGGAATCCAACGCCACCGTCGCCTGACCATCATCATCAATGATTCTTTCGGGATTCTCTTTCAGTCCGAAGAATTTAATTCTCTTGGCGACGATCGCGCCCGCGTCTAGCAATGCTTGCGCTACCTGTGCTGCCGTGCTTCCATTGGGCACGGTAACGGGTTCGCCGGTTTCATAATCAAGCGCCTCATAGCCGCCGATATATATCACACCGTCCTTGACCGTAACCCGACTGGCAGTATTTGGTGTAAGGCCAACGCGCAGTCCCGTATCCTTCTTTTTCGGCGCGTCTTCTGTCGCGTTTTCCGTTTTGCCGTCCGCGCGGTCGATGGCGCGCAGGAGCTCAGATGTTCTGGAATACTTCGCGGGATCAATTCCCAGTCCGCGAGCCACTTGCGCCGCAATGTCGAAATTGCCCCGCCAGCCTTGCGGACGCTCGCCCGTCGCGGCATCCCCAAGACTGCGCACGGCATCTTTCGCGCCAGCCCCGCCCTTCGCTGTTTTTGTCCCGGACTTCCCGCTCGTCTCCGGCGCGTCCGCCCGCGCTACGGGCGGTTGGCGCGGTTGGCTTTGTGGCGCTGCGGCGGTTTCCTGTCCCGGCGCACCCGCAACGCGATCTCTTTCATTTCCCTCATTTCTGGCAGCCTTTCCCCGCGCACGCGCCTTGGGAACATCCGGTTCTACCCGGCGCGCGGGTTCATGCTCTCGCCGCGCATCTGCGCGAGAAACCGCTCTTTCTCCTGCTCCAGACGTACCCGCAGCATCGTCTCCCTGATCCTGTCCCACTGCGCTGGCGTTAGTCCTTCGCGCGGCGCGTCCTGTTGCCGTGGTATTTCTTGCCGCGGTGTTTCCTGCTGTTGTCTCATGTCGGTTCTCCTTCGGCTCCAGCGCGTCCCTGACCTGATCCTCAAGAATGCGCGGCAAGTCTTCGTAGCGTAGCGCCTCGTCGAGCGTCTTGCCTTTCTCCATCGCCTCGCGCACGCGCGCCACGGATTTTGCGACCCGCGCGGGCGCTTGCGCGGCCAACGCATCCGAGGCGATTCGTTACAACGAGCGTACCGTGGCCGAACAGAACAAATGACCGCGCGCCTGAAAGATGAATCCGGAAATCAATGCGTAATCGTGTCGAGCAAGGCGATGGTGCGCGCGGTCGCGCCACGGTTGGAGGCGGCGAAAGCGCGTCCGGCTTCCGCCATCGCCGCACGCGCGGGCGCGTCGGCCAGTAGCGCGAACGCAATGCGCATGGCGGCATCGACATCGCCGCAACGGCGGGCGGCGCCGGCTTTCACGGCTTCTTCGGCGATCTGCCGGAAATTGAAAGTATGCGGCCCGAGCAGCGCCGGCGTCCCCACGGCGCACGCTTCGATCAAGTTCTGCCCGCCAAAGGGCAGCCAACCGCCGCCGATCAGGGCAAGGTCGGCCGCCGCGTAATAAGCGAACATTTCGCCCATCGAGTCGCCAAGCCAGACGCGAACATCGCGCGGCAGCGGCGCGGGCGCGCATTCCACTTCGCCCAGTCCGGCATCATCCGAGCGCCGCGCCACGGCGAGACCGCGCGCGCGCACAAGCGCCTCGACTTCGCCGAAGCGCTGCGGATGGCGCGGCGTCAGAACAAGCAAAACATCTTCCATGTCCGCGCGGGCGGAAGACGCATGGACGAAGGCATCGAGAATCGCTTCTTCTTCGCCCTCGCGCGTGCTGGCGGCCAGGATGAGCGGACGCGCTCCGCAGCGGGCGCGAAAACGCGCCGCCAGCGCAAGGGCGCCCTCCGGCGGCGCGATGTCGAACTTGATATTGCCGGTAATGCTCACCCGGCATGCGCCCAGCGCCGCCAAGCGGACGGCATCGGCGGCGCTCTGCGCCCCCACCGCCGCGAGCGCGCCGAGGGTCAGACGGGTGAGCGCCGGCACGCGCGCGTAACGCCGCGCCGAGCGCTCCGACAAACGGGCGTTGGCGAGCAATACCGGCACGCCCCGCCGTTGGCAGGCGGCCAGGAAATTGGGCCACAGTTCGGTTTCCATGATGACGCCGAACTCCGGGCGGAAACGGCGCAGGAAGCGCGCGGCGAAAAAACCGACGTCGTAAGGCAGATACAACCGCAGCACGCGCGTTTCATCCGCGAACAACGCCTGGCCCGTGGCGCGCCCGGTCGGCGTCATGTGCGTGAGCGCCACGGTGTGCTCCGGCCAGCGCGCCAGCATGGCGCGGATGAGCGGCTCGGCGGCGCGGGTTTCCCCCACCGATACCGCATGCACCCAGATCACCGGCCCCGGCGCGCGTACCCGGTAACCGCCAAAACGCTCGCGCACATGACGCAAGTAGTCCGGCTGGCGCCGCGCGCGCCACAGCAAGCGTAACAGCGCGGCGGGCAAAGCCAGTAGCCACAAAAGGTTGTAAGGCAGCAGCAGGCGATAAAGCGGGCCGTGTGACATCGGCGGCGGCGGAAATGCGAGGGTGACAAGTATAAAGGCAGCGGTGGGCGGCGAAACACACTCAGCAGCGCCGCACACCGTTTGGTTGAATCCCCCTTTCCCTAACCCTCTCCTCCTGTACATGTCGCATTCCGCATGATTACAAACCTTCCTGACAAACATTTCAGGGTATTGATCATACCATGATGCGAGGGCATCGCTGGGAGATCGATGTCCGATGGCGCGTTGCGGGATGAAGTGGTTGTACGCCAGGAGATAATCCTTCAAAGTCTGTTCGAGTTCGGTGGCGCTCTTGAAGCGGGTTTGCTGGCAGAGTTCGCTGATACGTCCATTGAAACGCTCGCCATGCCATCTCAGGCACTGCCGAGCATGCGTCCGCTGCCTGTCGGGCGGGAGTGTCCGGCGGCGTCGTAGAGTTGGGGGTGGTTGGCGGCGGCGAGCAGCGCGGAGAGGGCGCCCTGGTTGTGCCGCATGCGTTCGGCGATGAGTTTGCCATTGACGGTATTGCGCTCCCGCGCCTGCGTGGCGAGCGCGAGGACTTCGTCCCAGCGCGCGAGCGTCTTCGGCAGCCGGACGCAGAGTTTGCGCAACGTGGCGCTATCGTTGGCGAAACCGGCGCGGGTCAGCAGGATGGCGCGGTCGTCGTGCAGGTGTTGCAATTGGCGGTAGCGTCCGGTCTTTTCCTGGATGAGCGCGGGCAGTCTGTCGGTGTCGCCGGAGATGAGCAAGGCTTCTTCGCGTTCGAGGAGGGCAAGGAATTCTTTGAGCTGGCTCGCTTCGGCTTCGATCAGGAAGGCGATGCGCTGGAGTTCGGTGAGGCCGGATTTTTGCATGGCGGTTTTCCTCCGGGAATGTCGGTGCCGGGCGCGGATGCGCATGGTTTCCAGAGCATTCTCCGTGCCAGGGATCGGGGATCAGGGATCGGATTTGGTCAGCGGCGCTGCGTGCCGGATGGAGCGAACTGGATTGCCACGTCGCTGCGCGCTTGTTTTTCCGATTGCGATCCCGCGTCAGTAAGTGATTTCGACGGTGCCGTCGGTACGTACCGTGCCGGTGATGACCTGGTTGTTCGGCAGGCGCACCCTGACGGTTTCTCCCGGCGCGGCGGAATTGAGGGCGCGGCCTGTGTTCGAGACCTGGAAACCGGGGCCGTGCCCGATGATGGTGACGCTGTCTCCCTGCCGCACGGCGGCGGGAGCGCGCAGCATGCGGGCTTGCAAGGCGCTGTCCTTGGCGAGCGCGCGGCGGGTCTGGCGGCCAATCGCCTGGCTGGCGTCGGTGAGTACATCGTCGGCCAGCGCAGCAAGGTCGCCGCGCCGGGTGTCCAGATCGTCGGGACCGACGATTTGCCCGGCGCGCAGGGGGCGGGCGGCGATGACGTAATCGGCGGCGACTTTGACCCGTGCCCGGAGATAGACCGTCCACGCCACGGGTGACTCGCAGCGCACGCCAACGCTGAACGTCCCCCATGCGCGGCTCGAAGCGGGCAGGAAGGCGAGCGGTTCGGCACAGGGCGGAAGCTGGTTGCCGGGGTCGAGCGGACTCAGTTCGATACTGACTTCGCCGGGCAATCCTTGCGTGCGCGCTTCGATGAGCGCGCGGGCGGCGGCTTCGACGGGAGCGGCGGGCTGTCCGGCGGAGGCGCCCGCCGGGGCAAGGCTCAGGGCGAGGGCGGCGAGAAGGGGGAGGCGCATCGTGGCGTGGTTCGGCATGGGTGGGATTGCAGCATGACAGAGGGCGCGCGGGCAAGGGGACAATGGCGGCGCGTGCGTGATCGCTGCGGTTTTCACGGACGGCAAGACCGGCAAGGCGCGCCGGAAATCCCTGCCTCTGTCATTGCCGCATGGACTCTTGCCGCGAATTGGCGTCACTTTCCTTCCTTTATCCGCGCAAGGCGGTATGCGGGAAGGGAATAGCATCCGCGTCAGGGTGATGAATGGCCCCCGCGCGATTTCTGGTACGGATACTGCTGGGGATGCGGTGCGGTACAACGATTGGAAGGTGACGCAATGAAGACTTTGCTCGAACGCGATCTGCTCGTCCACCAGAGTGCGCTCAATCTCCAGGCTTACCGGCAGGAGTTGCTGGCATCGAATATTGCCAATGCCGATACGCCGAACTACAAGGCGCGTGATGTCCAGTTCCGCGAGGCGCTGGATGCGGCGGTCGGGCGGCGCTGGGGCGGGCCTCTGGCGCTGGTGACGACGCATTCTTCACATCTGGAAGGGAAAACTTCCCTGTCGCCGGAAGCGTTCGTGCGTTACCGCACGGAGCAGCAATCGAGCGTCGATGGCAATACGGTCAGTCTCGACGTGGAACGCGCGGCCTTTGCCGAAAACACGGTGCATTACGAGGCAAGCATTACTTTCATCAACGGCCTGCTGCGCTCGATGCAGATGGCCATTACCGGGCAGCAGTAAGCCGCGCCCGGCCTCGCGCCGGTGAGGATATAAACACGGCGGACAGGGAGATACGATCATGAGCGGCAATATATTCAATGTTTTCAGTATCGCCGGTTCGGCGCTGACCGCGCAGTCGATGCGGCTCAATGCCACGGCTTCCAATCTGGCCAACGCCGACAGCGTGACTTCCGAGGACGGCCAGCCTTACCGCGCCAAGCAGGTTGTTTTTGCCGCCCGGCAATTGCCGGGCGCCGGGCCGGCTTCGGTGGGGGTGCGGGTGACGCAGGTGGTCGAGAGCGCCGCGCCGATGCGCCTTGTCTATGAGCCGGACAACCCCGCCGCCAATGCCGACGGCTATGTCGAGATGCCCAATGTCGATGTGGTCGAGGAAATGGTGAACATGATCTCGGCTTCGCGCGCATACCAGAACAACGCCGAGGTAATGAACACGGCACGGACCTTGCTACAGCGTACCTTGCAGATCGGTCAATAAAGACCGTCGCGCAGGATGACCCCTAGCGGGAGGACAGAGAAATGAGTATTTACGATAGTGCCGCGGTGACACAGAAGGCCGCGGATGTTTATGCCGGATTGGGCCGTGACGAACCCGTCAGCCAGAGCACGGAGAGCGAGCAGAGCCGCTTCCTGACCTTGCTGACCACGCAGTTGCGCAATCAGGACCCGATGAATCCACTGGAGAACGCCGAGCTGACTTCGCAATTGGCGCAGATGAGCACGGTCGATGGAATCGAGCGGCTCAACACGCTGGTGAATTCACTGGTCAATTCGCAAGAGTTCGCCGACAGCGCCGCATTGGTCGGGCGCGGCGTGCTGGTCGAGGGCAAGGGGCTGGGACTGACCGAGGCGGGCGCGATCGGCGGCTTCGAGCTGGATGCCGCCGCCGACAAGGTGACGCTCACCGTGCGCGATGCCAGCGGCGTGCCGGTGACGACGATCGAATTCGCCGACATGGAAGCCGGCAGCCACAACTATATGTGGGATGGCGCCGCCGCCGATGGCGCGCAGGCCGCGCAGGGCATGTATACCGTGACGATCGAGGCCAGCCGGGACGGCGGCGCGGTGGCGGCCCGCACGCTGGAATTCGGCTTGGTGACGAGCGTGGTTCGCGGCGCGAGCGGTACCGATCTGCAGGTGGGGACGCTCGGTATCTTCAAGCTCGATGGCATTAAACAGATCCTGTAATAACAGGGAGAAAAATCATGGCATTCCAACAAGGTCTGAGCGGACTGAATTCTTCTTCCAAGGCGCTCGATGTCATTTCCAACAATGTCGCCAACGCCAGCACGGTCGGCTTCAAAGCGGGCAACACGATTTTTGCCGATGTCTATGCCTCGGCGCTCACCGGCGCGACTTCGTCGATCCAGGTCGGCATCGGTTCCAGGGTGGCCGCGGTGTATCAGAGCTTTACCGAGGGGCCGCTGAACACCACCAACAATCCGCTCGACGTGGCGATCAACGGCAACGGCTTTTTCGTCATCCAGCGCCACAATGGCACCACTGCCTATACCCGCAACGGACAGCTCGACATCGACAAGGAAGGCTACGTCATCACGCCGACGGGGGAACGGGTGCTCGGGTACAAGGCCGACGACAGCGGGTACATTTCGTCTTCCGGCGGCACGATCGAGCCGCTTTTCGTGCCGCGCAACGAGATTGCGCCGAAGGCGACGACGCGCTTCGACATCAAGGCGGCCAATCTTTCCGCTGATGACGCGCTGCCCGCTGTGACGACCTTCGATCCGGCGAATGTGGACAGCTACAACTACACGACATCGGAGACCGTGTTCGACAGCCTCGGCGGGCAACATTCGCTATCGATATTTTTCGTGCGGACGAGCGTCAACCCGAGCCAGTGGGATGTCCATGCGATGCTCGATGGCGACGCGGCGACGGCGCAGGTGCTCGGCACTTCGCCCACGCTCTCCTTCGACGGCTACGGGAAGCTCAATCCGCCGCCCGGCGCGCTCACCTACAACGTGACGGCGCTGCCCAACGGCGCGGACAACCTGAACATCAGCATTGATCTCGATAAAGTCACCCAGTTCGGCTCGCCTTTCTCGATCAACGAAAAGACGCAAGACGGCTACACCTCCGGCCAGATCGCCGGACTCGTCATCAGTACGGACGGGATCATCCAGGGGCGCTACACCAACGGCCAGACCAAGAATCTCGGCCAGATCGCGCTGGCGACTTTCCGCAGCGACCAGGGGCTGCTTTCGCTGGGCGACAATCTGTGGGCCGAATCGCCGGAGTCCGGCTCGCCCATCGTCGGCCGCCCGGGCACGGGCTTGAACGGGGTGATTTCCGCCGGGCAAGTCGAAGAGTCGAACGTCGATCTCACCGAGGAACTGGTGAAGATGATTATCCAGCAACGCAATTACCAAGCCAACGCCCAGTCGATCCGTACCCAGGATCAATTGCTGCAAACGCTGGTGAACCTGCGCTGAATCGTTGAAATAGCGGCGGCGGGCGCGGCGCGACCCGCTGCTGGGAGCAAACATCATGGATCGCGTGATCTATACCGCGATGACCGGGGCCAAGAGCACGCTCGGTCAACAAGCGGCGGTCGCCCACAACATCGCCAATGTCGACTCCGCCGGCTTTCGCACCGAGATGCACAGGATGCGCGCGGTGGAAGTGCAGACGCGGGCGCTGCACACGCGCGCCTTCGTGGTCGATGCCAGCGTCGCCTCCGATTTCACTCCGGGGCCGCTGAAATTCACCGGCGGCGAATTCGACGTGGCACTGCACGGCAAGGGCTGGCTGGCGGTGCAAACGCCCGGCGGCGAGGCTTACACCCGCGATGGCGCGCTGGAAATTTCCGAGAACGGCGTGCTGCAAACCCGCGCGGGCCTGCCGGTGCTGGGCGATGGCGGCCCGGTCACGATTCCGCCCGACAGCGAGATTGTCATCGGCAACGACGGCACGATTTCCGCGATCCAGGCACAGGACGGCATCGTCAACGAAGTGGGGCGCCTGAAGCTGGTCAATCCGCCCGAAGCCGGACTGGTGCGCGGCGACGATGGTTTCTTTCGCCTGCAAGACGGCCAGCCGGCGCCGGCGGACGAGACGGTGACGGTCGCGGGCGGCTATCTCGAGGGCAGCAACGTCAATGCCGCAGAACAGATGGTGCGGATGATCTCGCTCGCGCGCCAGTTCGAGATGCAGATGCGCATGATTACCAATGCCGAGCAAAACGACCGCGCCGCCGCGCAGGTGCTCGCGCCGCGCTGAGGCCGGATGGGCCGGACAGATCAATCAAATGGATAAACAGATAACAAGGACAGGAGGAACCCCATCATGATCCGCTCGCTCTGGACCGCCCGTACCGGGCTGGACGCCCAGCAAACCTCGCTGGATGTCATCGCCAACAACCTCGCCAACGTCTCGACCAACGGCTTCAAGCGCCAGCGCGCCGTATTCGAGGACTTGCTCTACCAGACCATCCGCCAGCCCGGCGCGCAATCGACGCAACAGACGCAAATCTCCAGCGGCCTGCAAATCGGCACCGGCGTGCGGCCCGTGGCGACCGAACGCATCTTCACCCAGGGCAGCCCGCAGCAGACCGGCGGCGATCTCGACCTGATGATCCAGGGGGACGGCTTCTTCCAGATCGCCCTGCCCGACGGCACTACCGCCTACACCCGCGACGGCGCTTTCCAGCGCGACAACCAGGGCAACATGGTGACCGCCAGCGGCTACCCGCTCGTCGACAACATCAACATCCCCGCCGACGCGGTTTCGGTCACCGTGGGCAAGGATGGCACCGTCAGCGTGGTGCAGGCCAACAGCGTCACCCCGGTACAGATCGGCGCCATCCAGTTGGCGACCTTCATCAATCCGGGCGGTTTGCAGGCCGCCGCCGAAAACCTTTTCCTGGAAACCGCTTCTTCCGGCGTGGCGACGCCAAGCCAGCCGGGCGCGAACGGCGCGGGCGTCATCAACCAAGGCTATGTGGAAAGCTCGAACGTCAATGTCGCCGAAGAGCTGGTGAGCATGATCGTCACCCAGCGCGCCTACGAACTGAATTCGCGCGCCATCACCACTTCCGATCAGATGCTCAGTCGCCTGACGCAACTCTGAGCGCCTTGCCATGGATGCAATCCAACGTCTTGCCGCGATCCTCGCCGCGGCTCTCGCCGTGTCGGGCGCGGGCTGCGCCTCGGTGTACTCGACCCCGCCGACCGCGGTGCATCAGCCGATGTCGGCGCGTCCCGCCGAACCTCAGGCGGCGCTCGCCGCCAACGGCGCCATTTACCGCCCGGGCGTGGGCCGCTCGCTGTACGAAGACCGCCGCGCCCGCCATATCGGCGACATCATCACCATCAACCTCGTCGAGCGCACCAGCGCGCAAAAAAGCGCCAACGCCAGCGCCGGGCGCGCCTCCAGCCTCACCGGCGGCGTCACCGCCGCCAACAAATTGCCGCTCTCCAGCGTTGCCGGACTATCGGCGGAAGCGAAAACGGAGTCCGATTTCTCCGGCAAGGGCGCGGCAGCGGCCAACAACGTCTTCAGCGGCACCATCACCGTCACCGTGATCGACGTGCTCGCCAACGGCAACCTGCTGGTGTCGGGCGAAAAAATGCTGACCATCAACCAAGGCAACGAATTCATCCGCTTCTCCGGCGTGGTCAACGCCGACACCGTCACCACTTCCAACAGCGTGCAATCGACGCAAGTGGCGGACGCCCGCATCGAATACCGTGGCAGCGGCTTCATCGACGAATCGAACGCCATGGGATGGCTGCACCGCTTCTTCGTCGCCATCAACCCGTTCTGAGGACAATGCCATGCGCGTCATCATTTTCATCCTCGCCGCCCTCCTCGCCGCGCTCTTCGCCCTGCCGGCGCAAGCCGAACGCATCAAGGACATCGCCTCCATTGCTGGCGTGCGCGACAACCAGCTTGCCGGCTACGGGTTGGTGGTCGGCCTCGATGGCTCGGGCGACCAGACCACGCAGACGCCCTTCACCGTGCAGAGCATCGTCAACATGCTCGGCAACCTCGGCGTCACCCTGCCGCCGGGCACCAACCTGCAACTCAAGAACGTCGCCGCCGTCATGGTCACCGCCAATCTCCCCGCCTACGCGCGCCCCGGCCAGCGCATTGACGTGACCGTCTCCTCGA
Organism: Azoarcus sp.; assembly: GCA_031277975.1. Taxonomy (GTDB): domain Bacteria; phylum Pseudomonadota; class Gammaproteobacteria; order Burkholderiales; family Rhodocyclaceae; genus WRNU01. The sequence goes on from JAITLI010000142.1 coordinate 10,669, forward strand.
TCGGCAACGCCAAGAGCCTCAGGGGCGGCACGCTCGTCATGACGCCCCTGAAAGGCATCGACGGCCAGGTCTATGCCATCGCCCAGGGCAACATGGTCGTCGGCGGCGCGGGCGCGCAGGCCACCGGCGGCGCGGCGCAGACGACGATCAACCACCTGCTCGCCGGGCGCATCCCCGGCGGTGCCACGGTCGAACGCGGCGTCCCGGCGATGCTGGGCGAAGGCCCGACCATCACCATCGAACTCAACGAAACCGACTTCGGCGCCGCGCGCCGCGTGGTCGACGCCATCAACCAGAGCGTCCCGGGCGCGGCGCAGGCGCTCGACGGGCGCAGCATCCAGGTCGCCGCGCCGCCCGAGCCTTCCGCGCGGGTCGCCTTTCTCGGACAGATCGAAAACATCGAAGTCGCCGCCGCGCGCCCCGCCGCGCGTGTGATCGTGAATTCGCGCACCGGCTCGGTGGTGATGAACCAGAGCGTGACTCTGCAAAACTGCGCCGTCGCCCACGGCAACCTCACCGTGACGGTCAACGCGCAGACCACCGTCAGCCAACCGGCGCCCGGCTCGTTCGGCAGGACCGTGGCGAGCCGTTCCGGGCTGGTCAACATCGACCAGGAAGGCGGTGCGCTGATGGAAATCCGCGGCGGCGCGAAACTTGCCGATGTCGTCAGGGCGCTCAACGCGCTCGGCGCCAAACCGCTCGACCTCGTCAGCATCCTGCAAGCGATGAAAGCCTCGGGAGCCTTGCGCGCCGATCTCGAAATCATCTGAAAGGAGACGCGCCATGGCAACCAGCAGTGCTCATCTCAATACCCTCGACCCCCGTTCCCTCGCCGACTTGCAACGGCTGGCGAAAAGCGACGGCCGCTCCGACGAGGCCCTGCGGGCGGCCTCCAGACAAATCGAAGGTCTGTTCCTGCAAATGATGCTGAAAGCCATGCGCGACGCCACGCCCGCCGACGGCCCCCTCGACAGCGACCAGACCCGGCTCGCCCAGGAACTCCACGACCAGCAACTGGCGAGCAACCTGGCGCAGACGAAAGGCGCGGGGCTGGCCGAAGCGCTCTTCCGCCAACTGGGCGGAGGCCAGGCGGGCAATGGCGACAACGGCGGTGCGGCGGCGAACATCATCCCCGGCAAAAAAGGCGCGCAGGGCAAGAGCGGCAGCGGCGCAAGCGCCGACCTCTCCTCCCGGCGCGACGCCGTACTTTCCTCCCGCGCGCGCCGGAACGCGGCCACGGCCAGCAACGCGAATACCGCGACAGCGGAATCCGCCGCGTCATCGGCAAGGCTTGCCGCCACCATCGAAGCCGCGCGCGGCGGCAGCGAAAAAACGCCGCGCCATGTGCGCGAATTCGTCGCCAGCGTCTGGCCCTACGCGCGCGCCGCCAGCCTTGCCACCGGCATTCCGGCGCACTTCATGGTGGCGCAGGCGGCGCTGGAAACCGGCTGGGGCAGGCACCAGCCCAAAAACGCCGACGGTACCCCGAGCTACAACCTCTTCAACATCAAGGCCAGCGGCAACTGGCGCGGGCGCACGACTTCGGAGACGGCGGTCAGCGAACATGTCGGCGGACGCTGGCAGCGTGAAAAAGCCGCCTTTCGCGCCTATTCATCCTATGCCGAAGCATTTGCCGACTACGCCAGACTGCTCACCGCCAACCCGCGCTACGCCGATGTCCTCGGAAAAAGCGACGCCGCCAGCTTCGCGCAGGGACTCCAGAACGCCGGATACGCCACCGACCCGATGTACGCCAACAAACTGATGCGCATCATCGGCGGCAACACCCTGAAAAACGCGCTGGCGACAACGGCCTGAGAACCTGTTGCGAGAAAAGGGGAAGAAGAAACGCGCCCTCGGCTACGCCCCGCCACGGAGAAATCAGCGTCGCTGCGCTCCGCATGGAACGAACTGGATTGCCATATCGCTTCGCTCCTCGCAATGACATGCCCCCCTCACAGGGGGCAGCTCGCGACAGGCGGTGTTGACTCTGCCCCGCCCTTGATATAGAATCCGCCACCTTTTAGTTGGTCGGCCAGTTTCGTCGACCTCAGCCGGAATCAACCGCCCGAGGCGGCCCGTGGGGCTGCCTCGGTTTTTTGGGAATTCTCAAGCCATGCCGACAATCAATCAGCTCGTTCGCAAGCCGCGCCAAGTGGAAGTGGTCAAGAGCAAGGTGCCCGCGCTCGAAGCGTGTCCGCAGAAGCGCGGCGTCTGCACCCGCGTCTATACCACGACGCCGAAGAAACCGAACTCTGCCTTGCGCAAGGTCGCCAAGGTGCGGCTCACCAACGGTTTCGAGGTCATCTCGTACATCGGCGGCGAAGGCCACAATTTGCAGGAGCACTCAGTGGTGCTGATCCGCGGCGGCCGGGTGAAGGATTTGCCGGGCGTGCGCTACCACATCGTCCGTGGCTCCCTCGACCTTCAAGGCGTCAAGGATCGCAAGCAGTCGCGCTCCAAGTATGGCGCCAAGCGTCCGAAACAGTCCTGACCCGTATTCAAAATCCCGAGAGAGGCCGTCATGCCACGTCGCCGCGAAGTACCGAAACGCGAAATCCTGCCCGATCCCAAGTTCGCCTCGCAGGATGTCTCCAAGTTCATCAACGTCATCATGCAGTCCGGCAAGAAGTCGGTGGCGGAGCGCATCGTCTACGGCGCGTTCGCGCACATCGGCGCCAAGGCCGGCAAGGACCCGCTGGAGGTATTTTCCGCTGCGGTGGCCAACGTCAAGCCGGTAGTGGAAGTCAAGAGCCGCCGCGTCGGCGGCGCGAATTATCAGGTGCCGGTCGAAGTCCGCACCTCCCGCCGCATGGCGCTGTCGATGCGCTGGCTGCGCGAGGCCGCGCGCAAGCGCGCCGAGAAGTCGATGGCGCAACGCTTGGCCGGCGAACTGCTCGAAGCGGCGGAAGGCCGCGGCGCGGCGATGAAGAAGCGCGAGGAAGTGCACCGGATGGCCGAGGCCAACAAGGCATTCTCGCATTACCGCTTCTGATCGTTTCGATCGGAAGCACGTCGTGCCCTGCGAAGGGCACGATTGTTTTGTAAACGCTACCCGTCCTGTCGCGTTGGCGATGGATGGCAAACAGGATAAACACCGTGGCTCGCAAGACCCCCATTGAGCGATACCGCAATATCGGCATCTCCGCCCACATCGACGCCGGCAAGACGACGACGACCGAACGCATCCTTTATTACACCGGTGTCAATCACAAAATCGGCGAGGTGCATGATGGCGCGGCCACCATGGACTGGATGGCGCAGGAGCAGGAGCGCGGCATCACCATCACCTCGGCGGCGACCACGTGTTTCTGGAAGGGGATGGATCTGAATTTCCCCGAGCATCGTTTCAACATCATCGATACGCCGGGGCACGTCGATTTCACCATCGAGGTGGAGCGTTCGATGCGCGTGCTCGACGGTGCGTGCATGGTGTATTGCGCCGTGGGCGGCGTGCAGCCGCAGTCCGAGACCGTGTGGCGGCAGGCGACCAAGTACAAGGTGCCGCGTCTGGCGTTCGTCAACAAGATGGATCGTTCCGGCGCGAATTTCTTCAAGGTCGTCGACCAGATGAAGACCCGCCTGAAGGCGAACCCGGTGCCGATCGTGATTCCGATCGGGGCCGAGGACAAGTTCGCGGGCGTGGTCGACCTCGTCAAGATGAAAGCGATCTATTGGGACGAGGCATCCCAGGGGATGAAGTTCGACTACCGCGACATTCCCGCCGAATTGCTCGACGACGCCCGGACGTGGCGCGAACAGATGATCGAGGCCGCCGCCGAGGCGTCCGAGGAACTCATGAACGAGTACCTCGAAAGCGGCGAACTGGCCGAAGACAAGATCAAGCTGGGCCTGCGTCTGCGCACCATCGCCTGCGAAATCCAGCCCATGCTGTGCGGTAGCGCCTTCAAGAACAAGGGCGTGCAGCGCATGCTCGACGCGGTGATCGAATTCTTGCCCTCGCCGGTCGACATTCCGCCGGTGCGGGGCGTCGATGCCGACGATGACGAAAAAGAGATCGTGCGCCTGGCCAGCGACGATGAGAAATTCTCCGCGCTCGCCTTCAAGCTGATGACCGACCCCTTCGTCGGCCAGTTGACCTTCGTGCGCGTCTATTCCGGCGTGCTCAACTCGGGCGAAACCGTGCTCAATTCGGTCAAGGGCAAGAAAGAGCGCATTGGCCGCATCGTACAGATGCACGCCAATGACCGCGAAGACATCAAGGAAGTGCTCGCCGGCGACATCGCCGCCTGCATCGGCCTGAAGGAAGTCACCACGGGCGAGACCCTGTGCGACCCCGCCGCGCCGGTGATCCTCGAACGCATGATTTTCCCCGACCCGGTGATCCACGTCGCCGTCGAACCCAAGACCAAGAGTGACCAGGAAAAGATGGGCATCGCACTGGGCCGTCTGGCGGCGGAAGACCCTTCCTTCCGCGTCCGCACCGACGAGGAGTCCGGCCAGACTATCATCTCCGGCATGGGCGAACTGCACCTCGAAATCATCGTCGACCGCATGAAGCGCGAATTCAACGTCGAAGCCAACGTCGGCGCGCCGCAAGTGGCCTACCGCGAGGCGATCCGCAAGCCGGTCGAGCAGGAAGGCAAGTTCGTCAAGCAGTCCGGCGGGCGCGGCCAATACGGCCACGTCTGGATCAAGCTGGAGCCGAACGAGGCCGGCAAGGGCTACGAATTCATCGACGCCATCAAGGGCGGCGTGGTGCCGCGCGAATACATCCCGGCGGTCGACAAGGGCTTGCAGGAAACCCTGCCCAACGGCGTGCTCGCCGGTTTCCCCGTGGTGGACGTCAAGGTCACGCTGTTCGACGGCTCCTACCACGACGTGGACTCGAACGAAAACGCCTTCAAGATGGCCGCCTCGATGGCTTTCAAGGACGCGATGCGCAAGGCCAGCCCGGTTCTGCTCGAACCGATGATGGCCGTCGTCGTCGAGACGCCCGAGGACTACATGGGCAATGTCATGGGCGATCTTTCCGGGCGTCGCGGCATCGTCCAGGGCATGGACGACTTGGCCGGCGGCGTAAAAGAAATCAAGGCCGAGGTGCCGCTGGCCGAAATGTTCGGCTATGCGACCCAGCTGCGCTCGCTCACCCAGGGCCGCGCGACCTATTCGATGGAGTTCAAGCACTACGTCGAAGCGCCCAAGAGCGTCGCCGAGGCCGTCATCAGCAGCCGCAAGTAATCGCAAGCGCCACTCAACAATCTGGAACAAGGAGCTCTCAATGGCCAAAGGTAAGTTCGAACGCACGAAGCCTCACGTGAACGTGGGGACAATCGGTCACGTTGACCACGGCAAGACCACGCTGACGGCGGCGATCACGACGATCCTGTCGAAGAAGTTCGGCGGCGA
>JAITLI010000184.1 GCA_031277975.1 Azoarcus sp.
CCACCGCCATCGTCGCCGCGGTCGCGCACGACGCCTACCGGCAAATGCCGCCCGCGCGCCTGCTGGGCAGACTCGCACCGGGCGGCATCTTCACCGATGTCAAATCCTGCCACGACAAAACCGCCCTCGAAGCCGCGGGCGCTGTCGTCTGGCGGTTGTAGCGCGGCGACGCGGCGGTCCAGAAGACAGAGGAGAGTGGACGGACGTTTCGTTTCCTCTCTCTTTTTATTTGCCCCGGTCAATTTTGCCTGGTTTGCCTGGTCGCCCCCGGTTGCGAATCCGTGCTATTCCTGTTCCCAGGGCAGGCCGGCGAGTTTCCAGCCGCCGATGTGGCCGCGCTGGTTGTTGGCGTCGAGCGAACCTTCGAAACCTTCGAGAACGTTGTAGCAATTGTTGTAACCGGAGCGGGCGGCGAGGCTGGCGGTTTCGTCGGAACGCCGCCCGGAACGGCAGATGAACATCACCAGCGATTCGGGACTGACCTGTTGGCGCAGTTGCATCATGAAACGGTTATTGACCTGCCCGCTCGGCCACAATTCCCATTCGATATGGATCGCGCCCGGTATGCGGCCCACCCATTCGAGTTCGGCGCGCGTGCGGGTATCGACGAGCTTCGCCCCCGGCGCCAGTTGCCATATCTGGTAGGCTTCGGCCGGGGTCAGCGCTCCCTGGTAGGACAATTCGAGTTCAACCGCGCGCTGGCGGGCCAGGTCGAGCAAGGCATTGAGGGTTCCCATGGCAATATCCGGCTAAAATCAGGGGCACGAGTATAACCCCCGCTCTTCCATCTGTCCGTTCATGCGCCAGCCCCCATTTTCCGTTCATGATGGCGAAAATGCCGTGGATGATGGCGTGCGCGCCCGCGCGCTGCGGCGCGCCACGCTCGTGTCCATTGTCACGAATTCTGTCCTGACCATCGGCCAGGTCGCCATCGGTCTTTTCGCCAATGCTTTCAGCCTGGTAGCCGACGCGGCGCATACCTTGTCGGATCTGGTCACCGATCTGATGGTGCTGGTGGCCGGGCAGCAGGGCGCCAATCCCGCCGATCTTCAACATCCTTACGGGCACGGGCGCATCGAGACGGCTACCCTGCTTTTGCTCGGTGCGGCGCTGGTGGCGGTCGGCGCCGGTTTTTTGTGGACTTCCGGCATGCGGCTGCAAAACATGGGCACACAGGCGCCGCTGCATCCGGCGGCGCTTTTCATGGCGCTCGCCACGCTGGCCGTCAAGGAAGTCCTGTTTCGTTTCACGCTTGCCGCCGCGCATCGCTTGCGTGCGCCCCTGCTCGAAGCCAATGCCTGGCATGCCCGTTCCGACGCGGCCTCTTCACTGGTGGTGGCCATCGGCATCGGCGGCGGTCTGGCCGGGTTTCCTTTCCTGGAGCCGCTGGCCGCCGCCGTGGTCGGCTTTCTCATCCTGCGCATGGGGGGTCGCCTGGCCTGGGGCGCGGTGCGCGAGTTGATCGACACCGGCTTGCCTCCCGAGGATCTCGAACGCCTGCGCCAGACCATCATCGGCACGCCGGGCGTCGCCGGCCTGCATGAATTGCGTACCCGCCGCATGGCCCAGCGCGTGCTGTGTGACGCCCATGTCCAGGTCGACCCGCGCATCACGGTCTCGGAAGGACATTACATCTCGGACAGCGTCGTCCTCGCCGTGCGCCAGGCGCACCCCGAAGTCAGCGAGGTGCTCGTCCATATCGACACCGAGCACGACAGGCCGATCGTGACCGCCGCCGGCCGGCTTCCCGATCGCGCCGCCGTGATCGCGGATCTCGCCGCCCTCGTTGCCGGAAGCGCGGGCGCGCCGTCGCCGTTCCAGCGCCTTCAGGTGCATTACTTCGATCGTCATATCGAGGTCGAGGCCTATTTCGCGCCGGCGCCGCTTCCCGCCAGCCCCGACGCACTCAAACAGCGCACGGAGGCATGGATCGCCGCGCATCCCTGTTACCGCAAAGTGACTTACTACGCCTGTATTGCACCAAAGTAAGGCGGCGCACCACGCATGGCACCAATATGGTGCGGCAATCATTTTCGCCTTTCCATTTTCCCTCATGACACAATGCGCGGCAGGCCAAGGCTCAATGGCACGGATGCTGCTAAGCTCCGCGGCAATGGAAATCTGGTCATCGCCTGGCCGTTGAGGGATGTCTTGCCGCCTGTCGCGGGGGCTTCCTCATCCGGAATTCCAGAAACACCGTCTCACACTCACGGGAATGAAAATGAACGCTCAAGATGTCATGAAGTTGATCCAGGAAAACGAAGTTCGCTTCGTTGATTATCGTTTTACCGATACCCGCGGCAAGGAGCAGCACGTGGGCGTGCCCATCTCCGTTTTCGAGGAAGAAGTCTTCGAGCACGGTCATATGTTCGACGGTTCGTCGATCGCCGGCTGGAAGGGCATCCAGGCTTCCGACATGATCCTGCTGCCGGATGCCGGATCGGCCTACATCGACCCCTTTTTCGATGAAACTACCCTGGTGCTGACTTGCGATGTCATCGAGCCGTCCGACGGCAAGGGCTACGACCGCGATCCGCGCTCCATCGCCCGGCGCGCCGAAGCCTATCTCAAGAGCACCGGCATCGGCGACGCCGCCTATTTCGGCCCGGAACCCGAGTTCTTCGTCTTTGACGCCGTCGAATGGTCGGTCGATATTTCCGGCTCTTACGTCAAGGTGTTCTCCGAAGAAGCCGCCTGGTCTTCCGCCGAGAAATTCGAAGGCGGCAACATCGGCCACCGTCCCCGCGTCAAGGGGGGCTATTTCCCCGTGCCGCCGGTCGACAGCCTCAACGACATCCGCGCCGCGATGGTGTCGGCGCTCGAATCCGTCGGCGTGCCGGTCGAAGTGCACCACCACGAAGTCGCCACCGCCGGGCAGTGCGAAATCGGCACCAAGTTCACTACCCTAACCCGCCGCGCCGACTGGACGCAGATTCTCAAGTACATCGTCCACAACATCGCGCACCAGTACGGCAAGACCGCCACTTTCATGCCCAAGCCCATCGTCGGCGACAACGGTTCCGGCATGCATGTACACCAGTCGCTCTGGAAGGACGGGCAAAACCTTTTCGCGGGCAATGGTTACGCCGGCCTGTCGGAGACCGCGCTTTATTACATCGGCGGCATCATCAGGCACGCCCGCGCGCTGAACGCCATCACCAATCCCGGCACCAACTCCTACAAGCGCCTGGTACCCGGCTTCGAGGCCCCGGTGAAGCTCGCCTATTCCGCCCGCAACCGCTCGGCCTCGATCCGCATTCCTTACGTCGCCAGCCCCAAGGGTCGCCGCATCGAAGTACGCTTCCCCGATCCCACCGCCAATCCCTATCTCGCCTTTGCGGCGATGGCGATGGCGGGGCTCGACGGCATCCAGAACAAGATCCACCCCGGCGACCCCGCCGACAAGAATCTTTATGATTTGCCGCCGGAAGAAGACGCCAAGATTCCCACCGTGTGTTCGAGTCTCGACCAGGCGCTGGACTATCTCGACAAGGATCGCGAGTTCCTGACTCGCGGCGGCGTGTTTTCCAACGATTTCATCGATGCCTACATCGAACTGAAAATGGAGGACGTGACCCGTTTTCGCATGACCACGCATCCCATTGAGTTCGATATGTATTATAGTCTGTGACAGCGGAGCGGCCGTTTGTGGAAGGACGAGCGCCGCTCGTCCTTTTTTATGGTCCAATCGCTACGGGCAGCTTGATTTTGTATGTACAATGTCATTGATCGTTCACTTTACCCAAGGACACCGCCATGACCATCAGACACGCGATTCCCCTGTTTTTCCTGGCCCTCGGCCTCGTACCGTTCACCGCCTCCTCTGCCGAGGTCTACAAGTGCGTGGGCGCCGACGGCAACACCACCTACACCAACAGTCGCAATGACGCGCAAAGCTGCGAAACGGTCAATGCGACCGACAAGGTCACTGTCGTTTCCACGCCACGCATCAGGCCGGCGGCTTCCTCCCGCGGCGACGCCCGTCCGCGTCCGGCGGCGAACACACGGGATTCCGGAGAACGTTCGTAGACGGCGCACGCTGTTGTCCCGGTGCGCGCCCGCGATCATGTCCGGCGCGCATCGCGGTTCTGCGGACAGAAAACGGATGTTCGTGAAGGGACGCTCCCCCCTGTCCCTTTTTATGGTGTAATTCTCCTCATTGCTTACATATAATCCTTGGACCCAGTCACCGATACGCCACAAAGGATGCAATCATGATCTCCTCGCGTGCAATCCCGTTGTTCTTCCTGGCTCTTGGTTTCGTACCGCTTTCTGTCTCTGCCCAAGTCTACAAGTGCGTCGAAGATACCGGCAGGATTTCCTATACCAACAGCCGCGGCAACAATAAAAACTGCACCGCGCTCGACAACGCGCAGGCGGTCTCGTCGATCCCGTCGGCTACTTTCACGAAACCGACCTCTTTCCCGAAGGTCAGCAGCGATACGCAAAGAGAGCGCGACCAGACCCGCCGGCAGTTGCTGGAAAGCGAACTCGCCGGCGAAAACGCGGCGCTCGAAGAAGCAAAAAAGGCATTGGCCGAACAGGAAAGCATCCGCCTTGGCAACGAGCAGAACTACCAGAAAGTGCTCGACCGCCTGCAACCGTACAAAAACGATATCGAGCAGCGCGAACGCAACATCGAAGCCCTGAACAAGGAAATCTCCGGGTTGCGCTGACGGGTTACGCTGAAATACACAGGCGGTACGGTCTTTGCTAATGGAAAGCGTCGCTCCGCGCTTTCCATTAATGACATATCGCCCGCAGACCACCGTGCCGGAACCCTTCGCAGGACTTGATCTGCTCTCGTCGGCGGTCGTCCTTGTCGATGCCGGGCTGGTCATCCGCTACCTCAATCCCAGCGCGGAAAATCTTTTCGCCATCAGTCAGCGCAAGCTGCTCGGGCAGCCATTGCAAAACCTGCTCGGCGAATCCCCCGCCCTGGGCAATGCGCTGGAAAACGCCCTGCGCACCAATTGGAGCTATACCGGGCAAGACCTCAAAGTGCGCGGCCCCGGCGGCGGCGAAATCAATATTGATTGCACGGTCAGTCCCATCGACGCCGACGACGCGCGGCTATTGCTCGAACTTCGTCCGATCGACGCGCAATTGCGGGTCGCGCGCGAAGAGCAACTCCTTTACCAGCAACAGGCCAGCCGCGAACTGATCCGCAACCTCGCCCACGAAATCAAGAACCCGCTGGGCGGCATCCGCGGCTCGGCGCAACTGCTCCAGCGCGAACTGTCCGATCCGCAGTTGCACGAATACACCGAAGTCATCATCGCCGAAGCCGATCGCCTGCAAGACCTGATGCATCGCCTGCTCACCTCGCACGGCATGGTGCGCCCCGCCGTGCTCAACATTCACGATGTACTCGAACGGGTGCGGCGGCTCATCCTGGCCGAATTCCCCGCCATCACCATCAGCCGCGATTACGACACCAGCCTTCCCGAACTGACTGCCGACCGCGAACAGTTGATCCAGGCCATCCTCAACATCACCCGCAACGCCGCACAGGCGCTCGAAGGCAAGGGCGAAATCAGATTGCGCAGCCGCATCGCCCGCCAGGTCACGCTGGCCAAGCGCCGCTTCAGGATGGCACTGGAATTGCAAGTGATTGATGACGGCCCCGGTATCCCGGAAGAAATCCGCGACAAGATTTTTTACCCGCTGGTCTCGGGACGCGACGGCGGCAGCGGTCTCGGGCTGTCGCTCGCGCAAAGTTTCATCGAGCGTCACCAGGGCATGATTGATGTCAGCAGCCAGCCGGGACGAACCTGCTTTACCGTCCTGATTCCGATTACCAGGCGAACATGAAGCGCCTGCCAACGTTTCGCACCAAAACAATGCACGCACGAAACCGATGAACACTGTCTGGATCGTCGACGACGACCGCTCCATCCGCTGGGTATTGGAAAAGGCCCTAGGCCGCGAAGAGATCGACTATCGCAGCTTTGCTTCGGCGAACGAAGCGCTGAATGCGCTCGAATCCTCTTCGCCCTCCCCCAGGGCGGTGCTTTCCGATATCCGCATGCCCGGCGAGTCGGGGTTGACCCTGTTGCACCGGATCAAGGAGCGCCTTCCGCAAATCCCGGTCATCATCATGACAGCCTACTCCGACCTGGAAAGCGCCGTATCGGCCTTCCAGGGCGGCGCGTTCGAATACTTGCCCAAACCTTTCGACGTCGACCAGGCCATCGCCCTCGTGCGCCGGGCGCTCGAACAGGACCCGCGGCAAGAAAACGCCCCGAAGGAAACCGCCGTCGTTCCCGAAATCCTCGGCCAGGCGCCTTCGATGCAGGAAGTCTTCCGCGCCATCGGGCGGCTATCGCAATCGCACGCCACGGTGATGATCAACGGTGAATCCGGCACTGGCAAAGAACTCGTCGCGCGCGCCCTGCATCGCCACAGCCCGCGCAAGGACGCGCCCTTCATCGCCATCAACACCGCCGCCATTCCGCGCGACCTGCTCGAATCCGAACTGTTCGGTCACGAGCGCGGCGCCTTTACCGGCGCTTCCGCGCAACGCCGGGGCCGTTTCGAGCAAGCCGCGGACGGTACCCTGTTTCTCGACGAAATCGGCGACATGCCCCCGGAACTGCAAACCCGCCTGTTGCGGGTGCTCTCCGACGGCAACTTCTATCGCGTCGGCGGCCTCCAACCCATCCGCGCCAATGTGCGGGTCATCGCCGCCACCCACCAGGACCTCGAAGAGCGCGTCCGGCAAGGGCTTTTCCGCGAAGACCTTTTCCACCGCCTCAACGTCATCCGCCTGCGCCTGCCGCCGCTGCGCGAACGCAGGGAAGACATCCCCCTTTTGGTGCGTCATTTCCTCCAGCACAGCGCCCGGGAACTTGGCGTGGAGAGCAAGCGCATCTCGGAAGCCGCGCTCGCTTACCTGCAAACATTGCCTTTTCCCGGCAACATCCGCCAGCTTGAAAACCTCTGCCACTGGCTCACCGTCATGGCGCCCGGCCAGGTCGTCGATATCGCCGACCTGCCGCCCGAACTGCGCGACCGCCCCATCCACGGAGCGCCGGTGAGCTGGACCGATGGCCTCGGCCTCGAAGCGGGCCGCCTGCTGGCCGCGGCCCCCGGTGAAGTGTTCGATCGCCTGACGCGCGAATTCGAGCGCACCCTGATCCAGCGCGCGCTGACCGTCACCGGCGGACGCCGCATCGAAGCCGCGCAATTGCTCGGCATCGGGCGCAACACTATCACGCGCAAGATTCAGGAATTGGGCATGGACGAAGAACACGCCGGCGCGGACACCCCGGAACACGAAGCGCGCGGCAGGGGATGAAACCGCCCATGATGCGCGTCTTCATGGATATTGTTTACTGATAGCCCGCTGAGATAATAACGTTGACATTTTCAATGCCTTTCTCCTGGATGAATGCTTTCAATTTCCTGAGCATTGTCCTGCTATCTCCAACCATATCAGTCCCTTTTGTCGATCCGACAAGCAAACATCCATCGGTATTTTTTGGGTAATTACCGTTATGAATCAGTATGTGCCTGCTTTTGGGAACAGCGTCATTGAATAGCTCCGGAACAGGATTGAAAGGCGCCACGCCTTGCAGGCCGCTATTGTGCCAATGGATTTTATAGGCGCCCACGGGGATTCGAAATCTCAGGCCGGAGGCCGTGGTATCCGGGCCTGGGCGTTCTAGAACATAGCCCTTGACATTGCCGAAGCTGAGTTCACTGATGGTCGACTGCGCCGTTTCCCATTTTCTTACGACATGGATACTGTCCGCATCAATATCATCCGCGTCAGACGGTGTTTGTTCCGCGCCTGCTGTTTGTGCGGGTCTTCGGCCTGTTGTGCGCGCGCGTCTCTTGCCTGTTGGCGTATACGTCATGAAAGGCAATTTGAAACCCGAAAAGCCGCTCACCAGATAATCCCATATGCCGGAATCCGGTTCGATGAGACCCGTCGGTTCATGCATGAAATCCGACTGAAACTGCCGGATTGCTTGGATCAGAAAAATATCACAAGAATCGTGGTCTGGATCGGGCAGGAAGAAACCGTGCCTTTGGAGTCCGGATTTCACGGCGCTGACATCATGTGGAAAATTGTCTCCACCTTCTCCGACAGAACAAGACAATCCGTACATTTTCATGTTTTTCACAGTCAGCACTCCTTGCCGGTCTGGTGTCGATGCCAGAACTTCCGTGTTATTCGCCGCGATGATTCTGGAATGCCTGCGTGGAAACTCTTCCGCTTTCCTCGCCGTTCGGGGTCGGACGGCGGCGAAACAAGCGCGATTTGTTGTCGTGACGTGCGCATTTTGCCGCATACCATAGAGAAATACAAGTACTGCCATGATCCATTGATCGGGACGGAATTGGGGGAATTGGCGTCATGGGCGGAACGATGATGGATGGCCTGTTCGATGCGGTTTCGCCATCAAAACGATCGACGTATCGCCCGGTCTTGTCGTATTGTTTGTCCTGCCGGTGCGTTGTCCGGCGGCGATAGCCGGGCCACGACGCGCAGGTCGCCGCCGATTTGCTGGCAACTCCGGAAGGTGAAGCGCGTTGCCGCGTCGAGCGCGTCCAGGGGCGGCAGATCGAACATCCCGCGCGCCGCGTTGCCCACGATCATCGGGGCGGTGTAGAGCAGCAATTCGTCGACGCAGCCCGCGGCGAGCAGGGCGCCGTTGAGCCTCGCCCCGGCTTCGACGTGGATCTCGTTGAGTTCGAGCGCCGCCAGTTCGCGCAGCAAGGCGGGAAGGTCGACGCGGCCATCCGCTCCGGGCAGGGAGAGGACGCGATGGCCAAGACCGGTGAATCGCCGGATGCGCGCTTGCTCGGCATCGGCGGTGACAATGAGCGCGGGCGCGTCCTGGAATATGCGGGCGGCGGGAGCGGCTTCGAGACGGGGGTCGATGAGGATGCGCAGTGGCTGGCGCTCACAGGGGATGTCGCGCACGGTGAGCCGGGGGTCGTCGGCCTTGACGGTGCCGATGCCGGTAAGGACGGCGCAGGCGCGCGCGCGCCAGAGGTGGCCGTCGGCGCGGGCGGCGGCGGCGGTGATCCATTGGCTGACGCCGTTCTCCAGCGCGGTCTTGCCGTCGAGCGTGGCGGCGGCTTTCAGGCGCAGCCAGGGGCGTTGCCGGGCCATGCGCGAGACGAAGCCGATATTGAGTTCATGCGCCTCACCAGCGAGAAGTCCGCAGTCGACGGCGAGGCCGGCGGCGCGTAGCCGGGCCAGGCCGCGCCCGGCGACTTGCGGATTGGGGTCTTCCATCGCGGCGACGACGCGGGCGACGCCAGCGGCGATGAGGGCATCGGCGCATGGCGGGGTGCGGCCAAAATGAGAACAGGGTTCGAGGGTGACATAGGCGGTCGCGCCCCGCGCGGCCTCGCCCGCGGCGGCCAGCGCGAGCGCTTCGGCGTGGGGTTCGCCCGCGCGCCGGTGCCAGCCCTTGCCGACGGTCTCGCCGCCGCGCACGATGATGCAACCGACGCGCGGGTTGGGGGTGGCGGTCGTCAGGCCCTGTTCGGCAAGCGCCAGCGCCAGCGCCATCGCCTCACGGTCAGCGGTCGAAAAGGTCATGCTCGTTTTCGTCGGGGGGCGTCCGCGTCCGCCCGCCCCGGCGCGGTCGGGGCTGCACCTCGCGGACGAGGGTGGAGAATTCGTCGACATCGGCAAAGTTGCGATATACCGAGGCGTAGCGGATATAGGCTACCTTGTCGAGACGGCGGAGTTCCTTCATCACCAATTCGCCCACTTGGGCGCTGGCGATTTCGGTCTCCCCGGCGGCGAGCAGCCGCGCCTCGATCCGCTCGACGGCGGCCTCCAGCGCCTCGGTCGTGACCGGGCGCTTGCGCAGCGCCAGTTCCATGCTGGCAACGAGCTTGCCGCGCTCGTATTCGCAGCGGTTGCCGTTGCGCTTGACGATATGCGGGCGCTTGAGGTCGATGCGCTCGTAAGTAGTGAAGCGCCTGTCGCAACACACGCAACGGCGGCGGCGGCGCACAACGTCGCCGTCATCGTTTTCGCGTGTGTCGGTGACCTGGGTGTTGGGATCACCGCAGAACGGACATTTCATTTGCGCGCGGCACGCTGTGCCGGAAAGGAACGAACGGGCGAAACGGCCGACCCTGTCCGCTACGCGCCGTACACCGGGAAGCGCGCGCAGAGCGCCGCCACGCTGGCGCGCGTCTTTTCGAGCACGGCGGCGTCCTCCGGCGCGTCGAGCACATCGGCGATGAGGTGGGCGATTTTCTCCGCCTCGATCTCGGTGAAACCGCGCGAGGTCATCGCCGGAGCGCCGAGGCGGATGCCAGAGGTGACGAAAGGCTTTTCCGGGTCCTTGGGAATCGCGTTCTTGTTGATGGTGATATGGGCCTTGCCGAGCGCCGTTTCGGCGGCCTTGCCGGTGATCTTCTTGGCGCGCAGGTCGACGAGGAAGACATGGCTCTCGGTGCGGCCCGAGACGATGCGCAGGCCGCGCTCGTTGAGCGTTCGCGCCATGACGCGAGCGTTATTGATGACCTGCTCCTGGTAGCGCCGGAACGCGGGCGAGGCCGCTTCCTTGAAACACACGGCCTTGCCCGCGATGACGTGCATCAGCGGGCCGCCCTGCAAACCGGGGAAGACGGCCGAGTTGATGGCCTTTTCGTGTTCGGCGCGCATCAGGATCGCGCCGCCGCGCGGGCCGCGCAGGGTCTTGTGGGTCGTGGTCGTCACGACATCGGCGTGCGGCACGGGGTTGGGATAGAAACCGGCGGCGATCAGCCCGGCGTAATGCGCCATGTCCACCCAGAAGATCGCACCGACCTCCTTCGCCACCTTGGCGAAGCGCGCCCACTCAATGCGCAGGGAGTAGGCGGAAGCACCGGCGATGATGATTTTCGGCGTGTGTTCGCGGGCCAGGCGTTCCATCGCCGCGTAGTCGATGGTCTCCTTGTCGTCGAGGCCATAGGCGACGGCGTTGAACCATTTCCCCGACATATTGAGCGGCATGCCGTGGGTGAGATGGCCGCCTTCGGCGAGGCTCATGCCCAGGATGGTGTCGCCCGGCCGGGCGAAGGCCATCAGCACCGCTTGGTTGGCCTGCGAACCCGAGTTGGGCTGCACGTTGGCGGCCTCGGCGCCGAAGAGCGCCTTCAGGCGGTCGACGGCCAGCTCTTCGACGACATCGACATGCTCGCAGCCGCCATAATAGCGTTTGCCGGGATAGCCCTCGGCATATTTGTTGGTGAGTTGCGAACCCTGCGCTTCCATGACCGCGTGCGAGACGTAGTTTTCGGAGGCGATCAGTTCGATATGGTCTTCCTGGCGACGGTTTTCCGCCTGTACGGCGGCCCACAGTTCGGGATCGACCCGGGCGAGGGTATTTTGTGCGGAGAACATGGAAAGTCCCGGTAAAACGAGGGTTGAATGCAGATGCTACCATGGACTGCGGGCAGGAAGCAGGAGATCGGAGCATCACGTCCGCGAGACAGCCGGCGCCGCTTGCACGCCTCGCAATAATGGGTTTTTCCAAGGAATTCCCCTCGTCTCTTGTACCGCCCGGGGCCATCGTCTCCGGGCGGTACAAGAGACGGGCGGCCACACGTTGATGAGGGTCGAGATATTTGATGAGCGTGTATGAGATAAATGCAGGATTTTTCGGGACTTGGAGGCACATGTATCCACATGCCATCCCCGTCGCCTGATTGCCTCCCCGCGCACCGGCTTGGGGATGAACCTTGACATGGGTCGCATCGATCATCAGCCACTCATGATCCGGCTCATCCATCAGGTGCTCCCGCAATCTTCCCCAGACCCCTTTGTCCCGCTAACGGCAAAAGCGCCGATGCGTGTTCTTCCAATCTCCATACGCCTGCGGCTAGTCGCGCCACGGCGCGCCTGTGCGAAAAATCCAGGACACACCGTTGATGAATTGCCGGTTATCCCGCGCCTGCCCTCCCCAAGAGCCTTGCCGGCTGGGAAGATGCGGTTCCAGAAGCAACCAGGCGTGGTCTGAAAGATCGTGACGATGCTGTGCGCAAGACATAATACACCGGCATGGCTAAGTTGCAATTTGATTAAAATAACACATGTTTGTGGCGACACTATCTAACGAAATAATGCGAAAAGCGGGTCAAGTACAACCCTTTGTTGACAATACACAAATTCTCTCCGAAAATGTGTGTGCCACACGCGTGGAATTTTCGTTGCGCGTAGCGCTTTCCATCTCGTTCACTTCACACTCTCATTGGGGATCACTTCATGCAACTCCGTTCCAATTTCATGGCAATCACACTCTGTGCCGCCGCTATCGCGCTGCTACCCACCACCGCGCAGGCTACCAGCATTTTCACTGCCACGACGGTGATTGATTACTACGACACCTACGGCAGCACCCATCCGTGGAAAGATCTAACTACTGGACCGTTGATGTCCCTTGATTCTTTTTCCGAAGTTCTGGACGGAAACGCAAATACATATATTACCTTGTCCCAAGATTGGTATATCACGCTGGGCTTCGTCGGGGGCGTCGTGATAGACGCGCCAGGTCAGAACGACCTGTTCATTTCCGAATATGGTTTGGATTACGAAGCCGCCAATGTTTACATTTCGTCCGACTGGGGACAAACCTTCACCCTGCTGGGACAAGCGGACGGAGATACTCGTTCCGCGTTTGATTTCGCCAGCATTGGCTACACTGACGCGGTCAACGCAGTCAAAATCGTCAGCGCCTATAGCGGAAGAAATCACTGGGGGTTTGACCTCGCCTATGTTCAGGGTCTCGAAGGCAGCGTGCAGGCTGTCCCAGAACCCGAATCCTATGCCCTTTTTCTCGCCGGCCTTGGCCTGATGAGCTTGGTCGTCCGCCGTCGCCGGAAGAACATCTGAGACCTGTTCAAAGTCTCCGTAGCCATGATAGAAAGAAGGAATGAAACGCCCGGGCACTTCTCCACCGCCAAGAAATCCGGCGGCGGTGCGCGGCGCGTGGCGTTATCCAGCATGGCGGCGCGCGGGAGGATGCAGGCGGACGACGGCACGGCCATCGGGCGGCGGTGCGGCGGGCTGCGCACCGGGCGCGGTTTTCCAGGCGTGCCCCTGGATGATTTCGACGCTCACCGGCAGGCGGCCTTCGCGGCGCAAGGTTTCGTAGCGTGCCCGCGCCGTTTCCCAGCCGGCGCGCCCGCCTAGGCCGCGTGCGCGCGTGCGCGCGGCGTTGTTGACGCCAGCGGTGCGTAGGTCGGCGAAAAGCTCGTCGAGGCGGGTATAGGTAAGCGTCAGCATTTCCATGTCCATGACCGGGTCGGCAAAACCGGCGTGCAGCAAGGCGTCGCCCAGATCGTGCATGTCGATGAAACGGTGTACGCGCTCGCTGCCACGGGAAGGCAGGGCGTCGCGCAGTTCGCGCAGGGTATCGGGGCCGAGGGTGGAAAACATGGCAAGGCCGCCGCATTCGAGCACCCGGTATATTTCCCGCAAGACGGACTGGGGCGTGTCGATGACCGGCAGCATCAGGTTGGACCAGACGAGCGTGACCGAGGCATCGGCCAATGGCAGCCGGGCCGCGTCGGCGGCGGCAAGTTGGAGAGCGGGCTTTGCGCCACCGAACAGACGCCGCAAGCCACCGGCGCGGGGGGCGAGACGCTGGCGCGCGCGCGCCAGCATGGATTCGGCAAAGTCGATGCCGATCCGTCCGGCAGCGGGATAACGCGCCCCGAGCCGTTCGAGATCGCTGCCCGTGCCGCAGCCAAGGTCGAGAATGCGCCGGGGCGCGATGCGAATGTAGTCGAGCCGCTCGTCCATGCGCCGCGCGATTTCACGGGCAAGAAAGGCGGCTTCGTCGCAGCGCGCGGCGGCGCGGGAGAAACGCCGCCGCAGCAGGGCGCGATCCAGATGGAAATCCGGGGGCGGGTCTTCGTGGAGGGGGGATCGGGGATCGGGCGGGAGCACGCGCCGCGCCGGCCTGTTTTCCGGGGTCAGATCGAAACCAGCCCGAGCCGCGCGAAAAGACGCATATCGCCGCCCGCGTCGGTATTGTCGGCGGTGAGCAACCGTTCGCCGTAAAAGATCGAATTGGCTCCGGCCATGAAACACAGGGCCTGCAATTCATCGCTCATCTGTTCGCGTCCCGCCGACAGCCTGACGAAGCTCTTCGGCATGATGATGCGCGCCACGGCGACGGTGCGGACGAAATCGAAGGGGTCGAGCGCTTCGCCTTCGGCCAGCGGCGTACCGGGAAAGGGGATGAGCTTGTTGATCGGCACCGATTCGGGGGGCGGCGCCATATTGGCGAGCTGCGCGAGCAGGGCGGCGCGGCCATGCTGGCCTTCGCCCATGCCGACGATGCCGCCGGAACAGACATTGATGCCGGCCGTGCGCACCTTGCCGATGGTGTCGAGCCGGTCTTGCAGGGTATGGGTCGTGATGATTTCACTGTAATAGTCGGGCGCGGTATCGACGTTGTGGTTGTAGTAGTCGAGTCCGGCTTCGGCGAGCCGCCGCGCCTGTTCGCCGTCCAGCATGCCGAGCGTGACACAGGTTTCCAGCCCGAGCTTTTTGACTTCGCGCACCATTTCGAGCACGGCTTCGAGATCTTTTTCCTTGGGGCCGCGCCACGCCGCGCCCATGCAAAAGCGCGAGGAGCCGCCCGCCTTGGCGGCGCGGGCGCGCTCGAGCACTTCGTCGAGCGGCATCAGGCGTTCGCGTTCGAGTCCGGTGTTGTAGCGCGCCGCCTGCGCGCAATAGCCGCAGTCTTCGGAACAGCCGCCGGTCTTGATCGACAACAACGTCGAACGCTGCACTTCGCCCGCCTTGAAATGCGCGCGATGCACTTCCTGGGCGCGGAACATCAGGTCGAGAAAGGGCAGCGCGAAAAGCGCCTCGATTCCGGCGACGCTCCAGCGCGCGGGAGCGGACGCGGGAACCGCCACCGGGGTTCCGGAAGTTTCGGCGGCCCTGGAAGCGAACCCGGCGGGCGTCGGCGCGATTGTCGTTGTCATTGATCGTGATCCGGTATTCAATACATGGCCGTGCATTTTCGTCCGACGGACAAAGGTGAGTCAAATTGGAACAGAGCGAAAACTCATTGATGGCGCGTATCCATGCGCGGAGTCCGGGGTCTGGAGCGTGGGCGGGCTTGCGATGAATCTTGTGCGCGCCACATGGAAAAACCTGCTGTCGCGCGCGCTCGATGCGCTCGCGGCGCGGGATTGCCGCCTGTGCGGCTGTCCGGTGGAGGGCGGCGATACGCCGCTGTGCGCCGCCTGCGCGCGCGATCTGCCGCGCCGTACCGCGCCGTGCTGCCCGAACTGTGCGTTGCCCGTGCCGGGCGGAGAAATTTGCGGGCGCTGCCTGCGCCATCCCCCGGCATTCGATGCCACGTTCGCGGCATTCGATTACGTTTTTCCGCTTGATGTCTTGGTGCAGGCACTCAAATATCGCCATCACCTGCCGTTGGCCGGATTTTTCGCGCGTGAAATGGCGCGGGCGCCCTTGCCGCCAGTCGACCTGATCGTGCCGATGCCGCTGCATCCGCACCGCCTGCGCGCGCGCGGTTTCAATCAGGCGGTGGAACTCGCCCGCCCGCTGGCGCGCGCCCTTGCCGTGCCGCTGGCGCTGGAAGCCGCCTCCCGTGTGCGCGATACCGTATCGCAGACAAGCCTCGATCGCTCCGCGCGCCTGACCAATCTGCGCGGCGCTTTCGCCTGCCGCCGCCTCGATGGTCGGCGGGTCGCGGTCATCGACGACGTGATGACCACCGGCGCTTCACTGGAAGTGCTTGCCCGCTGCCTCAAGACAGCCGGCGCGACGGCGGTCTATAACCTCGTGGCGGCGCGGGCGCCGGGTTTTCTGATCCCCGATCCCTGATCCTCGGCCTTGGCAAAAAAGCGGACAAATTCATGTGCCACAGAAATCCGGACAAGTCTAAAAACTCCTGACAGGCTGCCCGGGTAAAGATTGACAACTCCGCATGGATTAATGATAATTGTTAGTGTCTTCATCATTGCTTTTGACTATCGTTAGAGCGATCCATCTTTCCTTTCCCAACAGATGCCTGATATTTCAATAACTTCCACGGCAAGACGCTTTTCATGGGCAGGATTGGCGCTACTGCTGCATGGCGCCTTGCTCCTCGCCATGCCGCATGGCGTGGCAAAGAACATGTCGCCTCCCAGCGCGCCGCTCATGGTCAGCCTGCTCGACCCCGCGCCGGCACAGGCCGCTCCGTCTCCGCCCGCTCCCCCTCAGGTCATTCCGCCCAAACCCCGCGTCAAGCCGCGGCCCGTGCGACCCAAGCCTATTCCGCGCAAGACCGAACCCGCCCGCGTGCCGGTGCCCGTTCCTGAGCCTGTCGCATCCGCTCCAGAGCCGGAATATACCGAATCAGCCGAATCCTCCGCGCCACAGGTCGCGGCGGCGGAGGTCTCCACTGCTTCCGGCAGTAGCCAAGCCGCCGCATCTTCCGTGTTTACCGCCGCCCGGTTCGATGCCGGTTACCTGCACAACCCGAAACCTCCTTACCCGAAAATGTCCAAGAGCCTGCATGAGGAGGGCACGGTGACGCTGCGCGCCTATGTGTTGCCCAACGGCAGCGCCGAAAAAGTCGAAATCAAACGCAGCTCCGGCAGTGCCCGGCTGGATGAAGCAGCCCGCGCCGCCGTTGCGAAATGGCGTTTCGAACCCGCCCGGCAGGGTAACGAACCTGTCTCATCTTGGGTGCTCATTCCTTTTACATGGAGTCTCAAAGAATCATGAATGCCAGTCTCGACATCGCCGCTATCTGGGCACAAGGCGACACGATTGCCCGTATTGTCGCCATCGCGCTTCTCATCATGTCGGTGGCAAGCTGGAGCATCATCCTCGGCAAGACGTGGCTGGTGTGGCGCCTGCGCCGCAAGACGCCCAAGGCCCTGGAGAATTTCTGGGATTCCGCCACTATCGAAAGCGGCCTGGAAAAGCTCGCCCCGGTCGCGCCCCTCCGCGACATGGCTTCCCAGGGACAGGGCGCGATCCACCACCTCGAATCCCACCGCCATGAGCAGGGGCACCTCGACGCCCACCTGTCGGCGAGCGAACTGGTGACGCGCGCCCTGCGCAACAGCATTTCCCGCTCCACCGCGCGGCTGGAAAGCGGCCTCACCCTGCTTGCTTCCGTCGGCTCGACCGCGCCTTTCGTCGGCCTGTTCGGTACCGTATGGGGTATTTACCATGCGCTGGCGCGCATCGGCGCGTCCGGGCAAAGCAGTCTCGACCAGGTCGCCGGCCCGGTTGGCGAAGCGCTCATCATGACCGCGGCGGGTCTTTTCGTCGCCATTCCCGCCGTGCTCGCCTACAATGCCTTCACGCGCTCGTTGCGGCTCATCGCCGCCGACCTCGAAGCTTTCGCGCATGATCTGCATGCTTATTTCTCCACTGGCTATCCATTACCGACGCCGCAAGGCAGCGTCAGCCGCCTGTCGCCGGCGGGCGCAGCGGATGCCGCTCGTCTCACCGCGGTCGCGGGAGTGAACTGAAATGTCTTTCGGTAGCTTCGATTCTGGAACCTCGCGTCCAATGGTCGACATCAACACCACGCCGCTGGTCGATGTGATGCTGGTGCTCCTCATCATTTTCCTTGTCACCGCGCCGCTGATGACGCAAGCCATCAAGGTCGACCTGCCGCAGGCCTCGGCGCAACCGGCGGATGCCGAACCGGAGACTGTGCGCCTGACGCTGGATGCCAATGGCGCGCTCTTCTGGAACGACGAGGCCGTAGCCGCCGCGGACGCCGATCCGAAATCCACTCTCGCGGCGCTGGAAAGCCGCCTGCAACCAATGGCCAGCGCCGACTCGCGCCTGGAAGTACAGCTTTCCGCCGACCGCGACACCCGCTACCAACGCATCGCCGAAGTCATGGCCACGGTCAAGAAAGCGGGCGTGGCGAAGCTGGGATTCGTGACCATGCCGACGGCGGAGTGAAAAAGCGCCGGGTGGCGAAGACTTCCGCGGGGAAACCCTGTCCTTGCCAACTCAATGTCCGTTTCAAGGCCAGGTCGAAATAAACGGGATTGTATTCCCGCAGCAATTCCAGATCGGCGACCGCGGTTTCGGGCAAAAGGCCACCGGCGGCCAGGGCGGCGGGAGAAATCAGCGGCAGGATGCCCGGCAGCGGATAGTCGGAACCATTCAACAGGCGGCTGTGCCAGTCCCGGCGGGAAAGCAGGGTTTTGAGCACTTGCGGCTTGCGGTTGCGCAGCACGATGGCGGAAATATCACCGCACAGGTTTTCTCGCCATTCCGGCTCGTCCATCAGGCGAGCGAAAAGCTCGAAACTGGAACGCGGTTTGCTGTCGCGGTCGATATCCGCATCGTCCCCCGCGCTGGCGCAATGGGCGATGATGACGCGCGCCCCCGCTTCCAGCGCCCGCCGCAGGCGCAGCGGATTACTGTAATAGAGCGTTTCCGTGCGCATGGCCTTTTCCGCGCCGCAATGGGTAATCAAGGGGATGCGCAAACGGGCCAACGCGGCATGAAAAGCTGCGCAACGCGATGAGGCCGGGTCGATATTTTGGGCGGCGGGCAGCCATTTGACCGCCCGCGCTCCTTGCGCGGCGGCTCTCTCCAGGCGATCGACCGCGTCGGGCCGGTAAGGATGGATGGAAGCCACCCATTCGAAGCGCTCGGGGTACGCCGCCGCCAGATCGCGGGCATAGTCGTCCGGAATGTAAAAGGCGCTCTCTTCCGGCAAGGGACGGCCTGCGTCGTCATGACAGTAGTCGAAGGCGAACAACATCAGTTTGACGCCACCGGGCATGGCCGTGACTTGCTCCAGAAGGCGCTCCACATAGGCTTTATCGACCGCGCCCGCGACCGAGGCGCAGGCGCCATTCATATAGAACCAGCGGCGAGCATAGAACAGGGGATTCATTGGCGAAGAGAATTGCGCGCCGAGCACGATACCGCTGTCACTATCGCCGACGCCCGCCAGATGCACATGACAATCCCAGACCTGGGCGGGATCGAGTCCCTGCCAGACGCGCGCGAGCCAGGGGCTTTCCGCAAGCCTCGCGGGCATGGCGGCACGGCAGGGATTGACGAGGAAATATTTTCTCGTGTGACATCCCGCCGCGCCAAACGCGCCCGCCGTGGTCAACAGGGCGGCTGTTTTCAGGAAACGGCGGCGGGAAAAGCGGGTGCGTATCATGATGTTCGTCATCCTGTGCGTGTTTTCATCATGTGTTCCGCGCGGCTTCGCCGTCAAAGCGGAAACAGGGTGTGGGGGCGCGGACGGTGAAAATCATTGTCCTTGCGCCGTTGTAGGCGCATCCTCGATTCGCCGGAAAACCACCTCATCTCTCATACGTTCGCTACTATATATTTCCTCTGTTCGCCGTATGTGCCCGTCGTGCGACCAGTTATCCATCCCCCAAGAGCGGTTTACTTCACCGGGAAGCCGGGTCTTTTGCCCGCTTTTCAAATCCAGCAACAGCAGGCCGTCTGTGATCAGCCCCGTTCCGAAAATGATGCGCGTCCCGTCTGGCGAGACGGCAAAATCGGACGAGGATTCGGACCAAGGGGCCCATTTCATGCCGGTTCTGAAAGTTTCGACGGGTTCCATCAAAGCGTTTTCCTCTAATGTGTTTTTCGCTGCCGCATTTCCCTGTGCCCAGCATCCGCCAAGACACCCTCCGCGGATGAGCAGGAAAACCATAGTCATATTCGGTTCGTCATCATGTTGTCCTCCTGATTGCGGGGGCGCGGCGAGAATGGGGAGCGCCCGTGCGGTTGTTCGATTGTCATAACCATGATTTTCGTTATGTCGGGCAAAAAAATTTCAGCAATGCTCACGGATATAGCCGAGCACATTGCCCAGGGTTTCTTCCAGCCAATGCCGGTTGATCCAGAACCAGACTTCCTTGCCGATCTTCTCGGACTTCAGCACTTCGGCTTCCCGCAGGATTTTCAGGTGGTGGGAAACCGTCGAACGGGAAAGCGTCGAAACCGCGGCGATCTGGCCCACATTCAGGCGCTCCCCCTTGTCGAAGAGCAGCAACATGCGCTGGCGATGTTCATCCCCCAGGGCCGTGAAGACCTGGGACATGGGCTGCCACTCGGGGGGGATTGCAAAGTTGTAGCGGGTTTTCATATCGATGATCTTAGTTATATCATCACTTCGTGTCAAGAGGAATTTTGCGGGCCGCCCGCGCACATGCCCTCCCGGGGCGTGCAAGACCGGAACGAAACCAGCCTCGGCGAAGCAGGAATCCGGCGGCGCATCACCCGGTCGGATTTGTTCTTCGGCCCTGGGAAAATTTGCGCCGGTTCGGAAGAACGGCCGATACTCTTGCAATACCGCCCTTGGCCGGACACACGACATGAACCGAGGTGGATTTTCCGCGCTTTGCCTGCTGTGCGCGCTGGCGTTGCCCGCCGTGGCGCAGGAAGCGCCCGCGCGCGCCGCGGCATCGCGCGCCGCAGCCGCGCCGGGGAAAGACGGGCGCGATACCACCGGCTATCCCTTTCCGGCGCGGGCGGACACCGTGGCGGCGGCGCAGAATATGGCCCACGCCATGGCGCTGCGCGATTATTGCGCCGATGCCCGCGTGCCGGCGGAGTTCGTGCGCGAACGCCTCGCCCGCTTCAGCCGCATGACCGGCCGCGAGGAAACCTGCCGGAGCCTGCTCGATTATTGAGGGGAGAACGCCAGTCTGAATCCGCTGCGTCCGTCCCGGTAGACGGGGCGGCGGGCGCCGCGGTGGGCCGAACGCAAGGAGCTGATCTGGCTGCGCCAACTGCCGCCGCGCAATATGCGCGTTTCGCCGCTTTCGGGGCCGGGTGGGTCGGTCTCCGGGCTGCTGGCATAGTAGTCGGGATCGTACCAGTCCTGCACCCATTCCCAGACGTTGCCATGCATGTCGTACAGCCCCCACGGGTTGGGTTTCCTTTCACCCACGGGGCATGTCCTCTGTATCGCCGTGCCGAAGTAGCATGCATGTTCCCGCACCCGGTTTTTCCGCCCGAAAGAAAACATATGCGGCGTCCCGGCGCGCGCGGCGTATTCCCACTCCGCTTCGGTAGGCAGCCGGTATCCTTGCGTGCCTTCCCGTTCGTTCAAGCGCTGGATGAAGACTTGGGCATCTTCCCACGAGACGTTTTCCACCGGCTCCCCATACGCCTTGAATACGCTCGGGTTGTCGCCCATCACAGTCCGCCATTGCTCTTGTGTGACTTCGTATTTCCCCAGGTAAAAGGGCTTGCTGATGGTGACGCGGTGCTTGGGGCGTTCGTTGGCGCGGGATTTTTCTTTCGGGTCCGATCCCATCATGAAAGAGCCTGACGGGATTTCGATGAGTTCCATGCCGATACTGTTCTTGTGGACGGGAAACGAGGCGACCGGCGCTTCGGGGGGTGTGGCGCACGCCGCCAGCAGGCCGCCGATGAACAGAGCCGCGCATATCTTCAAGGGTTTCATTTCACATTGCCTCCGGAATTGAGTCGAAGCGTCATTATTCCCCAATCGGCGTCCGCGTATCAACGGTGTGGGCGGGCGGGCGGACTGGGCGCACGCGGGCAATGCGCTGGCCGCGCACGGTTTCGAGCAGCGGCGCGAGCGGCCCGAGGCCGGGGATGACGAGGCCGGGCGCGATTTCGGCCAATGGCCGCAGGACAAAGGCGCGCTGGTGCAGGCGCGGGTGGGGCAGCGTGAGCGCCGGGGCGCGCAGTTCCGTGTCGCCATGCAGCAGCAGGTCGAGGTCGATGGGGCGCGGCGCGCGCGCGGCGGCGCGGGTGCGGCCGCCGGCGGCTTCGAGGGCGAGCAGGCGGTCGAGCAGCGCCGCGGGCGAAAGGGCCGTGTCGACGGCGGCGACGGCGTTGATGTAATCGGGCTGTTCGCCAACGACGCCCAGCGGCGCGCTGCGGTAGCACGAGGAGTGCGCGGTGAGGCGGGTGAGCGGCAGGGCGTCGAGCGCCTCCAGCGCGCGGGCGAAGGTGGCGAACGGGTCGCCGAGGTTGGCGCCGAAGGCAATGTAGGCGCGCGCTGTCGTGGAGGTCATGGTGCCGGCGCGGCTTCGGCGGCGGCATCGCCATTGTCGTCGCTGCCGGGCTTGCGTCGGCGGCGGCGGCGTTTGTGCGCCGCCGCGCCTTCCGGCGGCGCGGCGCGCAGCAGTTCTTCGCGTTCGTCGTGGCCGGCATGGGCGAAGCGATCCCACCATGCGGGAATTTCCTGCGGGACGCCGCCCGCCAGCGCGCGCAGGCGGAGGAAATCCCAACCGGCGCGGAAACGGGGATGTTCGATCAGGCGGAACGGCGATTTTCCCGCGCGTTTGTCGAAGCGCGGCTGGATCGCCCAGATGTCCTTGATGTCGCCGATGACGCGGCGGGTGATCGCCAGTTTCGCGGCCTGGGCGTCGAGGATCTCGTCCATGGCGTCGAAAAGCGCCGGTTGCGCCACTTCGCCGGCGGACTGGCGTTCTTGCCATTCGCGCAGCACTTCGGGCCAGAGCAGCGCGGCGAAAAGGAATCCGGGCGACACCGATTTACCGGCGCGCACCCGTTCATCGGTATTTTCCAGCGCCAGCCAGATGAAGCGTTCGCCCACGGGCTGGTCGAGGATGACGTCGAGCAGCGGCAGCAGCCCGTGGTGCAGCCCTTCCGCGCGCAGTTGCTCGATACAGCGCACGGCATCGCCCGACAGCAGCAGCTTGAGCATTTCGTCGAACAGCCGCGCCGCCGGCACGTTTTCGAGCAGCATGGCCATGTCGCGGATCGGCGCGCGCGCGGCAGGGTCGATGACGAGGCCGAGCTTGGCCGCCAGCCGCACCGCGCGCAGCATGCGCACCGGGTCTTCGCGGTAGCGGGCGCGCGGCTCGCCGATCATGCGCAGGGTTTTCTGCGACAGGTCGGCGACGCCGTGGTGGTAGTCGAGGATGGTCTCGGTTTCCGGATCGTAATAGAGCGCGTTGACCGTGAAATCGCGGCGAATGGCGTCCTCGGCCTGGGTGCCGTAGATGTTGTCGGCCAGCACCCGGCCATGGCGGTCGGTTTCGGCCAACTGATTGGCGCGGAACGTGGAGACTTCGAGCGTCTCCGCGCCGCTGGTGACGTGGACGATCCTGAAGCGCCGGCCAATGATGCGGGCGCGGCGGAAGAGCGCCCTGACTTCTTCGGGCGTGGCGCTGGTGGCGACGTCGTAATCCTTGGGCGGGTGTCCGATCAGCAGGTCGCGGATGGCGCCGCCGACGATATAAGCCTGGTGGCCGTGCGCCTGGAGCGCGGCGCAGACCTTGACCGCGAACGGCGAGACCCGCTCGCGGCGAATGCCGTGCTGGCTGACGGGAATACGGGCTGGCTCGCCGGAAATGGATTTCGCGGCGCGGCGGTTGAACACCTTGCGCAGCAGCTTGCGGATCATTGGGAGATGGATTTCGGGGAGCGAATCAGGCGCGCAATGATACCCGATATACCCGATGCGTGGCGCGGCCCGGAAGGCTATTGCCTGTCCGCCGCCGGCGCGGCACCGTTTTCGGGCCGGGTCTCCAGCAGGGTGCCAATGGCGCGCACGTCGTCCTCATCCAGGCCGCCGACGGCGGCCTCCAGGCGCAGCCTGGCAAGCAGCGTGTCATAGCGTGCGCGGGAGAGGCGCTGCACGGTGTCGGCAAGCTGGCTCTGGGCGTTGAGCACGTCGATGTTGATCCGCACGCCCACTTCGTATCCCATCCGGTTGGCCTCGAGCGCTGAGGCCGACGACACGCGCGCCGCTTCCAGCGCCCGTACCTGGGCCATGCCGCTGGTGACGCCCAGATAGGCTTCGCGCGCCGTCAGCGCCGCGGCACGGCGCGCCTCTTCGAGATCAGCTTCGGCCTTGAGCCTGAGCGCCGCCGCTTCGCGCGCGCGCGATGAAACGGCGCCGCCCTGGTAGAGCGGTATATCGAGCTGCACGCCCACCGTGCCGCTGTTGTTGCGCTCGACCGAAGCCGAAGGCTGGCGGCTGCGTCCGTAGCTTGCCACCAGATCCAGCGTCGGCAGATGCCCGGCGCGTTCGCGCGCGAGGGCGCGCAGGGCGATCTCGCGCAGGATTTGCTGCGCCTGCACATCGAAATTGTCTTTTCCGGCGGAATCCACCCAGGCATCGATCTCGTCGGGTTGCGGGCGGGAGAGGTCTGTCCCGGCGCGCAGACCGGCCAGTTCGCCGGGCGTGTGGCCGATGATGCGCGCCAGCGCCTCGTGCGCGACATCGAGCGTATTGCGGGCGGCGATTTCCTGTGCCGAGGCCAGGTCGAAACGCGATTGCGCTTCGTGTACGTCAGTGATCGTCACCGTGCCCACGTTGAAACTGGTGCGCGCCAGTTCGAGTTGTTCGGCCGCCGCGGTGCGCAATTGCACGATGGCTTCGAGCGAATCCCGGGCGTTGAGCACATCGAAATACGCCTGCGCCGTGCGCAGGATCAAGGCCTGCCGGGCCGCGCCGAGCAGCCTGCCGGCAAGCTCCGTGCGCAACGCGCTTTCCTGGTACTGAAGCCAGTTCTGCCGCCGGAACAGCGGCGCGTTCAGGCGCAGCGCGTAATTGTTGCTGTTGTAGCGCTTGCTGGTTTCGGCGCCCGCCCCGGTATGCGTTTCATCATTGTTCCGGCTGGCGCCGGCGCTGGCGGCCACCGTCGGCAACAAGGCGCTGCGGCCCTGCACGACCTTTTCCCGGTCGGCGTCGAATTGCGCGCGCGCCGCGGCGTAACTGGAATCGTGGGCGAGCGCGTCACGATAGACCTGGAACAAATCGGCCGCGTCCGCCGCGCCCGCCGCCAGCATGAGCGCGGCGGCGAGACCGGCGCGGACGCGCCCGGAAAGGGGGCGGCGAATTTCCGGAAAAAGACGGGCGGAACGAAAAAGCATGATGAAGCCTCAGAAGCGGAATTCACTCACGGGCATGGCGTGGCGCAGCATCGGCGCCACGGTCTCGAACAGATCGCGGCAGTGGAAATGATCTTCGTCCTCGCGCACCACCAGCCGTGCTTTCATCACCGGCGCTTCACCGACGAAAGCGAACAGCCGCCCGCCCGTTGCGAGCCGCGCCCCCAGGTTCTCGGGCAAGCCGGGCAGTCCGCCCGAAACCACGATCACATCGTAGCGCGCGGGCGTTTCCTGCTCCCGCAGGCCGTCGCCTTCCTCCACCACGACATTTTTCACCCCGCTGAGCGCGAGTCTGTCGCGCGCCAGCCGCGCCAGCTCCGGCTCGATCTCGACCGTGCGCACCTTGTTCGCGCCGCTTGCCAGCAAGGCGGCGAAATAGCCGCTGCCCGTACCGATTTCCAGCACCGAATCGGCGCGGCCAATCCCGATCGCTTGCAGGATGCGCCCCTCGATCACCGGCCTGAGCATGAACTGCCCGCGGGGCAAGGGGATTTCAATATCGGCGAAAGCCAGCGCGCGCACGGGGAGCGGCACATAATCCTCGCGCCGCGCCGACATCAGCAGTTGGCGCACATTCGCATCCACGACCTCCCATGGCCGGATTTGCTGTTCGACCATGTTGCGGCGCGCGTGTTCGAAATCCATCGACGACTCCCGGACAAAACAAAAGACCAGCAAGGCCCGCCGCCAAGGCGGCCTTGTGCACTCGCCAAAACAGTGCGTATTCTAGGGGAAACCCCGCCCCCGGGCCACCGGCGCGCGCCGGGAACGCGCGCCCGCCCGGCCGCCGGGCGGATGAAACCGCGCCGCTCAGGCCAGATCGTTCGGTTTGAGCAGACGTTCGAGCGTGGCGATACGGTCCTTGAGGGCGAGCTTTCGCTTCTTCATGCGCCGCACGAGCAATTCGTCGCTGGCCGGAGATTCGGTCAGGCGGGCGATGGCGTCGTCGAGATCACGGTGCTCGTCATCCAAGCGGGCGAGGCGTTCGCGCAAAGTCTCCGCCGTATCAAAATCTGCCGTATCAAAAATATCGTCGTTCATCGTATGTTCTCCGAAACTTCGGTGCACAGGTGCGGCCCCCGGCTATGGTATGTGTCTGGAAAGGGGAAAACAATCGCCGCCCGATTACGATTAACATCTTCCGCTTCCAGAACGGAGCGGATCATGAACAAGGCATTCGTAAAAGAGTCCGAAGACGGCGATGACGATGAAGAAACGCTTTCGCCCGCTTCGCGCCTGCCGCCGGGTAGCAAGAACTACATGACGCCGCGCGGCTACCAGAGCCTGCGCGACGAACTCGACCAGCTTTTGCGCGTGGAGCGCCCGAAGATCGTGGAAACCGTCGCCTGGGCCGCGGGCAACGGCGATCGCTCCGAAAACGGCGACTACATCTACGGCAAGAAACGCCTGCGCGAAATCGACCGCCGCCTCCGCTTCCTGGGCAAGCGAATCGACAATGCCGAAGTCGTCGACCCGCGGGCGCGGCAAGGCGGCGACCAGGTGTTTTTCGGCGCGACGGTGACGATCCGCGCCGCGGACGGCGATGCCGCCGAACAGACCTGGCAGATCGTCGGTATCGATGAAGCCGACGTTTCCGCCGGAAAAATAAGCTGGATCTCCCCGCTTGCCCGCGCCCTGCTCAAGGCGCGCGAAGGCGACACCGTGCGCTTCATGAGTCCGGCGGGCGCGCGGGAAGTGGAAATCGTGACGGTTCGCTACGAGTGAGGACCAGGGGGCGGGAATCGGACGGGACCAGACACTTATTGATCCTGGCGGATCAATCCCGCCATCACGCCTTCGATGACCAGCGGCTGGCGCTGGAGATCGACGACGATGGGTGCGAAATCGGGGTTGGCGGGGCGCAATTCCACTGTTTCGCCCCGGCGCCGCCAGATCTTGACCGTTACATCGTCCTCGATGCGGACGACGACGATCTGGCCGTCGCGCGCTTCGGCGGTGCGATGTACGGCGACGAGGTCGCCGTCGAGGATGCCGGCGTTGCGCATGCTCATACCGCGTGCGCGCAGCAGATAGTCGGCGCGCGGCGAAAAAAGCGCGGGATCGACCTGGAGATGCTTTTCGACGTGTTCGGCGGCAAGCACGGGCGCGCCGGCGGCGACCCGTCCGACGAGAGGCAGGCCGGGAAGCGCCGGGATGCGGATGCCGCGCGCGTGACCATCATCGATTTCGATCGCGCCCTTGGCCGCGAGCGCGCGCACGTGGGTTTCGGCGGCGTTCGACGAACGAAAACCGAAAGCGGCGCAAATCTCGGCGCGCGTGGGCGGGCGGCCCGCGCGCGCCGTGGTTTGCATGATGAAATCCAGAATTTCCTGCTGCCTGGGGGTCAGGTCGCGGCGCATGGCGT
>JAITLI010000187.1 GCA_031277975.1 Azoarcus sp.
TCGCAAGCGCCCCGCCAGCCCGCAGACCGCCTGGATTGCCACGGGCCTGCGGCCCTCGCAATGACGAGAGGAGGCGTCATTGCGAGGCGCGCAGCGCCGTGGCAATCCACTTCGTTCCATCCGACGCGCAGCGCCGCTGATGAATTCCCCTCGCCCCCCGCAGGGGGGAGAGGGTGGCCGAAGGCCGGGAGAGGGGGGTTCAACCATGCGGAGCGAAGCGACGCTGACTAAATCCGATCCCTGACGACGCGCAACGTCAACACTTGCCAGCCATGTACCCGCGCGTATTCATGCAGGATGTCGTCCGGGTCGACGGCCACGGGATGGGTGACGCGCTGCAATAGCGGCAGGTCGTTGTGCGAGTCGCTGTAGAACCAGCTTTGCTCGAAGCAGGCGAGATTCAATCCGAGCGATTCCAGCCAGGATTCGACGCGCGCGACCTTGCCCGCCTGATAGGCGGGAATGCCGCGCGGTTTGCCGGTGAAGACGCCGTTTTCTTGCGCCGGGATGGTGGCGATGAGGTGGGCGATGCCGAATTCGCGCGCGATGGGGCCGGTGACGAAGCTGTTGGTGGCGGTCACGAGGGCAGTGAGCGCGCCGCGCCGCAAGTGCTCGTCTACGCGGGCGCGGGCGGCGGGATGGATCATTGGCCGGATGTGGCGCGCCATGTATTCGCGGTGCCAGGCATCGAGCCGGGCGCGCGGGTAGCGGGTGAGGGGTGCAAGCTGGAAATCGAGGAATTCGTGGATGTCCAGCGTGCCGGATTTGTATTGCTCGTAAAAGATGTCGTTGCGTTTTCCTTGGGCGTCGTCGTCGA
This sequence comes from Azoarcus sp., assembly GCA_031277975.1. GTDB lineage: Bacteria > Pseudomonadota > Gammaproteobacteria > Burkholderiales > Rhodocyclaceae > WRNU01. The sequence continues at coordinate 818 of JAITLI010000187.1, forward strand.
GTACGCCTTCTTCTATCAGGAATTGTGTCCAGGCAACGTCGGAGTCGCCGGCAAGCAGGGTATTGTCGAGGTCGAAAAGCGCGAGTTCCATGTGCGGGGTATGGGGTGGGAGTCAGTGGATGCCCCGTTTGGCGGGGTGGCCGGGTCTTTATTTCTTTCGGATCGGGGCGGCGCGAATCCGGAACGCGATGCGCCGCGCCATGGGTGGAAATATTGTGGCGACATTACCCGCCGATCGTGCCTTCATAGAGATGAACAATGAGGAATTGTACGCATTGCCTCCCGGTCGCCGTCAAGATTACTATATGAAACAATTGCAGCGCGTAGAACAGGAAGGAGGAGAAATGGACAGTGCCCGCCGGGCCTTTTTGCTCGGTCGCCGCCCGCGCCAGTCCGCCGCGCCACTTCGTCCGCCTTGGGCCGCGGATGAGGCGGTTTTCCCCCAGACCTGCCAGCGTTGCGGCGAGTGCGTCGCGGCCTGTCCGACCGGTTTGCTCGTGCTCGGTGCGGGGGGATTCCCCGAAGCCGATTTCTCGCGCGGGCATTGTACATTCTGTACGGATTGCGCCCGTGCCTGCATGGCGGCGGCGCGGGTGGCCGCTTCCTGTCGCCCGCCCGCCTTGTGTTTTTCTCCCGATCTTCCGCCTTGGGCGCTCGTGGCCGCAATTGGCGCGGCCTGCCTGCCTGGGCAGGGCGTGCTCTGTCGTTCCTGTGACGAGCATTGCGAAGCCGGCGCCATCCGTTTTTTCCCCCGACCCGGCCGCCCGGCGCGGCCAGATATCGAGACATCTTCATGCACGGGATGCGGTGAATGCGTGGCGGTTTGCCCGGCGCAGGCCATTTCCATGCAGCCGGGCGCCGCGTCGCCGCAATCCGCCCGCGCCGCCTCTCCCTGAAAAGAAACCGCCCATGAAAATCGTCAGTCTCGTGCTCAAATTCCTGCCCCGCCACGCCGCCGGAATACAAAAGGCGGTGGAGGCCGTTCCCGGCGCCAGTGTGGCGGCCGACAGCGGCGACGGGCGAATGATCGTTTTGCTGGAAGACGGCCCCGGTTACGCCGTCTCCGACTCCATCCTGCAAGTTCACCACGTGGCGCACGTCATGTCCGTCACGCTTTCCTACGAATATTCTGATGAGACGTTTACGCCAGAGGAGGCTTGATATGTCCATGGATCGTCGTGATTTTCTGAAAACCCAAGCTATCGCCGCGGCGGCGACCGCCGCCGGGATGTCGCTTCCGGCCGCAGCCGCCGCCGTCGCGCCCGCCGACAAGACCGTCCGCTGGGACAAGATTCCCTGCCGCTTCTGTGGCACGGGCTGTTCGGTGCTGGCGGGCGTGCAGGATGGCAGGCTCGTCGCTACGCAGGGCGATCCGGATGCGCCGGTGAATCGCGGCCTGAACTGTATCAAGGGCTATTTCCTGTCCAAGATCCTGTACGGCAAGGACAGGCTCACACAGCCGTTGCTGCGCAAGAAAAACGGCAAGTACGACAAGACAGGCACGTTCACGCCCGTGTCGTGGAACGAGGCGTTCGATGTCATGGCGGAAAAATGGAAGGATGCCTTGAAGACCGCCGGCCCCGCTTCCGTCGCCATGTTCGGCTCCGGGCAATGGACGATCTGGGAGGGCTATGCCGCCGCCAAGCTGTGGAAAGCGGGCTTCCGCTCTAACAATCTCGATCCGAATGCCCGTCACTGCATGGCTTCCGCCGTGGTCGGCTTCATGCGGACGTTCGGCATCGACGAGCCGATGGGCTGCTACGACGACATCGAGAACGCCGACGCCTTCGTGCTCTGGGGTTCCAACATGGCCGAGATGCACCCGGTGCTCTGGGCGCGCGTCACCGACCGCCGCCTGACGCACGAGAAAAGCGAAGTCCATGTGCTGTCGACTTTCGAGCACCGCTCTTTCGAGCTGGCCGACAATGCGATGATTTTCCAGCCGCAGACCGACCTGGCGATCCTGAATTACATCTGCAATTACATCATCCAGACGAAGCGGGTCGACACGGATTTCGTCAAGAAGCATGTCAACTTCAAGAAAGGCGCCACCGACATCGGTTACGGCCTGCGCCCCAATACGCCGATCGAGCAACAAGCCACCAGCAATGGCTACGACGGCCCTGACGGCAAACCCAAGGGCGACGCGGGCAAGGCCGAACCCATCAGCTTCGAGGAATTCGCCAGGTTCGTTTCCGGATACACCCTGGAGAAAACCGCCGCGCTCTCCGGCGTTCCCGCTGAGAACCTGAAAAAGCTGGCCGAACTGTATGCCGATCCGGCGAAGAAGGTGGTTTCCTTCTGGACGATGGGCGTCAACCAGCACACGCGCGGCACTTGGGTCAATAACCTGATCTACGATGTGCACCTGCTCACGGGCAAGATTTCCAAGCCCGGCTGCGGCCCCTTCTCGCTCACCGGCCAGCCCTCCGCCTGCGGCACGGCGCGGGAGGTCGGCACCTTCGCGCACCGCCTGCCCGCCGATATGGTGGTCGGCAACCCGGCGCACCGGCAAAAAGCCGAAACGGTCTGGCAGTTGCCGGAGGGCACGATCCCGCCCAAGGTGGGGCTGCACGCCGTGGCGCAAAGCCGCGCCCTGAAGGACGGCAAGCTGAAATGCTACTGGACGTCCACGACCAACAACATGCAGGCCGGGCCGAACATCAACGACGAAATCTATCCCGGCTGGCGCAATCCCAACGCCTTTGTGGTGGTCTCCGACGTCTACCCCACGGTATCGGCGATGGCCGCCGACCTGATCCTGCCGGCGGCGATGTGGGCGGAAAAGGAAGGCGGCTATGGCAATGCCGAGCGGCGCACCCAGTTCTGGCGCCAGCAGGTCGCGCCGCCGGGCGAGGCCCGTTCCGATCTGTGGCAGTACATGGAGTTTTCCAGGCGCTTCAAGGTCGAGGAAGTCTGGCCCGCCGAACTGCTCGACAAGAAGCCGGAATACCGGGGCAAGACGCTCTACGACGTGCTCTTCGCCAACAAGGTCGTCAACAAGTTCCCCAAGAAAGAGGCCGCCACCGTCAATGCACACGCCATCAGGAACTACACCAACGACGAGACTGAATATTTCGGCTTCTACGTGCAAAAGGGCCTGTTCGAGGAATACGCGGGTTTCGGCAGGGGATTCCACCACGATCTCGCGCCGTTCGACACCTATCACAAGTCGCGCGGCCTGCGCTGGCCGGTGGTCAATGGCAAGGAGACGCTGTGGCGCTTCCGCGAAGGCTACGACCCCTATGTGTCCAGGGGCGAAGGCGTCAAATTCTATGGACAGAAGGACGGCAAGGCGGTCATTTTCGCGCTGCCCTACCAGCCGCCCGTGGAGGTGCCGGACAAGGAATACGACTTGTGGCTCTCCACGGGCCGGGTGCTCGAACACTGGCACACCGGCTCCATGACCCAGCGCGTGCCCGAACTGCACCGCGCCGTACCGGAAGCGGTCGTCTTCATGCATCCGGACGACGCCAAGGCGCGCAAACTGCAACGGGGCGCGAAGGTGAAAGTGATTTCCCGCCGCGGCGAAGTCATCTTGCAGGTCGAAACGAGAGGCCGCAACAAACCGCCGCGCGGGCTGGTGTTCGTGCCTTTCTTCGACGAAGCCAAGCTGGTCAACAAGCTCACGCTGGACGCCACCTGCCCGCTGTCCAAGGAAACGGACTTCAAGAAATGCGCGGTCAAGGTCGTGCGCGCCTGATGCGCTCGCCAATCGCGGAACGCCTGAGCATCCGGGCATGAGCGTCAAGAAATCCACGAGCGCGCCGGAAAGAATCCGGCTTTTCCCGGCGCGCCGCAAATTCCTGGCCGGGCTGGCGGGCGCAGCGGGAAGCGGCTGCCTCATGGCGCTGGGCGCGGGGCTTTACGCCGCCCAGTCCCGCGCCCTGGCCGCGCAAGCCCTGCGGCCGCCCGGCGCGCTGCCGGAAGACCGCTTCCTCGCCGCCTGTACGCGCTGCGGTCTGTGCGTGCGCGATTGCCCCTACGACATGCTGATGCTGGCCAAACCGGGTGACGGCGTCCCCACGGGCACGCCTTACTTCATCGCCCGCGACAAGCCCTGCGAAATGTGCGAGGACATTCCCTGTATCAAGCCGTGCCCTACGGGCGCGCTGGACCCGGCCCTCACCGACATTGGCGACGCGCGCATGGGGTTGGCGGTGTTGATCGACCAGGAAACCTGCCTCAATTTCCTCGGCCTGCGCTGCGACGTGTGCTATCGCGTCTGCCCGGCCATCGACCAGGCCATCACCCTGGAGAAACAGCACAACGCCCGCTCGGATCGCCACGCCATGCTGCTGCCCACCGTGCACTCGACGCATTGCACCGGCTGCGGCAAATGCGAGGCCGCCTGCGTACTGGACGAGGCGGCCATCAAGGTGCTGCCGGTTTCGCTGGCGCGGGGCAGGCTGGGCGAGCATTACCGCAAGGGCTGGGAAGAACGGGAAAAACACGGCGGCTCCCTGATCGGCGATCAACTGGAACTGCCCGTGCGCGGGCTGGAAGGCAAGCCGTACGGCGATTCGCGGGTCGGCGATGCGCCCGCCCCGCCCGCCGAATCCGCCCCGGACGGCATTGATTCCGGGTGGAAACCATGAGCGCCGCGCGCCCCGGACAGGATGCCATCGCCCGCAAGGGCTGGCTCGCGGCGCACAAATGGCTGCTGCTGCGGCGCATCTCCCAGGCGGGCATCCTCGGCCTCTTCCTCGCCGGGCCGTGGCTCGGCATTTGGATCGTCAAAGGCAACCTGTCGTCCAGCCTCACGCTCGATGTCCTGCCCCTCACCGATCCCTACTTGCTGCTGCAAATGCTGGCGGCGGGCTTCGCGCCGGCGGCGGCGGCCGTCATCGGCGCGCTCATCGTCGCGGCTTTCTACCTTTTGCTCGGCGGGCGCGTGTTCTGTGCCTGGGTCTGTCCGGTCAACATCATCGCCGACGCCGCCGCTTGGGGGCGGCGGCGTCTGGGCATCAAGAGCAGCCGCCCTCCCGACGCCCGCGCCCGTTACTGGCTGCTGGCCGGCACATTCGTTGCCGCCGCCGCCAGCGGCGCGCTGGTCTGGGAATGGGTCAATCCGGTATCGTTCGCCCATCGCGGCCTGCTTTTCGGCATGGGCGCGGGCCTGTGGTTCCTCGCCACCGTGTTCTTCTACGATTTACTGGTCGCCCACCATGGCTGGTGCGGCCATCTTTGCCCGATGGGTGCGTTCTACAGCCTGCTCGGCAAGACCGCCCTGCTGCGCGTGGCCGCGCCGCGCCGCGCCGCCTGCGACGACTGCATGGACTGCTTCGCCGTCTGCCCCGAACCCCACGTCATCCGCCCCGCCCTCAAAAGAGCGGGGCAGGAAAGTCCCGTCATTCTCGACACCCTTTGCACGACCTGTGGACGCTGCATCGACATCTGCGGCCAAAGCGTTTTCAGGTTCACCCACCGCTTCGACCAGAGGAGTTCACCATGAAAAACCGTCTCCTGACCCTGTTCCCGGCAACCGCGCTGAGCGCCCTGTTACTGTCCTGTGCGTTCTTTACCGACAAGAATGACGGTCCCGCCAGCAGCGACAGCGGCGGCGGCAACCTCGTCAATGACGACGGCGGCCTGGCCACCCTGCGCGGCGCCCCCATCCCGGCCTCCCTCTCCAGCGCCGACGACGCCCTCAAGAAAGTGCTCGAAAGCGACGTGCTGGAGCGCGACTTCACGCAACAGCCGCCCTTGGTGTCGCACCCGGTGGATGACTACGCCGTCACCCGGAATTCCAACAAATGCATGGACTGCCATTCCTGGGAAAACTATCGCCGGGAAAAAGCCACCAAAGTCCCGCAAACCCATTTCCGCACCGCCGATGGACGGGAACTCACCAGCCTGGCGGCGCGGCGCTATTTCTGCCTGCAATGCCACGTCCCGCAAGTCGACGCCGAGCCGCTGATCGCCAACACCTACCAGCGCCCGGTAAAGGCGCGCTGATGCATCAGGGATCGGATTCCAGTCAGCGGCGCTGACTGACGCTGACTGAAAAAGGGAAGGAGAAACGGGATGTCCCTCCATTCCCTACCGCGGAGAAATTCGATCCCCGACGCAGGAGAGACGATGCGCGAGAAATCTTCCAGCCCGCCGTGCCTGGACGGCTTGCGGCGCCCCTTGCGCGACCTGCGCATTTCGGTGACGGATCGCTGCAACCTGCGCTGCGCCTATTGCATGCCGCAGGAAGTTTTCGGGCGCGAGTTCGTCTTCCTGCGCCACGCCGATCTCCTGCGTTTCGAGGAAATCATCCGCGTCGCCCGGCAATGCACCGCCTTGGGCGTGCGCAAGATTCGCCTCTCCGGCGGGGAGCCGCTGCTGCGCCACGGTATCGAACGGCTGATCGAAATGCTGGCCGGACTCCGCGGCGAAGAGGGCAAACCCATCGAAATCGCCATGACCAGCAACGGCACCTTGCTGGCCAGAAAAGCGCGCGACCTGAAAAACGCCGGCCTCGCGCGCCTGAATATCAGCCTCGACGCACTGGACGAGACAGTTTTCCAACGCCTGAGCGGCAAGCGCGCCCCGGTCAGCGCCGTACTCGAAGGCATCGCCGCCGCCCAGGCGGCGGGACTCGCCCCGGTCAAAGTCAACACCGTCGTCAAACGCGGCATCAACGAAAGCGAAATCCTGCCGCTGATCCGTCATTTCCGCCACACCGGCGTCATCCTCCGCTTCATCGAATACATGGATGTCGGCCTCAGCAACGGCTGGCGGCTCGACGATGTCGTCACGGCGCGCGAAATCCTGGCAAGAATCGGTGCCGAATATCCGCTGCGGCCCATCGCCGCCCGCTACCCGGGCGAAGTGGCGAAGCGCTGGGAATTCGCGGATGGCGGCGGCGAAATCGGCGTCATCGCCTCGGTGACGCAAGCGTTCTGCCACGAATGCGGGCGCTTGCGCCTTTCCACGGACGGCAAGCTCTATACCTGCCTTTTCGCCGGCGAGGGCGCCGATCTGCGCGGCATGCTGCGCGCCCCGGACAGCAGCGACGAAGAACTGTACCGGCGCATCACCGCCATCTGGCGCGGACGCGGCGAGCGCTATTCGCAACAACGCCACATCCTGGCGGGGAAAGCCGCCGGGAAAGCCGCCGGAAAAGTCGAAATGTCTTACATTGGCGGCTGACGCGGCGCATCCGCCCGCCGCGGTCTTTCGCAAAAGGACGTTTTCTTGGACGCACCCGACCTGAACCATTTTTCCGCCGCCGGCCGCGCCCGCATGGTCGACGTCTCCGCCAAGGCGGAAAGCCGGCGCACGGCGATCGCCAGCGGCATCCTGCGCATACTGCCGGCGACACTGGAGCGCATCCGCGCCGGCACCCTCGCCAAGGGAAACGTGCTCGCCGTCGCCGATGTCGCGGCGGTCATGGCCGCCAAGCGCACCTCCGATCTGATCCCGATGTGCCACCCCTTGCCGCTTTCCGGCGTCGAAGTCGAATTCGGCGAAATCCTCGCGCCGGACAACGAAGGCCGCGTCGGCATCGAGACGCGGATCGGCGTCCATTGCCGCGGCGCGACCGGCGTCGAAATGGAAGCGCTGTGCGCCGCCGCCGCCGCCCTGCTGACCGTCTACGACATGTGCAAGGCCATCGACCGGGGCATGCGCATCGAACGCCTGCAACTGGAAGAAAAGCGCGGCGGCAAAAGCGGCCACTGGCGGCGCGGCGACCCTGTCCGGGAAACATCACCATGATCCAGGTACTTTTCTTCGGCCCCGTGGCCGAGCGCATCGGCGCGCGGCAAATCGAAGTGGATTTCCGGCAAGGGCTGCGCTTGCAAGACATCTACAGCGACCTGCGCGCGCACCACCAGGAAGCCTTCACGCTCGTCACCATCGTCGCCGTCAACGGCAAGCGCGTTGGCGAACAGGACGACCCCCCGCTTGCCGACGGCGCAGAAGTCGTCTTCATGTCGGCTTTTTCCGGAGGCTAAGATGCCGGACGCGGTACGCCTGCAACAGGAAGACTTCTCGCTGGACAACGAAATCGCCGCCTTGCGCGCCGCCTCGCGCCGCATCGGCGGCATCGCGGCCTTCCTCGGCTGCATGCGCGATTTTTCCGGCGAACGCGCCGTCACCGAAATCCATTTCGATGCCTACGAAACCATGGCGCTCGCCGAACTGCAAACCCTGCGCGCCCAAGCGGTCTCGCGCTTCGGCCTCATTGACGCGCGCCTCGTGCATCGCCTGGGCGTCGTGCATCCCGGCGATAACATCGTCCTCATCGCCACCGCCGCCGAACACCGCGCCCCGGCGCTGGACGCCTGTCACTGGCTGATCGACGAACTCAAGGCGCGCGCCCCCATCTGGAAAAAAGAAATCTCCCCGCAAGGCAACGCCTGGGTCACGCCGCACCCCTGACACCGGGGGCCGGATTGCGAAAGCCCCCCGCTTCGCCATTGCGAGGCGCGCAGCGCCGTGGCGATCCAGTGCGTTCCAACCGGCGCGCGCCGCTGATCGAAAAAAGGGGGGAAGGAACGGGACACCTGTCTCGATTCGATCCTTGACCAATGCTTTTCTCCACCGGGCTTTCCGGCTAAAGTCTTGCGTTTCGTCGAAGACTGCGGTTCCGGTTGGAGACTTCCCCTCCAGGGGATCGTGCGCGGGGGAGGCGCGGCTTCTTCCGTGTGGTTTCGCCCGGATGAAGGGCGCGCATTGGAAGAAGCGATCATATTTCATGGCCACCGTGCCCCTTTTACGCCTCGCCAGGATCATCACTGTCAGTTTGCGTTTCGGTCTCGATCGCATGGTTCTCGATGCCGATTCGAGCGGACGCCTCGCCCGCTGGTGGAGCAGGGTTTTTTTCTGGCGCCGGTTCGAGGCGCCGCGCGCTGTGCGTTTGCGCCAGGCGCTGGAGTCGCTCGGGCCGATTTTCGTCAAGTTCGGGCAGATGCTGTCGACACGGCGCGATTTATTGCCACCCGATCTGGCCGATGAGCTTGCCTTGTTGCAGGATCGCGTGCCGCCTTTTCCGACAGAACAGGCGCTTGCTTTGTTGCAGGCGTTTTATGGACGCCCGGTCGATGAGGTTTTTTTGTGTTTCGAGCGCACGCCGGTGGCATCGGCTTCGGTGGCGCAGGTGCATTTCGCGGTTTTGCCCAATGGTACGGAGGTGGCGGTCAAGGTGCTGAGGCCCGGGGTCGAGAAAGTGATCGATTATGATATTGGCCTTTTGGAAGTCGCCGCGCTCTTGCTGGAAAAAACCTGGCCCGAAAGCCGCCGCCTGAAGCCGCGCGAGGTGGTCGCCGAGTTCGGCAAGTCGTTGCGCGATGAACTCGACTTGATGCGGGAGGCCGCCAATTGCGCGCAATTGCGCCGCAATTTCAGGAATTCGCCGCTTTTGCTCGTGCCCGAGGTGTATTGGGATTGGTGCGGCTCCCGCGTGATGGTGATGGAGCGTATGCGGGGGACGCCGATTTCGCAGGTTCCCGTGTTGCTCGAACAGGGGATCGATCTCAAGGATTTGTCGCGCGCCGGGGTGGAAATATTCTTCACGCAGGTGTTCCGCGATGGTTTCTTCCATGCGGATATGCATCCGGGCAATATCTTCGTGCACCGCGATGGCCGTTATGTCGCGCTCGATTTCGGCATCATGGGGACGCTGGAGGATGGCGACAAGAATTATCTGGCGCGCAATTTCCTCGCTTTTTTCAAGCGCGATTATCGCCGCGTGGCGCTGGCGCATATCGAGGCGGGGTGGGTGCCGCCGCATACGCGGGTCGATGAGTTCGAGGCCGCTATCCGCACGGTATGCGAGCCGATTTTCGATCGCCCGCTCAAGGATATTTCTTTCGGCAAGACTTTGTTGCGGCTTTTCCAGACGGCGCGCCGTTTTGAAATGGAGGTGCAGCCTCAACTCGTCCTGTTGCAGAAAACGTTGCTCAATATAGAAGGACTGGGGCGGCAGCTCGATCCCGATCTCGATTTGTGGAAAACCGCGAAGCCTTTTCTCGAACGCTGGATGCGGGAGCAGGTCGGCTGGCGGGCGTTGTTGCGCGAAATGAAGGATGAGGCGCCGGGGTGGGCGAGTATTTTGCCGCGCTTGCCGCGTCTTGCGCATCAGGCTCTGAGCGACAGTCATCAGCGGCGCGTGGCGTTCCAGGAACGTCTTGATAAGATCGCTTGCCGCCAGCGGCGGGACGCCCGCCTGCTCGGCGCGCTGGCCGTCGCGTTGCTGGCGCTCGAAATCTGGCGTTTTTTCGGCTGAATCCTTTTGTTTCGCCATCTCCCGGGCTGGTTGCATTCTTGTTAAACTGCCGCCGCTTTCGATCGACGTTTTGCCGGAATAACCGCCATGCTGCTCAAGCTCGTTGTCGCTTATCTGGTCGTCTCCATTGGTATTGGACTCTTTGCCGCAGCAAAGGTGCACAATGCCCGCGACTACATTACCGCCGGACGCCATCTGCCGATGTCCGTGGTATTGGCAATGGTGTTCGCCACCTGGTTCGGTTCCGAAACCGTACTCGGCAATTCGGGGACATTCTTGCAGGAGGGGGTGAGCGGGCTGATTTCCGATCCCCTCGGCGCGGGGGTGTGTCTGATGTTGTTCGGGCTTTTTTTCGCCCGCCCGCTTTACCGCATGAATCTCCTGACGCTGGGGGATTTTTTCCGGCGGCGTTATAACCGCGGTATCGAACTCGTGTTGTCGCTTTGTATCGTCGTCTCTTATCTTGGCTGGGTGGGGGCGCAGATCACCGCGCTCGGCCTGGTGTTCGACCTGCTCTCGCACGGAGCGATCGACAAGGAGGCGGGCATGATGATCGGCGCGGCGGTGGTGCTGCTCTACACCTTGCTGGGCGGGATGTGGTCGGTGGCGGTCACCACCTTCGTGCAGATGATCGTGATCGTGCTGGGACTGTTCTACGTGACCTGGATCGCCAGCGGTATGGCGGGCGGGGTCTCCGGCGTGCTGGAGCACGCCGCCGGGGCGGGCAAGTTCGATCTGTTCTCCGGCGCGCACGCGCGCGATGTCCTGACCTGGGGGGCGGCCTTTTTCACCATGGCGCTTGGCTCCATTCCGCAGCAGGACGTGTTCCAGCGGGTCAATTCTTCCGGCAACGAACGTATCGCGGTATGGGGCACGACGCTGGGCGGCATGGCTTATATCGTTTTCGCGCTCGTGCCGGTCTATCTCGCCTATACCGCGCAGATCATCGACCCGGTCATGACGGCGGAAGTCTCGCTGGACGATACCCAGAAGATCATGCCGGCGCTCATCATGAACCACACCTCCTTCGTGACGCAGGTGATCTTTTTCGGCGCGTTGCTGTCGGTCATCATGAGTACCGCTTCGGGGACGCTGCTCGCGCCTTCGGTGACTTTTTCCGAAAATGTGCTCAAGGGGTTTTTCCCCGCCATGACCGACCGGCAGTTCCTGTGGACATCGCGCCTGACCGTGGTGCTCTTTACCCTGATCGTCACCTGCTACGCGCTCAATTCCAACGCCAGTATCCACGAGATGGTCGAACGCGCCTACCGCATCACGCTGGCCGGAGCGTTCGTGCCGCTCGTGGCGGGGGTGTTCTGGAAACGGGCCAACAACCGGGGCGGCGCGCTGGCCATCTGCCTGGGATTGGGGACGTGGATCGGCGGCGAGGCGCTGATCTATATGGAAGTCCTGTCCGACATCATCGAACCGCAGCTTTACGGACTCGCGGCGAGCGTGGCGGGTATGCTGCTGGGCGTTTTCTTTTGCGCGCGCCCGGCGAAAGAAGCGAATCCGCCGGCGGGTGCCCCGCGTGCGCAGGCGTGAATGGCGCGCCGCTGCCGGTATGCGCGCCCTTGATCCGCATCAAAGCGGGTGCGTGGCGGGGCCGTTAAGGTCGCGGGGTTTTCTCACCCACGGGGGCGGTCAGTGACTGCGGCGCGCAAAATCGAACTTGTCTGCCCCGCCGGCGGGCTGCCGGCGCTCAAGGCGGCGGTCGACAACGGCGCGGATTGCATCTATTTCGGCTTCAAGGATGCAACCAACGCGCGCAATTTCACCGGCCTCAATTTCGATCCCGATCAAATCCGCGCAGGCATCGCTTATGCGCACCGCCATCGCCGCAAAGTGCTGCTCGCGCTCAATACCTATCCGCTCGCGCACAACCAGGGCGCTTGGCGCGCGGCGGTCGACCGCGCCGCCGAACTGGGCATCGACGCGGTCATCATGGCCGATCCCGGCCTGATGGCCTATACCGCCCGTGCGTACCCGGGGTTGCGCCTGCATTTGTCGGTGCAGGGATCGGCGACCAGCTACGAGGCGATCAATTTCTACCACGAGCGCTTCGGCATCCAGCGCGTGGTGTTGCCGAGGGTGTTGTCGCTGGCGCAAGTCGGGCAACTCGCCGCCAATACCCCCGTGGAGATCGAGGTGTTCGGTTTCGGCAGCCTGTGCGTAATGGTCGAGGGGCGCTGCGCGCTGTCGGCCTACGCTACTGGCAAGTCGCCCAATTGCCATGGCGCGTGCTCGCCGGATGCGTTCGTGCGCTGGGCGCAGACGCCACGCGGCATGGAGACCCGCCTGAACGGCATCCTCATCGACCGCTACGCCGACGGCGAGCGCGCCGGTTATCCGACCTTGTGCAAGGGGCGCTTCACGGTCAACAGCGAGACTTACTACGCCATTGAGGAACCGGCCAGCCTCAACACCCTGGAATTGCTCTCCGGACTCGCCGCCGCCGGGGTGACGGCAATCAAGATCGAAGGGCGGCAACGCAACCCGGCCTACGTCGCCCAGGTGACGAAAGTCTGGCGCGCCGCGCTGGACGCGCTCGCGCGCGACGGCGAGGGCTTTGCCGCGCAACCGGCGTGGATGGCTGAACTCAACAAGGTATCCGAAGGGCAGAGCCACACGCTGGGCGCGTACTATCGCCCATGGAAATAAAAAAAGACCCGCCCGGCACGATGAAACTCTCCCTTGGCCCCCTGCTTTACTACTGGCCCCGACAAAAGGCCCTCGATTTCTACGCCGAAACCGCAGCCAGCGACGCGGTGGACATCGTTTACCTCGGGGAAACCGTGTGCGCGCGCCGCCATGAATTACGCCTGGAAGACTGGCTCGACATTGCCGCCCGGCTGGCCGCCGCCGGCAAGGAAGTCGTGCTCTCCACGCAGGCCCTGATCGAATCGGAATCCGACCTCAGGACGCTGCGCCGGATCACGGGCACGATGGCTTTTCGCATCGAGGCCAACGACATGGGCGCGGTCAGACTATTGGCCGCCGCCGGACGCCACGACTGGATCGCCGGGCCGACGCTCAATGTCTTCAACCCCGCCACACTGGCTCTGCTCGTCGACGAAGGCGCGCGCCGCTGGGTGGCCCCGCCCGAGATGGCCGGAGAAAACGTGGCCGCCCTGCGCGCCGGCATGCCGCGGCCCATCGAAACCGAAATCTTCGCCCATGGCCGCCTGCCGCTGGCCTATTCCGCGCGCTGCTTTACCGCCCGGCACTACAACCTGCAAAAAGACACCTGTGCATTCCGCTGCCTGCGCGACCGCGATGGCATGGTCTTGCGCACGCGCGAGGGCGAGCCCTTTCTTACCCTCAACGGTATCCAGACCCAATCGGCGCGCGTCCATAACTTGCTCGCCGATTTACCCGCCATCGCGGGGCGCGCCGAAATCCTGCGCATCAGTCCGCAGAGCGCGCACACGCTGGAGATCGCCGCGCTCTTTCGCGCGGCGCTCGACGCGCGCCTTGCACCGCGAGCCGCCTTCGCCACCAGCCTGGCGCTGATCCCGGAAGTGCCCTGCAACGGCTTCTGGCATGGACGGCCAGGGCACGAGCACGTACCAGCCGCGCCCGTCGCGCCCGAAACCATTTCTCCGCGCCCGCCCGCCGTTGCCGCCCTGTGCCCCGCGCCCGCCGCCGTATCCGGCCCCGCGCCCGCGCCGCTTCGCCTGCTGCCCACCAGCGCGCGCGCGCGGCTGGCGCAAACACTGCGCGAAGTGCGTATTCCCGCGTTCACCGTGCCCGCGCCGCTCGCCCGGCTCGGCATGCGCCTGCCGCGGTTCCCGCCCGCGCTGGCCTTGACCGTGGCGCTCAACCTCGTACCGCAAGCCATACTGCCGCGCGCCGTCCTGTCGCCCCTCGCCGGGCGGCGCCTGCGCGTATGTGTGCTTGACGCCGGCATCGACCTCGACTTCACCCTTGGCGCGAACGGGCGTTTCCATCCCTGCCGCGCCGGAATGCCCGCCGACCTGGCGATCTCCGCCGAGCTGCGCGACTTCATCGCCCTGGCCCGGCGCGAAGAAGACGCCGACACCCTGTTTTTCAGCCGCCGCCTGCGTATGGAAGGCGATACCGGACTGGGCGTACTGGTCAAAAACACCCTCGATGCCGTCGATTGGAATATTTTCCGCTGAAAACCTGTTCATTCTCTCCGGGAATGGCGGCAAACCGCACCCGCAATCAGCGGAGTCGGGAATATCAAAACGAATTCCTCGCCTTTCAGAACGTGTTCAGACCACTGTAGGGACAATCAGCGGGGGAGTATCAGAGACAATGAACAGGTTCTAAGTGCAGGGTATGAGATTGGCTTGAGTCGAGAGGATTGGCTCCCCGTCCCCTGGTTTCTTGCGCGGCACCTGCATGCTATGCATATTCACCGCGTTTTCGGATCAATATGAAAATTCCATCGTTCCCGCCGCGCCGATGGAGGACTTAGCATGACTCGCCATCGCCGCCCCCTTCTTTCACGAACGGAGGCGCTTGCGTCGATCCACTCACTTTTTCCAGCGCAATGGGAGTCTTTTCATGAGCAGAACACAAAAAGCCGCTGCCAGCGTCCTGGCGCTCGCCGCCGCCCTGTGCGGTGCGGGAGCATATGGTGCGGAGGATGTCTTGCCTGCCATCAATCTGCAATTGTCGCCGTGGACGGTCATCGCCAGGGAGCGCGGCTTCTTCAAGGAAGAATTCGACAAGATTGGTACGAACAAGATCAATCTCATCGCTTCCGGCGCGGCTGAATTGCTTGGCGCGGAAACCGCCGCCGTGGGCGGAGGGGCGATTGCGATCGCGCAGCGCATGGTCTATCCGGCCACGGTGCACCGCGCCAACGGACTCGATGGCGTCATCATCTGGATTTCCGAACCGTCCAATCGCTACCGCGCGCCGATTCTCGCCCGCGCCGACAATGACGCCATCAAGACATTGAAGGACCTCGATGGCAAGAAGCTCGGCAGCAGCCGCATCAGTTGCTATTGGTCGTCTCCGTTCGAAGCGCTACACAAGGCCGGTCTGCCGCTCGATTCGCGTCTCAGGAAAGGGCGGGTGAGATATGAATCCATCGACAATCCGTCGGTGGCGGTCTCCGCCGTCATTTCCGGCGCGACGGATGCCACCGCGGCGCACTTGGCGGCGGGGCAATTCACCGGGCCGTGGCTGTCGGGCAAGCTCAAGGTGATCGGGCGCTCGCCCGACGATGGCGTATATGTCAATAACGCCGGGCGGGTGACGTATTTCGCGCGGCGCGATTTCGCCAATAAATATCCGAAAGTGGTGAAGGCTTTTCTCGCGGCGCGCGAGCGTACCCGCGAATGGGCATTCGATCATGTCGAAGAAGCGGCGGCCATCGTCGCCAGGGAAACGCGCGTTCCTGTCGAAGTCGCCCGTTTCCAGATCACCCATCCCGGACAATGGGAATTCATGGCGGGCGAGCCGAACGCCGAGCGCGCCCGCACGGCCATCCGCAATTTCCAGAAATGGTACGTCGCCAACGGTGATGACATTCTCGCGGAGCGCAATCTGACCGATGAGCAGATCGACAAATTCATCGACGGGCGTTTCTTCGTGGGCGGCGAGTACTCCATCTATTTCTGAGCCTGGAGACGAGCGCGCGGGCGGCAATAGACACAGGGCGGAAAACGCGATGAACAGCGAATCCTTGCGGGTGAATGAACCACCGGCCGGAAACGCTCCTCACGGCGGCGGCTGGCGGCGCAAGGGCGCGGAATGGCGCGGCGCCCTCTGCCGGCGGGGAAAAGCTTTTGCGCGGGAGCGGCGGTATATCGGGCTACTGTTGCCGCTCATCATCCTGGGCCTCTGGCAGGCCGCTTCCACACAAGCGTGGGTCGATCCGGTCTTCCTGCCGCCGCCCACTAAGGTGGTGCGCGAATTCTGGCAAATGCTGCTGCACCAGAATCTGCTGCAAGACTTGCAGGCCAGCGTTTTCATCGTCGGGCAGGCGTTCGTCTACGGCAGCTTTGTCGCCATCGCGCTCGGTGTGGCGGCGGGGCTGTCGCGCCGGGTCGAACTCTTCTTCGGCCCGACCCTGAATACATTGCGCCACATCCCGAGCGTGGCGTGGCTGCCGCTCATCGTGCTCTGGCTCGGGCTGGGCGCGCCCGCCAAGATTCTCGTCATCGCCAAGTCGGTGTTCTTTCCCGTCTTCCTCAACGTGCTGCAAAGCATCCGCGGCGTCGACAAGAACTACATCGAACTGGCGGACGCCTTTACGCTCACCCGGCGGCAACTCGTCAGGAAAGTCATTTTCCCGGCGATCATGCCCGGCCTTGCCGTATCCCTGCGCTACGCAGCCGGGCTGGCATGGGCGCTCGTGGTCGTGGCCGAAGGCTTGAGCGGGCTGGAAGGGCTTGGTTTCCTGATTTTCCGCGCGCAGGGCCTGCTGCTCACCGATCAATTGCTGGTCTGCATGGTGCTGATCGGCGTCATCGGCTTCGCCATCGACCGCGGCATGCTGCTCTTGCAGCGCCGGATGCTGCGCTGGAAAGCGGGGTTCGAGGGATAAACGCGAGGACATTCCATCATGAATGACGGCAACAGCGGCGCGCTGGAAATCCGCCGCGTCTCGAAAGCTTACGACGTGCCGGGCCGCGCCCGCCTGCAAGTGCTCTCCGAGGCCGGCTTCACCGTGGAGCCAGGGGCGTTCGTGTCCATCGTCGGGCCGTCCGGGTGCGGCAAATCCACCCTGCTGCGCATCATCCTCGGGCTGGACAATGCTTACAGCGGCGAGGTTCTCCTCCATGGCGAACCCATCCTCGGCGCCAGTCTCAAGCGCGGCATCGTCTTCCAGGATCACCGTCTGCTGCCGTGGCTGACGCTCGAACAAAACGTCGCCCTGGCGCTGGAAAACGCCGCCATCCCCCCGCGGGAAAAAACGCGGGCGATCGCGGAGCACATCGCACTCGTGGGACTGGCCGGCTTCGAGCAGGCATACCCGCACCAACTCTCCGGCGGCATGGCGCAACGCGCCGCCATCGCGCGCGGACTCGTCAACCAGCCGGAAATCCTCCTGCTCGACGAACCGCTCGGCGCCCTCGACGCCCTCACCCGCATCCGCCTGCAAGAAGAACTGCAACGCATCTGGCGCGTGGAAGGCACGAGCATGATCCTGGTCACGCACGATGTCGAAGAAGCCCTGTTCCTGAGCAGCAAAGTCATCGTCATGAACACCAACCCTGGCCGCGTGGTGAAAGAGATTCCCGTCAGCCTGCCCCACCCCCGCGACCGTTCCAGCCGCCTTTTTAGCGAGCTTCGCCGCGAGATTTTCGTGGCGATGGGCGAGCGCGACGCCCTGCCGATCGCCGCCTGAGCCTGCGCGAAGCCGCGTTCTTCCCGGACGCCGTCCAACACACCACCTCACCTCTGGAAAAACCATGACCGAACCACTCTCCCCGTCCGCCGCATTCTCCACCGCCCAGGCCCTCGCCGCCGATTTCGCCCGCACCGCCGCCGCCCGCGACCGCAGGGGCGGCACGCCGCGGGCCGAACGCGACGCCCTGCGCCAAAGCGGCCTGCTCAATTTCACCATCGCCCGCGAACTCGGCGGCTCCGGCGGCAACTGGCTCGAAGCGCTCGCCATCGTGCGGGAAATCGCCCGCGCCGACAGCTCCCTCGCCCATGTCTTCGGCTTCCACTATTACCTCCTCGCCACGGCACGGCTGTTCGGCAGCCAGACGCAATGGACGGACTTGCATCGCAAGAGCGCGGAAAACGGCTGGTTCTGGGGCAATGCCCTCAATCCCCTCAATCGCGACGTCATTTCCCGCCCGCGCGCGGCGCGCGGCCACGAATGGAACGGCGTCAAGAACTTCGCCTCCGGTGCGAAAGACTCCGACCTCCTCATCGCTTCCGCTCTGGAAAATGGCCCGGAAGGCCGCATCCTCGTCGCCGCCCTTCCCACGCGGCGCGAAGGCATCGTCATCCGCGACGACTGGGACAACATCGGGCAACGGCAAACCGACAGCGGCAGCGTCGCCTTCGAGCGGGTCGCCGTAGACGACAACGACCTCTTTCTCGGCCCCGGCCCGCTCTCGACTCCTTTCGCCAGCATCCGCGGCCTCATCGGACAATTGATCTTCGCCAATCTCTTCCTGGCGATCGCCGAGGGTGCCTACCAGGCGGCGATAGACTACCTGCGCCAGAAAGAAACCCGCCCATGGATCGAATCACGGGCCGCGACCGCGCAAACCGATCCCTTCGTCCTGCGTCACTTCGGCGAACTCTGGGTCAGGCTGGAAGGCGCGCGCGCCCTCACCGAAAAGGCCAACGCCCGCATCGACCCCATCTGGAGCAAGGCCGAAACCCTGACCGCCGCCGAGCGCGGCGCCTTCGCCCTCATCGTCGCCGCCGCCAAGGTGGCGACGACGCAGGCCGGGCTGGAAATCGCCAGCCGCATCTTCGAGCCGCTCGGCGCGCGCGCCACCACTAACGCCCTGGGATTCGACCGTTTCTGGCGCAACCTGCGCACTCAGACGCTGCACGATCCGGTGGACTATAAAATCCTGCAATTGGGCGACTGGATCGTCAATGACACCCTGCCCACGCCCTCGTTCTATTCGTAGAAAAACCCAGCGCCGCTGCGCGCCGGACGGTTGCCCTCCCCGCTTGCGGGAGCGCAACCGTGTTTGCCGTCGAGTGTTTTTAGATGACCCGCCCTGATTTGAAAGGGATCAAGATAAAACAACACGGCAATACCGCGCCCGCGCCGCGCGCGCATCCGTTTTCGCGCGGACCCGCCGCGCGAACGGGATCCCCGGGATGCGGCACAAATTCGATCCCCGCGCCCGAGGCATGAACGAGACCAAGGCGCATTTTACGGAACCCCATTTTGCGGAGCGCCGCAATCTTGCCGGAAACCCGCTCCGCCATTAGACTTGCGTGATTCCAGTCGCAGCGCGTCGCGTTCATGCCCAATTCTCCCTCTATCCGGCCGGTCGAGTTCCACCCCACAAGCCTGGACGCGATTCGTGTCTTCCTGAACCGCGCCGACCCGGCAGGGCTTGCCGACGATATGCACAAGCTGCTCGGCGGCAGGCCCGATCATTTCAACCACGAAGCGGCGATCCTCGATTTCGCGGCGCTCGCGGAGCTGCCCGAACGCATCGACTGGAGCGGGTTGCTGTCGCTCCTGCGCCGCTATCGCCTGCAACCGGTCGGCGTGCGCAACCTTTGCGGCGAAGATCATCTTGCCGGAGCGCGCCGCGCCGGTCTTGCCGTGTTCGATCATACCCCGGAGACGCCGGAAATACCGGCAAGCCGCCCTCCACAGCCGGGGGCCGGGGCGGCGAAAGACGCGGCGGAGCCTCCCGCCTGCGCTCCCCGCTCCCCAACCCTTTACATCGACCGTTTCGTGCGCTCGGGACAACAAGTGTATGCGCACGGCGGCGATCTCGTCCTCCTGGCCGGCAGCAGTCCTGGTTCGGAGGTCATCGCCGATGGCAACATCCATTGCTACGGCCCGCTCGCGGGCCGCGCCCTGGCCGGAGCGCATGGCGAGGCCGGGGCGCGCATCGTCGCCACCTGCTTCGGGCCGGAGCTGGTCGCAGTGGCCGGTGTCTATCGTACTTTCGAGCGGGGCGTGCCCGAGGCGATCGCCGGGCGGGCCGTCATCGTGCGCCTGAAGCCGTCCGCCCGCAATCAAACCATCATCATCGAACCGATCCAGATCGACTGAAGCATCACCTGCACATATTCAATCAAGGGGAAAACGTGTGAGAGTCATCGTTGTTACTTCCGGTAAAGGCGGGGTCGGCAAAACCACCACCAGCGCGGCATTTTCTTCGGGGCTTGCCCTGCGCGGCTTCAAGACGGCGGTCATCGATTTCGACGTCGGCCTGCGCAACCTCGATCTCATCATGGGGTGCGAACGCCGCGTAGTGTACGACCTCATCAACGTCATCCACGGCGAGGCCAAGCTCCATCAGGCGCTCATCAAGGACAAACACTGCGACAACGACAACCTGCTCATCCTCCCCGCCTCGCAGACGCGCGACAAGGAAGCGCTCACCGAGGAAGGGGTCGAGACCGTGTTCAAGGAACTCGACAGCATGGGATTCGATTACGTCGTGTGCGACTCTCCCGCCGGGATCGAGCATGGCGCGGTGATGGCGCTCACCTTCGCCGACGAGGCCATCGTCACGACGAACCCGGAAGTCTCCTCGGTGCGAGACTCCGACCGCATCCTCGGCATCCTGCAATCGAAATCCCGCCGCGCCCGCGCGGGCGGCGAGCCAGTCAAGGAACATCTGCTGCTCACCCGCTACGCGCCCAAGCGCGTCGAGAACGGCGAAATGCTTTCATACAAAGACGTGCAGGAATTATTGCGCATTCCTTTGCTCGGAGTCATTCCCGAATCGGAGTCCGTGCTGCATGCTTCCAACCAGGGCATTCCCGCCATTCACCTCAAGGGCTCCAGCGTCGCCGATGCCTACAGCGATGTCGTCGCCCGTTTCCTTGGCGAGCAACGCCCGTTGCGTTTCGTCAATTTCGAGAAACCCAGTTTCATCAAGCGCCTGTTTGGAGGCAAATGATATGTCATTTCTCGACCGTCTTTTCGGTGAAAGAAAGAAAACGGCGGCCATCGCCAAGAATCGGCTGGCGATTCTTATTGCGCATGAGCGCGGCCCGAATTCCGGGCGACCGGATTATATTCAGGCAATGAAGGATGAATTGCTTCAGGTTATCTCGAAATACGTCAAGGTCAACGACGACGACATCAAGATTCAATTCAGCAAGCAAGATACTTACGAGGTAATGGAAGTCAATATCTTCCTGCCCGATGAATCGGAACAACCTTCCGCCGCTCCGGTGCGTTCGCACGATCCCAGGCGTTCGCGCAAGAAATAAGCGCAAGAAGCACGCGGGAGGTGATGCATTCATTCACCACATGCCGCGTCAATCGGGGCATGACGCAACGAAGGTAATATTCCGTCGCCCGAAAGGCGGGTGCGGTAGCGACGTAAATAAGGACACTACCCGCGAGGCGTGTATTTCCCCGCGTATTGCCGAAACAAACGAAAGGCTTTCGGTAAACTCGCCATTGCGAGGGGCGAAGTCCCATGGCAATCCATGTGTCCTCTGGATGGCTTCGCCCGCGCTCGCAATGACGAGGCGGGTGGATTACCGTATCGCTGTGCGCTTCGCCATGACGCCCCATCGTCATTGCAAGGGCCGCAGGCGCGGCAATCCAGTTCGTTTCATCCGGCGCGAAGGCGCCGCTGAACGGAGCCTTTTCACGGAAATTTCCGCCATGCGAACAGCCGCGTGGGCTGCCATGCCAGATGCCGGTAAAAGTCCAGCGCCGGGGCGTTGTCGGCATCGGCGAGTAACTGGATACGCGCCGCGCCGTGCGCGGCGGCCCAGCGGGCGACGGCATTGAGAAGCGCGCGGCCATGCCCTTGGGCGCGATGCGCCGGACGAAGAACGACGTCCTCTATCCACGCGGAAGGCGCGCCGCTGGCGGTGGACACGACAAGTTGCGCGCTGGCCATGCCGATGATCCCGCCGCCGCCCTTGGCTACCATGATACAGGCGGTTTCCGGGCGTTCCAGCAGCAGTTCCAAGCCTTGGCGCTGCTTTCCGGCATCGGGGCAAAAGTCCTGTTCGATGGAAAACAGAATGCCCAGAAGCTCGATCAGGGCGGGAATATCGGCGGCAGTGGCCGGTTCGATGCTGACCGGCGTTATGGTGGCTTTATTCATTGGCGGAGATCTTTCAATATTATCCGTTGCGTTGCGCAAAAGCGGACAGGGCGTGCTTTCCTGAAATATCGAAGCAAATTCCTTGCCCGCCGCAGGCACGGCGAGGATGGGATTTCCAGTGCGATCCCACCCAAGAATGGTCTTTCATGCAACATACCTTGCCGGATGGCGGGCAAAACCGGGGGTTTGTCGGGACCTTCCATCTATAATCGGAGCCGTTTTACCGTGCGCATCCAGTAGCGATCAAGCGGGAGAAGCCGTCGCGCCAGATCGCTATTCTGACAGAAGGTATTGAAATGAAAGTAATTTTTTTCGTCCTGGGAATGTGCCTTTCCTGCGTTGCGACGGCGGGGAGTCTTCATCGCTGGACAGACGAACAGGGGCAGGTGCATTACGGCGACGCACCGCCCGCGGGCGTGAAAGCGGAGCCGGTCGGCGCCAGCAATGTCACGATCATCCCTGCCTCACCCGCGTCCCCCGCGGTCGCTCCCGAGGTGCTGGAAGCAAACCGGCAGGTTTATCGCCAAGCGAGGGAAAAACGCAGGCGCGCCGAATTGCAGGCCCAGCAGCAGGCCCAGCGCGAAGAGGATCGTGTCGCGCAACGCAGGGCATCCTTGCGGGAAATTTGCCAGTGGTGGTATGGCGCGTCGTCATGCGATGACAATGGGTACCCTTCAAGGCGGAACTCCGACCAGCGGCATCCCGGGGCACGTTCCGAAAACTAGGGACGTCCGCGCGCCTCCGGCGTTCGCAGGCACTGATCCGGCCTGTGTTTTCCGGCTGGGTCAGCGTACTTCGATCTGGTCGAACGCTGGCGGCGGGACGGGCGGCAAGATGGAATCGACATGATCGCCGGGAGCATCGCCGTCCACTTCGTCCGCCCCGGGATGTTCCTGTCCGGATGCGGGTTCCAGCGCCCGTGATTCGATCATGATCGCTACTCGGCGATTGCGCGCCCGGCCTTCTTCGCTGTCGTTGCCGGCGACCGGGCGCTGGTCGGCGTAGCCGGCGGCGGTCAGGCGGGCCGGTGCGACGCCGTTTTCGATGAACAGGCGCACGACCGAGGAAGCGCGCACGGCGGACAATTCCCAGTTGGAAGGAAAGCGGTAGTTGTTGATCGGCATGGTATCGGTGTGCCCTTCGACCGTAATCGGGAAATCCGTTTCGGCAAGTACGCCGGCCACCGCGCGCAGCGCCGCGGAGGCTTCACCCCCCAGCACGGCTTCGCCGGGGGCGAAAAGGACACTGGCGTTGATCTCGACGGTGACGCCGAAAGCGCCTTCCGAGACGCTGACCCCGCCGCTTTCGGTCAGGGGTTCGAGCACGCGGCGGATGGCGTCGGCCATGTTGCGCATTCTTTGCGCGATTTGCTGGCGGCGCGCTTCGGCCTCTTTTTCGCGCGCGCTGGCGGCGCGCTGCGGGCGGATGACCGGGGCGACCGGCGCGACCGGAGGAACCGTGGCCTGGCGGCCCGGCTCGCGGAAATCGACGTTGCGGAACGCCTGCACGAGCGAGTCGGACAGTACGCGGTACTTGCCCTCGTTGATCGAACTCAGCGAGTACATGACCACGAAGAAGGCGAACAGCAGCGTGATGAAGTCCGCATACGAAACGAGCCAGCGCTCGGTGTTCTCGTGCTCTTCCGCGTTTCCGCGCCGCCGTGCCATGTCCGCTTCCTAGTGAACGTAGCCCCGCATCCGGCTCTCGATGATGCGTGGGTTGTCGCCGTTGGCGATGCCGATCAGGCCGTCGATGAACATTTCGCGCTGCCCGGCCAGCGCTCCGATGTGGGAAAGGAGCTTTTTGGAGATCGGCAGCAACACGAGATTGGCAAGGCCGACCCCGTAGATGGTGGCGACGAAGGCCACGGCGATGCCCGCGCCGAGCTTGGTGGGATCGGAGAGGTTTTCCATGACGTGGATCAGCCCCAGCACCGCGCCGAGGATGCCGATGGTTGGCGAATAGCCGCCGGCGCTCTCCCAGATGCGCGCGCTCTGGCGCAGGCGTGACGCCCAAGCGTCGGTTTCGACTTCAAGGGCTTCGCGCAAAAGCGCGGGTTCGATGCCGTCGACGAGCATTTGCAGGCCGCGCCGCATGAATGGATCGGCGATGCCGCCAAGGTGGCGTTCGAGCACCAGCAAGCCGTCGCGGCGCGCCACCGCACTCCAGCCGGTGACCAGGGCAATGGTTTGATCGTAATCTTCATCCGGGGGCGCGAACACCCATTTCACCATGCGCACGCCATCGAGAAAAATGCGCGGCGGGCTTTGCAGCAGCACCGCGCCGAGGGTGCCGCCGACCACGATCAGGAATGCCGTGGGTTGCAGCAGCGACGAAACATGGCCGCCTTCGAGCGTCTGTCCGACGAGGATGGCGGCTAGGGCGAGCGCGAGACCGATGAAACTGATGCTGTCCATGGCGACGGTTTTTCTTCTCCTCCGGGCCTTTCAGCCGCCCGCCGTTTTCGCGGAGGGACGGCCGCGCCGGACGCTGCCGTTTTTTTTGGTCTTGGCCGGCAACGTCCCGGCCATGCGGGCGCGCAGGCGGGCCACCGCCTGGCTGTGCAACTGGCTGATCCGCGATTCGGTCACGCCGAGCACCTCGCCGATTTCGCGCAGGTTGAGATCTTCGTCGTAATAAAGCGCCATCACCATTTTCTCGCGCTCCGGCAAATCCTCGATCGCCGCGACAAGCCGCGTCTTGGCGTCGGCATCTTCCAGTAGCGCCAAGGGGTTGGCTTCGGGCTGGCCGAGGTGGCGTTCGAGGAAATCGGCGCCGTCCTCGGAAGTGAAATCATTGAAATAAACGAGTTGATGGCCGCGCGCTTCCTGCAACATGCGCTGGTAATCGGCCAATGCCATGCCGAGGTGATCGGCCAGCTCGCTTTCGCCGGGCGGACGACCAAGCTTCTGTTCGAGTTCGCGGATGGCCGCTTCGATGCGCCGCATGTCGCGCCGCAGGCTGCGCGGCGCCCAGTCGCTCTCGCGCAGGCCGTCGAGCATCGCGCCGCGTATGCGCTGCGCGGCGTAGGTCTCGAACTGCGCTCCCATGCCATCCTCGTAGCGTCCGATCGCATCGAGCAGGCCCATCATGCCGTCCTGCATCAAATCTTCGACCTCCACGCTGGCCGGCAGCCGCGCCATCATCTGGTAAGCAATACGCTTGACCAGCGGCGCGTAGAACACCACCAGGTGATCTGTATCGAATTGGCCTTCCGTGTCACGCATCCATGCAGCCTGCAAATGCCCGCGTCCCGGCCATTGTGGCACGGGCGCGATGAAAATGGGCCATTGTCCCTTACCGGAAGCAAGATTTCCAGCACCATGCGCGCCGGAAAACCTGTCGTTGCACGCCCCTTGCATCGCCTGTCCCGGCCATCGCCCTTCTATCCGGGCGCGCCCGCGGCCCGCCAACCGCCCGCGCCCGCGAGCCGGCGCAGGAAGGCTGCGCCGGCCTCGCGCGCCGATGCCGGCGACGGCGAGCGCGTCAGCCCCGCCGCGAGATCGTCGCCTTCGGTCTCGCCAAGCCAGACGAGCGGCACGCCGACATGCCGCCGCACCAGCGCTTGCAGTGCCGCGAAAAAATCGCGCGCATCGGCGCCTCCGCGCGCCCGCGCCACCGTCACATGCAGCGACCCCGCCCCCGCCGCAGCGAGCTGCTTGATGACGCGATAGGCTTCGGTCGCCCCGCTGGCGCTGGCCTCGGCCACCAGCAGGCGTTGCGGCGCGGCCTGCACGAAGGGCGAAGGGTCCCGCGCCGATTCGCAACCGGCATGGATCAGCATAAACCCGGCATGGCGATGCAACACCCGCACGGCTTCGAGCAGGCAGGCGCGGCGGGCATCGTCGAGCAGCGGCAGGGCCAGCGCGGCGGCGGCGGCGGGCACCCGCCCGAAAAGACCGGGCACGGGTTGCAAAAGCCCGGCCAGCGTCAGGCGGCCATCGAGCATCTGCAAGAGATCGGGGCCGGGCGCCAGCCCGAGCGCCTCCGCGAGCGCCTCGCGGCCCGCGGCCTCATCGAGCAACAGCACTTTCTGGCGCTGTCCGGCGATGCGGCGCGCGGCCAGGATCGCATTGGCGGCGCGGTATCGGCCCGTGGCATAGAAAGCGACCACCGCCGGAGGGGTCTGGCGGAACAGGCGGCGCAAACCGGCGGCCTGATCCTCGCGTCCATCGATCATATCAGGCTCCTTGCGCCGCGAGCATCGCGCCCGTCTCGTCACCGCCGAGCCGCCATGGCGACTCGCTCGCCTGTGGGCGCAGGGCGCGATGCAGCAAATAGGCGCGGTTGGGCAAATGCAAATCCTCGGGCACGCGCTGGCCATTGGTGACGTAGCACACCTCGATCCCGCGCCGCGCCGCGACATCGACCGCTGGCGCGAGCGACACGGCCTCGTCCACCTTGGTCAGGATGCAGCCCGCCACATCCGGCCCGGCAAAGGCTTCCGCCACATCATCGAGGGTATCGCCCCGGCAGGTGGCGTTGATGAGCAACAAACGGCGCACGTCGCCCGCCCCCGCGAGCATCGCCGCCTGCGTCATTACCATGTGGTCGCGCTGGCTCATGCCCATGGTGTCGATCAACACCATGTGCTTGCCGCGCAACTCCAGCAGGGTCTGGCGCAGATCGGCGGCATCGCGCACGGCGAAGACCGGCACGCCGAGAATGCGCCCGTAAATGCGCAACTGCTCCTGCGCGCCGATACGATAATCATCGGTTGTAATCAGCGCCAACCTGCCCGCGCCATGGCGCGCCACGAAACGCGCCGCCAGCTTGGCGACAGTCGTGGTCTTGCCCACCCCCGTCGGGCCGACGAGCGCGAAAATACCGCCGCCGTCAATGATTTCATCATCGTTCGCGCGCACCCCCAAGCGGCTGTCGAGCGCCGCATGGACTGCTTCCCGGGCCATGGCGGGCGAAACATCCTCGCCGACGCTTTCGGCCAATTGCCCGGCGAGGACGGAAGAAAACCCGCAAGCCAGCAGTTGCCCGAGCATATCGGCGCGGGCGGGCGCGGCGCGGCGCGTTTCGTTCCAGGAAAACCCGGCAAGCTCGCGCTCGATGACGCCGCGAATGCCGCTGAGTTCCTCCATCAGGCGGGCGTTGGCCTCCTGCAAGGCGCGCACGCGCTCGCCGCTTTCGTCGCGCTCGGCCACCTTCCTCGCCACCCGCTCCGCCATTTTCTCCACCACCTGTTCACTGACCGGCGCATCGTCCCGCAGGGGCGGCGGCGCGAAAACGTCCGGCGCGGGTTGGCGCCGTTCCGGCTGCGCGCGCGCGGCGGCATCGAGGCGCGGCGGCGAAAATGGGTGAACGAATGGGCGGACGGGCGGCTGGCGCGGCGCGGGGGAGGACGCCCCGGCCGCGTTCCGGGGCGCATCGGCGGCAAAGCGGCGCGGAATCGCGCCCGCCGCGAGGCCGGAGAGCGTGACATGAAAATCATCGCCGAAATCGTCGCCATGATCATCGCCGCGGCCGCCATCCGCGCGCGCGCGGGATGTGCAATGCCGATCCCTGCCTCCCGGTCCCTGATTCCCGCTGGAAGCATGCAGCGTTCCGATCGCCTCGGGCGGCAGGGCAAGAATTTCCACCCCGCCCGCCACGGCCCGGTTCGAAAGCACGATCGCTTCGCCGCCCAGTTCCGCCTTCAAGGCGCGCAGTGCCTCGCGGGCGGTCGGGGCAAAATAGCGTTTCACGTCCATCGTCGAATCTCCGGCTTTCCCTGCGCACATAGCGCATCCCGAGGCTGATTATGTCGCCCGCCCCCGCGCCGGCGTGACAGGAACAAGCCGGGTTTTCGGCGCTTATTTCCGCCCTTGCCGCCTCGCACCCGCCTTTTTCCACGGATCGCCCCAAGGTCGCGCCTCCGCCCGGCCCGCTGCTCCTTCACCACATCTCATGGTTGGTCCCCTCTCCTTGGCCCGCTCCTCCGCCAAGCGGGCATAGATGTCTACACAACCCGAAATTCGGTTATATTCTAGCGGTGTGCGACAGATAGACGCGCACGTAGATCGCCGTGCCCACCGCCTGAATCGAATCCCTGATCGCCTGCATGGCGTTCCGCCACTCGCTGTCGTCGATCTCAAGACGCAGCAGTTCCAACACCGCCGCC
>JAITLI010000005.1 GCA_031277975.1 Azoarcus sp.
CAAGACATCGCACTATTCTTTACAAAAAGTAAACGGGTTTGACACCCTC
Source organism: Azoarcus sp. (assembly GCA_031277975.1). Classification (GTDB taxonomy): domain Bacteria; phylum Pseudomonadota; class Gammaproteobacteria; order Burkholderiales; family Rhodocyclaceae; genus WRNU01. The sequence goes on from JAITLI010000005.1 coordinate 50, forward strand.
GCCGCGATTCACCACCATTGTCCGGCCTCATTCACCAAAGCCCGTCCATAAAAGATGTCCGCTTCGCTCCAGCAACGTTCGCTTGCCGCCGTCTGGCACCCCTGCACCCAAATGAAACACCACGAAACCCTGCCGCCGGTGCCGGTCGTCAGCGGCGAGGGGCCGTGGCTCATCACCGAAAACGGCCAACGTCTGCTCGATGGCATCAGTTCATGGTGGGTCAACCTTTTCGGCCACTGCAATCCGCGCATCAACGCCGCGCTGCGCGACCAACTCGAACGGCTGGAACATGCGATGCTCGCCGGTTTCACCCACTCCCCGGTCGTCGAACTGTCCGAACGGCTGGCCGCGCTCACGGATGGCGCGCTCGGACATGCCTTCTACGCCTCGGATGGCGCTTCGGCCACCGAAATCGCGCTCAAGATGAGTTTCCACACATGGCGCAACCGGGGGCTGCCGCAAAAAAACCGCTATCTGTGCCTGGAAGACAGCTACCACGGCGAAACCATCGGTGCGCTCGCCGTCACCGACGTGGCGCTGTTCCAGGAAGCCTATGCGCCGCTCGTGCGCCAGGCCGACACCGTACCCTCGCCGGACGCGCGCCGCGCCGCGTCGGGCGAATCCGCCGCCGGCTGCGCCCGCCGCGCCGTCGAGGCGCTGGCGGCCCTGCTCGCGGCCGAGGGGGAACGCATCGCCGCCTTCATTCTCGAACCGCTGGTGCAAGGCGCGGCGGGCATGGCGATGTACGACCCGGAATACCTGCGGCTCGCCCGCGCCCTGTGCGACCGCTATCAGGTCCATCTGATCTGCGATGAGATCGCCGTTGGCTGCGGGCGTACCGGCACGTTCTTCGCGCACGAACAGGCGGGCATCCGCCCCGATCTGCTCTGCCTCTCCAAGGGCCTCTCCGGCGGCTACCTGCCGCTGTCCGTCGTGCTGTGCCGCGACGAGATTTTCCGCGCTTTCTACGACGACGACGTGCGCCGCGGCTTCCTGCACTCGCACTCCTATACAGGCAACCCGCTCGCCTGCCGCGCCGCGCTGGCGACGCTGGATATTTTCGACGAAGACAATGTGCTCGCCGCCAATCGCGAACGCGCCGCGCTGCTGGGACGGCTGCTCGCGGAAACCTTCTCCGCCCGCGCGGCGGTGCGCCACCTGCGCCAGCGCGGCATGATCGCCGCCTTCGACATCGAGGAAGCGCCGGGAGATTTTGCCCGCCGTTTTTTCGCCGCCGCGCTCGATGCCGGAGCGCTCCTGCGGCCTCTCGGCAACACCGTGTACTTCATGCCGCCCTACGTCATGAACGAACCCGAATTGCGCGCGCTCACCCAGGCCGCCGCGTACGCGCTCGACCGCGCGCTGGCATGATCCCGCGCCCGGAAGCCGGATTTTCCGGGCGCGGGCAAGGGAGGACATGAAGCGCGCCGTCAGCACACGTCGTCGAGCTTGGCGACATTGTCGGCCACGCGCTGGTTGGCCTCGTGCCAGCGCTTGATCAGGAACATGGAACCGGCAAGGCAGATACCGAATATGTAGATGATCGTGCTCACCGACAGATCGAGCCAGACCAGCAGCGCGTAGCCCGCCAGCATTAGCAGGATGGAAAGGTTCTCGTTGAAGTTCTGCACCGAGATCGAATGGCCTGCCCCCATCAGGATGTGGCCGCGATGCTGGAGGAGGGCGTTCATCGGCACGACGAAGAATCCGGCGAGCATGCCGATGATGACGAGCAGCGCCTTGGCGATCATGGGATCGGTGACATGGGGCATGGTCATGATGACCACCCCCATCATGATGCCGATCGGAATGACACTCGTCGATTTGCGCAGGCTGATGAAACGGGCCGCGAGCACCGCGCCGACGGCGACGCCGACGGCGACCGCGCCCTGTAACATGGTCGCCCCCGACAGATCGAGATTGAGATTGATCGCGGCCCATTTGATAACGACGAATTGCAGAGTTTGCCCCGCTCCCCAGAAAAGCGTCGTGACAGCCAGCGAAATCTGCCCGAGTTTGTCGCGCCACAACAGCTTCAGGCAATGGGAAAAATCGTGCAAAAGATAAATCAGGTTGTTTTTCAGCGGCTTGTGATCCACCCCTGTGTCGGGAATGAAAAGATTGAAGATCGCCGCCAGCAAATAAAAGACGCCGATGACCGCGATGCCGCCCTGGGCCGCGTCATGGATGACCGGCGGATCGAGCGCGACGATCCAGGCCGCCACGTCCTCGCGCACCAGGAAACCGCCGATGACCGTGCCCAGCAGGATCGCGCCCACGGTCAGCCCTTCGATCCAGGCGTTGGCGACCACCAGCAGGCGGTGGGGCAGGTATTCGGTAAGGATGCCGTATTTGGCCGGCGAATACGCCGCCGCCCCCAGGCCGATGATGGCGTAGGAAAAAAGCGGCTGCACACCGGCGAAAAGCAGCAGACAGCCCGCGATCTTTATCGTATTGCTGATAAACATCACCCGCCATTTCGCCATCGAATCGGCGAACGCGCCGACGAGCGCGGCGAGCACTACATAAGAGACGACGAAATACAATTTCAGCAGAGGCTCATGGAACTCCGGCGCTTCCAGCGAGCGAAGCATGGAAATGGCAATCCACAGCACCGCGTTGTCGGCGAGCGCGGAAAAAAACTGCGCCGCCATGATGATATAAAAGCCAAGAGGCATCGCCCGGGAAACCGTGAAAATCATTGTCAGGACGGTTTTATATCATGAAGACCGGCGGCTCCCATAATCAACATGTGCAAAAGCCGGAAATAAACGCGATCATGGTTTAATCGCGTCCATCTTCCCGCCAGCCCGGATGTCATCCATGCCAAAAACGAAATCCGCCTATGTCTGCTCCGAGTGCGGTGCACAATCGCCGCGCTGGCAAGGACAATGCCCGCAATGCCGGGCGTGGAACACTCTGGTCGAAACCGTCCTCGAACGCGGTGCGGGCGGCGTTCCGGCGCGCCGGGTCGGCATGGCCGGCACTGTTGCAAAAATGCAAACGCTGGCCGCCCTCGAAGCGCGCGAGGAACCGCGCATTCCAAGCGGTATCGACGAATTCGACCGCGTCCTTGGCGGCGGGCTGGTCGCCGGCGGCGTCGTGCTCATCGGCGGCGACCCCGGCATCGGCAAATCGACCCTGCTCCTGCAAGCCCTGTGCCGCCTGGCCGCGGAACACCCGGTGGTCTACGCCAGCGGCGAAGAATCCGGCGAGCAGATCGCCTTGCGCGCCCAGCGCCTGCAACTGACGCCCGGCGCCCTGCAACTGCTCACCGAAATCAACCTCGAACGCATCATCGAGCGCCTGCGCGAAGCCGCCCCGCGCGTCGCCGTCATCGACTCCATCCAGACACTTTATTCGGAAAACCTGCAATCGGCGCCCGGCTCGGTGGGGCAAGTGCGCGAATGCGCGGCGCAGCTCACGCGCCACGCCAAGCAAAGCGGCAGCACCCTCATCCTCGTCGGCCACGTCACCAAGGACGGCGCGCTCGCCGGCCCCCGCATCCTCGAACACATCGTCGACACCGTCCTTTACTTCGAAGGCGACGCCCATTCCAGCTTCCGCCTCATCCGCGCCTTCAAGAACCGCTTCGGCGCCGTCAACGAACTTGGCGTCTTCGCCATGACCGAGCGCGGCCTCAAGGGCGTCTCCAATCCCTCCGCCCTCTTTCTCTCCCAACATGACGCCGGCGTTTCCGGCAGTTGCGTCCTCGTCACCCAGGAAGGCACCCGTCCGCTGCTCGTCGAAATCCAGGCCCTCGTCGACAGCGCGCAAAGCCCCAATCCGCGCCGCCTCTCCGTCGGACTCGAACCGGCCCGGCTGGCGATGCTCCTTGCCGTCATGCACCGCCACGCCGGCATCGTCTGCGCCAACCAGGACGTCTTCGTCAACGCAGTCGGCGGCGTCAAGATCACCGAACCCGCCGCCGACCTTGCCATCCTGCTCGCCGTCGCCTCCTCCCTGCGCGACCGCCCCCTGCCGCCCGGCCTCGCCGTATTCGGCGAAGTCGGCCTCGCCGGAGAAATCCGCCCCGCGCCGCGCGGCCAGGATCGCCTGAAAGAAGCCGCCAAACTCGGCTTCAAGACCGCCATCGTCCCCCGCGCCAACCTTCCGCGCCACCCCATCCCCGGCATCGACATCCACGGCGTCGACCGCGTCGAGCGCGCGCTGGAAATCGCGCGCGAAAAATAAGGCGCGCCTTTTCCTCCGCGCGGGCGAAACCGCCGCACCGATAAGAACCTATTCAAAAAAGGGGAGGAAGGAAGGGGACGCCCATCCATTCTCCACCGCAAGAAAATCAGCGGCGCTCGCGCGCCGGATGGAACGAACTGGATTGCCACGGCAAATCCGAACTGTGTTCCAACGGTTTCCTTGGATGTCTGCAAGCTGTTGAAAGTAATGAATTTTTCATTTTTCACAGTTTACAGAAAGTGACTGGAATCTATGGGCAGCCAGAGTTTTTAAGTCCATTTTTCAGTCCAGAAATCGGGGTAGCCACTTTGCCGGTTTTCCTCTGGCGGAGCGGTGCCGAAGGGCATAATCATTCAGGCCATGACTCACAACGCATGGAGTTTATCATGGCACTCACCGACACCGCCGTCCGGCAGGCCAAGGTCACCGGCAAAGCCTACACCTTGGGCGACCGGGATGGACTGTCCCTCGCGGTTTCCCCGCAGGGCGGCAAATCGTGGCATTTTCGTTATTACTGGGGTGACAAACAGAAACGCATGTCCTTGAGCACCTATCCCGAAGTATCCCTGCGGGAAGCGAGGCAGGCACGGGACGAAGCGCGCGCCCTGCTCGCCAAAGGTGTGAATCCGCACACGGATCGCAAACGGAAACGGCAGACCGTCCGCCTGTCCAGCGAATATAGCTTCGAGGCCGTGTTTCATCAGTGGCTCGCCCGGCACGCGCTGGGCATCAAGACCGGCGAACGAAGCACGCACGCGAACATTGTCCGCATGTTCAACTACGATGTCCTGCCCGTCCTTGGGAAACGCTCGATCCTTGACCTCCGGCGTGCCGACCTGCTGGAAGTGATCGAGCGGATCGAACGCCGGAAAGCATTTTCCATTTCCGAGAGTGTGCGCGGCTATCTCAATCAGGTTTACCGTTACGCGCTCGTGAAAGTGCCGGGACTCGAAATCAACCATGCCGCCGACCTGGATGTCGTAGCGATTCCCCGTCCGCCTGCGCACCATCATCCCTTCCTGCACATGGACGAACTGCCGGGATTGTTGCGCGCCATCGAGGAGTACGAAGGCGCATATGCCACCCGGCGCGGTCTGCGTTTATTACTGCTCACCTGCGTGCGCACCTGCGAACTACGCTTGGCGACGCCGGATCAGTTCGATCTGGAACGCGGACTGTGGATCGTTCCCTCCGGCAACGTGGAGCAGTTGTCGCGCCAGAAGCGCAAGACCGGCGAAGAAATTCCGCCTTATCTCGTGCCGCTTTCCACTCAGGCGCAAGAGATCGTCCGCGATCTGCTGGACAGGATGACGCCGTCGCAGCGGTATCTGCTGCGGAACCGGAAAGACCCGCGGAAACGCAT
>JAITLI010000044.1 GCA_031277975.1 Azoarcus sp.
GGCGGCGGCGATGGTAGTAGAAACCGCGGTTGTCATTGAATATACGCGCGCGTAGCATTCCTTCGCGCTTTCGCACGGTTGCGGAAGGCATGACCAGAGGAATCCCGCATGACTCAGGATATTCACCGCCAGGCGATCCCCGCCAAGGATCTGGAACAGATCCAGGCCAGGGCAAAGGAAATCAGCGAATTGCTCGCGCCCTATATCATTGCTCTGACGCCCGAAGAGCGGCGCGATCTGCCGAAGACGGGGGAGAAGACTTTCGCTTTCACCGAGAAGGCTTATCAAATCTACAAGGAATACCCGGCGCTGCGGCCCAATTTCATCGACGAGGCGGCCTATACCGCCGATTACGAAGACGCCATGCGCCTGCGTATTCCCGTGCTCGCTTTCAAGCAGATCTCCCGCGCGCTGGAAGATCTGCAAATGATCGCGGGCAGCGAAGCCTTCCAGTCCGGATTGGATGTCTATAGGAATATCCAGGCGCAGGCGAGGCGCAATATCGGCAACGCCAAGGTGCTCTACGATGAATTGCGCAAGCGTTTCCCTCGTGGCCGGCGCGGCAGGCAGGAGGACGATGGGGGCGGTGCGGACGAATGAGCCGCCCGGCCCGGTCTGGCTCCGGACTCGCTTTTTCTGGCTCCGGGCCGGATCGATCTGGCTCCGGGCTGGATGTTTCTGGCTTTGAGCCAGATCGATCCGGCTTCGGGCCAGATGTTTCTGGCTTTGGGGCAGATCGATCTGGCTTCGGGCTGGATTTTTCTGGCTTTGGGCCGGATGTTTCTGGCTTTGGGCCAGATCGATCCGGCTTCGGGCCAGATGTTTCTGGCTTTGGGGCAGATCGATCTGGCTTCGGGCTGGATTTTTCTGGCTTTGGGCCGGATTTTTCTGGCTTTGGGCCAGATCGATCCGGCTCCGGGCCGGATTTTTCCAGCGCGGAGCCAGATCGGCCCGGCTTTGGGCCAGCACGCCGGGAAGACGGGGGTTCCGCCGGGCGGGGGTGAGGGGAATCCCCTGGCCGAGATCAATAATTCCGGGGTTTCCACGGGGGTTCCGCCGGGCGGGGCGAGGGGAATCCCCTGGAAAGGGGAAAGGATCGCCGCCCCGCGCCCGGCTCAGAACCAGCGATATTCATGCACCGGCACGAGTTTCAGTTCGCCGAATTCCGGCGCTGTGTTTTTTTCTTCTCCTGATTCCGCGGCGAGGCGCACGCTCCAGCGCAGCGCCTTGACGCCCTCGAAGCTGTTCTTGAGGGTCAGGTTGTCGCCGTTGTCGACGATGTAGACCAATTCCTTGCGGCTCAGGTCGAACAGCCAGCGGCCCGGTTCCAGTTTTTCGAGTCTGGGGGCTTTGAGTTCGCCCAGATAGTTGTAGGGCGGTTCGTCGAGCCAGCGCACGGGGTTGGCGCCCGCCAGTTCTTCGATGCCTTGCCGGTTTTCGTTGGTGCTGATGCGCCTTGCCCATTCGAGCGCCATGCCGACCTGGATGCGCGAGATGGTGAGGCGCACGGAGATTTCTTCCATTTCTTCCTGGTAGTGCCGGGTGGCGCGCAGGTAGCCGAGGAAGAGAAACAGGGCCAGCAGGCAGCACACCATCAGTTCGATCAGGGTCAGGCCGCGCTGGGCGCGGGCGGCGGAGGTGCGGGGTCTGGAAATACGGGGTTTCATTGTTTCAGCCTCCCTTCGCCGCCTTGCCCAGGTCCCACATGGGCAGGAAGATGCCCAGGGCGAGGATGAGGACGAGCACGCCCAGGAAGACGATGAGGATGGGTTCGATCTGTTGCGAGAGCGTCTTGAGTTCGTATTCGACTTCGCGCTGGTACATGTCGGCGACATCTTGCAGCATTTCGTCCAGGGAGCCGGTTTCTTCGCCCACGGCGATCATCTGGATGACCATGGGCGTGAAGATGCCGGCGGCGATGGCGTTGCGCAGGACGCTTTCGCCGCGCTCGACGCCGTCGCGCATGTGTTCGATCTTGTCGGAGATGTAGGCGTTATCCACGGTCTGGGCCACGTTCGAGAGCGCCTGGATGATGGGTACGCCGCTCCTGGAGGCCAGCGCGAAACTGCGGGCGAAGCGGGAGAGCGTGGCCTTGGCGACGATCTTGCCGGCGATGGGGATCCTGAGTTTGATGCGATCCCATTCGTAGCGTCCCTTGCGGGTCCCGACCCAGGAGCGGAAACAGAAGATGGCCGCCGCGAGCGCCGCCAGCATGTAATACCAACTGTTGCGCATGAAGTCCGAGAACCCCAGCAGCATGCGCGTGACCGCCGGCAGTTGCGCGCCGAAGCTGTCGAACACCCTGGCGAAGGCGGGGATGACGAAGATGTTGACGACGACGATGGCGATGGCCATGGCCAGCACTACGAAGCTCGGGTAGCGCAGCGCCGATTTCACCTGCTCGTGGATGAAGCGTTCGAATTCCATGTGATGGAACAGGCGCAGGAAGATTTCTTCCATCTTGCCGGTCATTTCGCCGACGCGGGTCATGTTGATGGCGAAGGAATTGAATACCCCGGGGTGGCGCGCCATGGCGGCGGAGAATTCGCGCCCGGAATCGAGGCTTTCGCGCATGTCGCGCAGGAGGTTTTTCATGCCTTTGCTGGCGGCGGATTCTTGCAGGCCGGCCAGGGCGCGCATGATGGGCACGCCGGCTTTGAGCAGGGAGTAAATCTGGCGGAAAAAGAGCAGGATGTCTTCGTGGCGGGGTTTTTCCTCGAACAGCGCCGCGAGTTTCCCCGCGCCGCCCGCGCCCTTGCGGGCCGCCTCCGCCGCCGCCTGCGTGATGGACAGCGGGGTGACGCTCCGCGCCATGAGGCGCTTGGCGGCGTCGAGTTCGCTGGCGGCTTCCAGCGCGCCGCTGACCGCGTTGCCCGCGGCGTCCCTGCCCTGGTAGCTGAAATTGGGCATGGCTCAGTCCTCGTTCTGGTTGCTGACGCGCATGGCTTCATCCACCGTGGTGCGTCCGGCCAGCACCAGGCGCACGGCGTCGCGGCGCAGGGTGGCGCCCGCCATTTGCCGCCGGGCGACGGCCATGAAGGCGATGGGGTCGGACTGGTTGATGGCTTCCACGAGTTCGTCGCCCATTTCGAGGAATTCATAGACGCCGCTGCGCCCCTGGAAGCCGGTGTTGTTGCAGTGCGCGCAGCCTTGCCCGCGATAGTAGGTGTGCGCGTCGATGCGCTCGCGCAGTTCGGCGCGCAGCCATTCGCGCTCGTGGGGCTGGAGCGCCGCCGGCGCCTTGCAGTTTTCGCAGATGGTGCGCACGAGCCGCTGGGCGAGCACGAGTTGTACGGAGAGCGCCACCATGTAGCGCGGCACGCCCATGTCCAGCAGCCGGATCGGGGTGGTCATGGCATCGTTGGTGTGCAGGGTGGAGAGCACGAGGTGGCCGGTCATGGCGGCGCGCATGCCGATCTCGGCGGTTTCCGTGTCGCGCATCTCGCCCACGAGGACGATGTCCGGGTCCTGGCGCAGGACGGTGCGCAGCACCTTGCCGAAACTGAGGTCGATTTTTTCATGCACTTGCACTTGGTTGAGACCGGGCAGGCGGTATTCGACCGGGTCTTCGACGGTGATGATTTTTTTCTCGGGGCTGTTGAGTTCGTTGAGCGCGGCGTAGAGCGTGGTGGTCTTGCCGGAGCCGGTGGGGCCGGTGACGAGCACCATGCCGCTGGGCCGGTGCAGGGCATGGCGCAGGCGTTCGAGCACGCGCGCCGGGATGTTCATGTGGTCGAGCGACAGCAGGGACTGGCTCTGGGCGAGCAGCCGCATGACGACGGATTCGCCGTACTGCGTGGGCAGGGTGGAGATGCGGATGTCGACGGAAGCGTTGCGCACCTTGATGTGAAAGCGCCCGTCTTGCGGCAGGCGCTTTTCGGAGATGTCGAGGCCGCTCATGAGCTTCAGGCGCAGGGCGACGGCGGAGGCGATCTTGGCGTCGGCCTCGGTCTGCACGTGCAGCACGCCGTCGATGCGGAAGCGGATGCGCAGGTTGCTCTCCTGCGGTTCGATGTGGATGTCGGAGGCGCGGGAGCGCAAGGCTTCCTCGAACACCATGTGCAGCAGCTTGACGACGGGCGCGTCTTCCGCCGTGGCGGAAAGCCCGAGGAGTTCGCCGAACTCCACCGGGATGTCGGCCATCTCGGAAGTCAGCTCCTTGGCCAGGCCGGCGATTTCTTCGGTGTGGCGGTAAACCCGGTCGATGGTCGCCATGAGCTGGCTTTCGCTCACCACCGCGACGTCGATGCTCCGCCGCACGGCATGGGAGATTTCGTCGTAAGCCCGCAGATCGGTGGGATCGGTCAGGCCGACTTGCAGCACGCCGTTCTTTTCGCCCAGCACCAGCGCCCGGTAACGGCGCGCCATGGTTTCCGGCAGCAGTTTGATGAGTTCTTCTTTGTATTGAAGCTGGCGCAGATCGACGAAGGGGATTTGTAGCTGCCGGGCCAGGATATTGGAAATAGCATCTTCCGTGACAAAACCGCTATCGACGAAAATACGCCCCAATTTGCGCCCGCTGCGTTTTTGTTCCTCCAGGGCGAACTTGAGTTGCTCGTCGGTCAATAAACCTTCCTGGATCAACAAATCGCCAAGACGGACTTTTTCCGGACGTGGCATCACGAACTCCTGTTTATGAAGTGATTGCGCAAAGCGGTTCGACGGGGGACATGTACCGACTCTATACCACCCGCGTCACTACATAGTGCTAATAACTCACGCACGAACCCAAATCGAAGCCGTGCCGGGAAAAAGCATTCCACATATCGCCCCCGCGGCGCGCTATTCCGGAGCGCGGGAATCTTCTTCCGCCAGGCGCGGAGCTTTCACCCATCGGCGCGAAACGCCGCGGGAACCCGGGGATCGCGGCCGATGCGGGATACGTTCCCGCCGCGGCGGCCGGGCACCCGCGCGCGCGCCGTTCCAGACGGGATGATTGCGCGCGCATCATGACGGCTATATGATCCGGATCATGACTATGTCGCATGACGCCCGCTACCGGCGTCTCTTCTCCCATGCCGTGGCGATCCGCGATCTCCTCGCCCGCTTCGCGCCGGGGCCGTGGTTGCGGGACGCCGATTTCTCCACCCTGACGCGCGTCAACAGCAGCTACGTCTCCGGCGCGGGCAAGCAGCGCCACGGCGACATGGTCTGGCGCGTGAAGGTCGCCGGGCGCTGGCTGTGGATCTACATCGTGCTCGAATTCCAGCGCAAGCCCGATCCATGGATGGCGCTGCGCATGCTGGTCTACATCGGTCTGCTCGCGCAGGATCTGATCCGCGGGCACAAGAAGGAACTGCCCGAGGGACGCCTGCCGCCCATCCTGCCCATCGTCCTCTACAACGGCGAAGCCGAATGGCGCGCGCCCATCGACGTGGCCGACTGTTTCGTCGATCCGCCCGGCGGACTGGCCGCTTTCCGCCCGAGCTTCAAATACCACCTCATCGACGGCATGCGCCTCAGGCTGCACCCGCTCGGGAAAGTGCGCAATTTCGCCGAGGCGATTCTCGCCATGGAAAACAGCCGCACGGAACGCGACCTGCACGCGGCGCTGCGCGCCTTGTGCGAACTGCTCGCCGCGCCCGAAATGCGCCCGTTGGCGAAAGACTTCGAGGAATGGATCAACGCCTACTTGCGGCACACGGTTCCGGCTTCTACCATTGACCGGATACAGGACATTCTGGAGGGCAAGGGCATGTTGGCCGAACGCATCGGAGGGTGGTTCGAATGGGCGTTGCATGTCGAGGAACGAGCCTTGCATGCGGAGGAGAAGGCTCTGCACGCGGAGGAACAGGGCGAGGCCAAGATGTTGGCGCGTTTGTTGGCCCGCCGTTTCGGCCCTTTGCCGGAATGGGCTGAAGTCCGCTTG
>JAITLI010000121.1 GCA_031277975.1 Azoarcus sp.
CGCGGCGCTGGTCATCCGGGGTTTTGTGAATGGGTCGTTGCGCGAGACGGTCTCCCAGGTGCAGCAGATCCTCGGCGCGCACAAGGCGTCGATCCAGATCGATCCCCGCGCCTTCGACCGGTATGCGGTCACGAAAGTCCCCAGCTTCGTCCTGGTGCGCGCCGGTGAGCGCGCCAAGGCCGGGTCGTGCGCGGACGGCGCTTGCGCCCCGCCGAACGCCTATCTGCTGCTGGCGGGCGACGTGAGCCTAGACTATGCGCTCAATGCCATGCGACACATGGCCCCGGTCTTCGGGATGGAAGTGGCACCGTTCATCGAGCGCCTGAAGCCGTAAGCCGTCTGTCCCGAGGAAAAAAACATGTTCGCTTCTTCTCATAACCTGTCCCGCGCGATTGCCTGGCTGACGATCTCCGCTTTCCTCGTAGCGCAAAACACGGCGCTCGCCGGTTCCTACGAGGAAGGCATCCAGGCGGGCCAGGCCGCCAATCCCGCCATTCGCGCCAACATTTCCGAGCCAAGCGCCTCGGAGATCGTCCCTGGTTACACCGCAACACCACACGAGCGCGAGATGTATGGCGACAGCGACCTCACGAATCGGGCCGATACGGTGCTCGCCGCCTGCGCCTCGTCCCCGGACGATCCGACGTGCCAGGCCATGCTCGGCGCAAGGGAATCGGCCAACATGCCGCGCCTGGCCGTACCCGCTTATGATCCGGCGGTGCTCGAAGCGCGCCGCGTCGCGGAAAACCCCGCGCGGGCCATTGAGGACATTGCCAGTTTTTATGGCGGCTGCACGGTCGACATGGCGGCGACGCCCGCAACGGAGACGCGCGTTTGCCGACAAACCAGTGCCGATCCATCGAAGGACGAATGCGCTCCGCTTGTCGAAGCTGGCTGCACCCTGGCGGGCGAGGAATGCCGGCAGGCCGACGCCGGGACAGGCGTCTGCGAGATCGTCGAAAAACGTTTTACCTGCAACGCTTCGCCTTCATCGGCCGCGGCGCTCTCCAACTGTCCGGCCAACGTCTTCTGCTTTGCGGGCGAGTGTTTCAACACCGCCTACGCGAATGACGCCGATTTTGCGCGCTCCATGTCCTACCTGGAGGCGGCGCGCGAAGCGGGCGTCTATCTCGATCCCGACACCTTGCGGGTTTTTACGGGCGAAGCGGCCAAGTGCCGGGAGCGACTGCTCAAGGATTGCTGCTATTCGGACTCCGCCGGCGCCCAGATGAGCAACCAGAGCGTCTCGGGCACCGGCTCGCGGCTCGTGTTCGACATCCTGATGAATTTGGAGAACCGCGCCTTTCTCTACAACGCGATGACCTCGCTTGTCACCGGGGCGGGTTTCTCGGGCAGTTTCACTACTTACGGCGTCACCGTCGCGGTCAATGGCGCAGCGGTGCCTGCCGGTTCGACCGTCCTCTATTCGGGCCAGAGCATGGTCATTGCCGTCGATCCGTGGACGCTGGTGATTGCCGTCATCATTTACGTAGTCATGGAGATGTCCTCGTGCAACGACGACGAGGGCAAGCTCGCCATGCAGGAGGGGGCGAAGCTCTGCCACACGGTCGGCTCGTACTGCTCGTCCTGCATCAATCTTTTCGGGAGTTGCGTCTCCTGCACTGAGCGCAAGACGGGCAAGTGCTGCTTCAATTCCATGCTCGCGCGGCTCATCAACGAGCAGGGGCGCGAACAGGTCGGCAAAGGCTGGGGATCGGGGAAAGCGCCCGATTGTTCCGGTTTCACGATCTCGCAGTTACAGACGCTCGACTTCTCCAGGATGGATTTGACCGAGTTCTATTCGTCGATCGTTCCGACCCTGCCCAACGCGGCCGCGATCATAAATGCCCACCGCGAACACACACCCGCCAACTGCTATTACGGTGAAGGAAAATGCCAATGAATAGGGTCTTTCGTGCGGCGGCGCTCGCCGTCTGCGCTCTCGCCACGCCCCTGCGGGCCGAACCCGCGCGCCAGGAGGTCGAGGGGGCCAAACCGCTCATGCTCGCCGCGCTACGCGCCGAAGAGGGCAAGGCGCATGGCATCCTCGTGGGCGAGATCGCCGAAGCCATTACCCAAAAGTTTGCGGCGACCTCTCCCATCTACATCGACGTCTCCACCCTCAAGCGCTATCGCCAGCCGGGTTGCAGCCGCCTCAATGTCACTTTCTGGCAAGAGGGGGTGCGCTTGCCCAGGGCACACGCGCCCCGCAGGCAAACCGTCGAATTTGGGATCAATTATTGCCTCGACGGCCTGCCGCCGAAATCCCTGGAATGAAGGCGCGCCGTGAAACGCCTTCTCCGTTTTTTACGCGCACTTCCCGGCATCGCTTTTGCGATTCACTGCGGTGTCTGCCTCGCCCAAGGCGTAGCGGATGACGCACTGCGGGACGAACGCGCGCCCTATTGGGCCGACCGTTGGCGGGGCTGGCATTTTTACGAAGAGCCGCCTGTCGAGAAAGTCCCCCTTGAACCGCTTCCACCCAGTGTGGCGGCTCCGCCCGCCGCGCCCCCCATCCCGGAGGTTCCGGAACTCGCAGAATTCGAGCATCTTAAAAAAACGCTCGAAGACGTTCGCAACATCGCGATCATGCGGCCTTCTGAGGCCAATGTGCGCCGCTACATGGAGATGGAAGCCAGTGTCGTCGCCCGCGCCTCCTATTTCGCCGATGTGGCGCAACGGGTCGCCTGGTCCACGCCCGCGCTCGACCCCACCTTGCAAGGACGCCCGGTCAACGCCAAGGCGTTGCAAGTCTTCGAGCGCCGCCAACTCGACGAGCGCGCCGCCTCCGTTGCCGCCTTGGGCAAGGATCACGTGCTGTTCTTTTTTTATCGGTCGGACTGCCCGTACTGCCACGCCTTCGCGCCGACGCTTGCCAGCTTCCAGTCCCGCCACGGCATCCAGATCGTTGCGGTGAGCCTCGACGGCGGGCCGATGCCCGGTTTCCCGGGGGCGCGCCCCGACAACGGCATTGCGACCGCGCTCAAGGTCGAGCAGGTGCCCGCCGTGTTCCTCGCCCAACCATTCAGCCGAAAGATCATGCCCATCGGCTTCGGCGTGCTCTCGGAATCCCAGTTGCTTGAACGCATCTCCATCGTCTCGTCGCCCCAAGGCGAGGCGATGCTGCCCGGCATCGTCCAACACCTTGCCTTGCCATGAGGAAAAATAATGAATACCCCGCCTTTACGCCTTCCCCGCACGGCCCTTGCCATCGCCGTGCTTGCCGCAGCCATCCCCGCGCGCGCCGACCTGAACTCGGAAGTGAACGACATGTTCGACAACCTGGGCGCCATCGGCAACTACACCGCGCCGGGTGCGTTTCGCGGCCAGGCCTACAACACCTATACGGGCGGCAGCCTCATGATGCGCTCGCCCAATAAAACCTATCAGCTCGTGGCGATCCAGTTTCCGGGCGTCAAGGCCGGTTGCGGCGGCATCGACGTGTTCGGCGGCTCTTTCAGCCACATCTCCGCCGAAGAGTTCAAGAACATGCTGAGGAACATCACGGCGGCGTTGCCCGGCATCGCTTTCCAGCTTGCGCTCGAAGCCGTCTCGCCGCTCCTGGGCGGACTCACGAAATGGGCGAAGGGGCTGGAGACCTGGATCAACAACGCCCGCATCAATTCGTGCGAAACCGCCAAGGCCATCGTCAGCTCGGCAGCGGAGGCCGTGGGCTACAGTTCGCAGGAGGCGTGTTCGGATCTGGCGATCGAATTGGGGATGGAGAGCGACCGCGACGCGGCGCGCAGACGTTGCGCGTCCGACCGCCCGAGCATCCTGTCGACGGCCCGATCCTCGGGGGACGCGAATGTGCGTAACAAAGCGCCTTTCGTCGGCAATCTCACCTGGAAAGCCTTGCAGTACGCGGGGTCGCACCTCGGGGACGATGAGCGCGAACTCATCATGAGCATGGTCGGCACCGTCATCTATTACCCCGAAGAATCCGGGCGCGATCCCGAGCCGATCGCGCCGACGCTCGTCTCCATCTCCCAGCTTCTCTACGGCCAGGCCGCCGGTGCGGGCACGAACGTCATCCAGCATCTTCTCCGGTGCAATGATTACACGGAATGCGATGTGGTCACGCTCGATACGTCTTACGACCATGTGCCCTTTACCGCGCGGGTGGAGACGATGATGCGCTCGATTGCGGACAAGATCGCCACGAGGACGCCGATTGCGAACGGCTCTACTGAAGTCGGCTTCGTCAATCAGGTGACGGAACCCGTCTACAAGATGCTCTCGATCGGCTCCAGCATCCCCGGCTCGGGCCTGGCCGAGAGCCTGATTGCGCAATATCGCGACGTGATCGCCGCCGACTACGCCTATGTCTTCCTCGAACGCAATCTTCGTCTCGGCATGGCAGCGCTCGACAAGGACTACACACTCCAGAAGGAGCAGCGCGAACAGGCCACGCGCATCCGCTTGCGCGCGCAGACGATGTTGCTGCAACTGGCCCAGGAGAAAAATCTGCTCTACCAAAAAGTAGGGTCCTTCCGCGCCGTGGCGAGTCACCTGGAACTCCTGGAGCGGCAACTGCGCGCGAGCATGCCCCAGCATGTAATGGACATGCTGGGGCAGCAAGCCGCCTATCTCGCGCAGTAGGCGAGGTGCAACCATGTGGGAAATCTACGCTTACCAGAACGCCGACAGTCTCTTCGGCATCTTCAACGCGGCGGCGGCGATTTTTGCATCGAGCGACTACGCGGCGGCGCTTGCCGCCGTGGCCTTCTTCGGGTTCGCCGCCGCGCTTGTAGCCTACGCGTTCGCGCCGGAAAAATTGCAGGGCTGGAAGTGGCTCGCTTCCGTCGTGCTCGTCTTCTCCGTCCTGATTGTGCCCAAGGTGACGGTGGGCATCGTCGACAAGACCGGCGGCTCGCCGGTGAAGGCCGTCGACAACGTGCCGTTCGGCGTTGCGCTCCTTGGCAGCGTCACCAGCACGATCGGCCACACGCTCACGGGGCTTTTCGAGACGGCGTTCCAGACGATCCCCGGCGCGGGCGCCTTGCCGTCGGAGCTGGCTTACCAGCAAAACGGCCTGATGTTCGGCAACCGGCTGATCCGGGAGACAGGCAAAGTCGTCTTTCCCGATCCGTCCTTTCGCACCGATCTCATCAACTTCATCCACAACTGCACGACCTACGATCTGATCGACGGCACGATCAACCCTGCGGCGTTTGCCGCCGCCGCCGATGTGTGGCCGCTGATGGCAACGCCCAATCCCGCCCGCTTCAGCACCATCACAGGCGCGGGGGGATTGGTCGAGATCGGTCCCTGCACGGACGTTTATCTCAACCTGAACGGACGTCTGCCCGCACAGATCGAGCGCATCCAGGGGAGCATCGCCCTCCGGATGAATCCGACGCTGCCGGGCGCGGCAGCGTCCTCCGTCATCGCCAGCCAGATCCAGCAGGCGTACCTGAAGAACCGCATCGCCGACGCCGCGGCGAGCGCTGCCGACATCCTCCGGCAAAACGCCATGCTCAACGCAATCGACGATACGGGCAAGATCGTCGGGCAGAAATCGAACGATCCGGCGGCCATGGTGCTGGCGGTAGGCCGCGCCCAGGCGGTGGCGCAGCAAAACGCCGCCTGGCTCAATTTCGGCAAAGTCGCCGAGCAGGCATTGCCGGTGCTTCGCAACGTGATCGAGGCGGTCACTTACGCGATCTTCCCGCTCTTCGTGCTGCTCATGTTGCTCACAAGCGGGCGGGAAACGATGATGGCCTTCAAGGGCTACGCGACGATCCTGATCTGGATTCAACTCTGGCCGCCGCTCTACGCCATCATGAACTACATGGCGGCAACCTACGCGACCTATGATCTGGCCGCCGCCGCCGACCTGGGCACAGGGACGAAAGCGCTCGCCTTGCAGACCGCATCCAGCATCTATTCGCGAGCGATCTCGGGCGAGGCGATCGTGGGTTATCTGGCGCTGGGCATCCCGCTCATCGCCTGGATGGCGCTAAAGCGCATGGAGAATTTCGGCAGCGCGATGATCGGCGGACTCTCGGGCCTGCAAGCGACGCTCTCGGGCGCGAGCGCCAGCGCCGCCGCCGGAAACGTCTCGATGGGCAATGTCGGCATGGATCAGATGCGGCTTGCGCCGAACCGTACCTCCGCCTTCATGGGAAGCCTGCAAAACGACTTGAGTGGCGACACGTTCTCGACGAACGCGCTGACCGGGCGGACGGCGGCGAGCCTGCTTCGAAACCAGGGGTTTGCCTCGCGGGTCGTGTCGATGCGGGTGTCGGAACAGGACGTCCAGCAAGCAAGCCGCCAGGTCGATGCCGCGCGAGTCGAAGCGGTGGCCGCCGCGCGGGACCGTTCGGCGGTGCTCGGCGAGGCATTTACCAAAGGGATGTCGAAACTCCATTCGACGCGCGCGTCCGACGGGCAAACAAGCAGCGGCTTCGAGCAGTGGGGCGAGGCGCTTCAAGAGGTTGACCAGATCACGAAAAGCCTGGCCGCGAACACGGGGCTGTCGCAATCACAGGTCGCCAATATTGCGATGGGCGCTTCGGGCTATGTCGGGATCAAGGGCCGTTTCGCGGGCGCGCGAATGAATGCCAGCGCAGACAAGAGCTATCTGTCCAGCCTCAGCGCCCAAGAACAGAAAGTACTGGGCAATCTGAACACCGAACAGATCGCAACATTGAAGCAATTCGGCGAGCGCGTCTCCCGCGACGCCAGCTTCATGAGGGCAGTCTCCAGCGACGAGCGCGAAGCACAGGACATGGCGGCGCGGCTCGCTTCGACCGCCTCGCGTTCCGAACGTGCCGAGGCCAGCCTCACGGAACGGACCTCCTTTGCCGAGCGTGTATCGAGCGCCCACGAGAAAGGGGAGTCCATCTCGATCGACATCGCGCAAGATCCGCACAATCTGGAAATGTTCATGCGTTACGCGCAGGACTACGGCGGCAACAGCGCCGCCGCCCATTCGCTCATGGATTCGGAACTGGCCCGCCAGGCGTTGACGCCGCATCGGACTTCAGACGGGAGCGCGCTGCCTACGTCCTTTGGCGAACTGCGGGAGCGCCATGACCGGCAAGGTCAGGATGTTGCACTGAACCCCGACATCCACGGCCAGCATCAGGCGAATCGGCAAACGGTTTCTGCTTCGGGCGCTTCAACCCGAAACGCACCGCCCCCGGCGGTTGCTCCATCGCCGATGCGAGAGGAAATACGCGGGCGCGGCGCCGAGATTCGCTCGCAAGTCAACTCAAAACAACAAGACTTCGACGGCAAAACCGAAATCATCGAAACCGACGATGGAACGCTCGCAACGAAGAAATCTTTACTTTGGCAATCCGCGAAACAGGTTGGGAAAGATGCTGTGGCAACGACCGAGAACGCCAAGGATGTTGTGAAAGACTTGATGAAATGATCGGAAATCAGTCCAGGTTCTGCGGATCGAATTGATGCAGGTCTGGTGGATCATTCGAGGGCTTTGCAAAGGGTGGATGGCCTTCATCCCGCCAGTAGTTCGCCGCCAAATCCCGTGGTGACGTGCTTTGTCCTGGCAAGTAATCGGAGTTCGGGTCAAAATCAGGCTTTATTTTAAGGGGCGCACGGGTTTCCCCGCCGATTCCAGCCACTGCGCCCGCAATGGGTACCGCAAACAACATGCAGACACCCAACGCCACAAAGCGAACGTCCCAAGAATACTTGGCTGTGGAGAGCACACCGATTGCGGCGCCGATGACAAGAATTGCAATAGCCAACACTTTACGCATGATCTCTCCCGGATGTTTTTACTGAATGTCCTGTTGCTTCGGTTGAACGGTCATGCACCACACGGCCCAATCGTGCATCAACGCCCGGCGACGTTCAAAGAGATCAGGGCACCGATAGTTCAGTGCCACGATCATGCTCACACCCGCCAAGGCCACATCAACCATCTCCTTCGGATAGCCCTGCGACCCAGCCCAGGCACGGAAAGCAGAACGAAAAGTATACATGACCGAACCCGCGTACCCCATCCGCCGCAACACCGCGCCCATGCCCATCCCCCGCAGGGCGCCGGGAAACACCCATACGGCGTCCAGCCCCTGCAATTTGCAAAGGATTTTCAATACCGCATCGGAGAGCGGAACACGGTGCTCTTGAGCATTTTTCATCCTGGATGCAGGGATGATCCACACACGTTGCGCGAAATTGAATTCTTCCCACTTCGCGTGCAACACTTCGGCGGGCCTGCACACCGTCAGGATCAGCAGTTGCAAGGCCATCGCATCGACACTCTCTTTTGTGCGAAGCTGGTGATAAAACGCGCCTGTCTGCCGGGATGAAAATACCGCATTGCCGTGCTTGCCTGCGTTCCGGGCGCGGGGCGCTTGCGGGGCAGGGGATTTTTGGGTGTGCATCATGATTTCTCCTTTGGTTCAAAAAGCCGAACTCGCATCTCAGTCCGGTTGTTCATTAGAACCCCAAAGGTTTCGGCTTCAACTCCTTGCTATTGCGCATGAAACCAAAGCAACTGAGCGATGCCTTGCACAACTGCGGGGCATTGGGTCGAGCATGCTTGAATCAGCCACCGTCGGCCATCGGAAAATCACCGTGATCACTCCGGATATCGAACGCAGATGGGCGTTGAGCTTCGCTCATGTCCGTTGCTCACACGATCTGTCCGATCCTGTGGCCGGGTAGTGCGGCTACGTAACGAAGAGCCGCACCCTACCTGTGGGTATGGAAGCGCCAGCCGGGCACGACCCTCCCCCGGTCTGGATCTGGCGCACAAGCGGATGTTCATGACGATGAAGCGGGAAGTGCCGCGCCTTGGCGGGTATGTCCGGGAGATTTTGATCTCCCAGACCCAGAACTGACGGCAATGGCCGATGCGGCAATCGATCTGGATTCCCTTCGAGTGCGGTGCCCAACCCATCTGCAAAGCGCAAGGTCGCCCGTGACCGCCTGGCCTTCGTCAGGTCGGGCAGTCGGGTAGCCTGCCGTGCCAAGGCAAGCGTTCAGCAACTTATGAGGATGGCGGAACCTGCCCTGCAGAAACGGATGCCAGGAATTCTGGTCTACACAATTGGCTGACCGTCTGGATGGGACATCAAATTGGGCGGAGAGATGCCCGGCTTCAGCAGCATGGATCGTCTCATTGTGTGCCAAGAAACTGCATCTATAGCCGGGGGTCGGGACGGGGGTCGAAAGTAAAAGAGCCACCCGGAGGCGGCTCTTTTTTCTTCCATATTAACGACTTAGAAGAGTTTTTTGGCGGAGTGGACGGGGCTCGAACCCGCGACCCCCGGCGTGACAGGCCGGTATTCTAACCAACTGAACTACCACTCCACACCAGCGCCGCCGTTACGGCAACGCCGGAAAACTGGCGTCCCCACGGGGATTCGAACCCCGGTTATCGCCGTGAAAGGGCGGTGTCCTAGGCCTCTAGACGATGGGGACTACGATGCTGCCATTACTGCTGCCACTACATTCCCACGATGGTGGAGGTAAGCGGGATCGAACCGCTGACCTCTTGCATGCCATGCAAGCGCTCTCCCAGCTGAGCTATACCCCCATCGAAAGAGTGCGCATTGTAGTGTGCGATTCCGAGCCTGTAAACTACCGTCGCCGGTATTTTTCACGTTGACGTTCCACCTTCGCCATTTCGCGCCAAATCCGCCTCTCATCGACACTTCGCCGCCATGCCCCTCCGGGAAATCCGTTTGCCCAAGTTCCCCGAATGCTGGGAGAGCTGCGGCGGTTGCGCCCAGGGTGAGGTCTCCATCCTGGAAATATTCGTCGCCCCCGGCAAGCGCGTCGCGCGCGGCGACGTCATCCTGACGCTGGAAACCGGCAAGGTCGCGCTGGATATCTTCTCCCCGCATGCCGGCATCGTGCGCGAAGTCCTGATCGCCGAAGGCGATGTTGTCGACGAAGGCGCGCTGCTCGTCACGCTGACAGCCTGATTGTGCAGCCGTATCAGGCGATGGCGCCAACCTCCTTGAGCAATGCCTGCAACTCGCCGCTTTCCTGCATCTCGCGCATGATGTCGCTGCCGCCGATGAATTCGCCCTTGATGTAGAGCTGCGGAATGGTCGGCCAATTGGCGTATTCCTTGATTCCTTGGCGGATTTCCTGGTCGGCGAGGACGTTTATCGCGGCGAAGTCTTCCACGCCACACGATTTGAGCGTCAGCACGGCGCTCGACGAAAAGCCGCACTGCGGAAAGCGCGGCGTGCCTTTCATGTACAGCACGACGGGGCTGGAAGTGAGCTGTTCGCGGATGCGATCCTGGATGTTCATGTTTTTTCTCTCTGAGTTGGGGAAACAGCCCGAAGATTCTGGGGGCGTATCCATATTCCTGTCAATCTCTTCCGGGACGCGCCGCGCTCTATAATGTGCCGCCACCACGTCGGCATTGTCCGCATGACCGCATTTTCGTTCACTTTCGCGCATCATCCCGATGAGCATGATTTCGCCGCCAGCGCACAGCTTGCCAGCGAGGGGGATACGCTCGCGCTCGGGGCTCGGATCGCCGGAACGCTTGTGCCCGGACTCAATAGACTCAATATTTGGCTCGAAGGCGGCCTCGGCAGCGGCAAGACCACCCTTGTTCGCGGCATATTGCGGGCACTGGGCCACACCGGGCCGGTAAAAAGTCCCACCTACACCTTGATCGAACTTTATGTGGTTTCTGGGATAATCCTGTATCATTTTGATTTTTATCGTCTGGCGAATCCGGAAGAATTTCTCGACGCCGGACTCGACGAATATTTTTCGGGGGCGGGCATCCGCCTGGTGGAGTGGCCGCGGCAAGCGGCCCCCTGTCTGGCGGCTCCCGACATCATCATCACCCTCATGGCCCGGAATGATGGGCGGCAGGCCACGATCCAGGCAAAAACAGAAGCCGGGCGGATATGTATACATCAACTGACAGGCAGGACAATCTCGCAGCGGACAGCCCCGCCCGGCTGAATCGGCGCGCACTGCTGAAACTGGCCGGCGCGACGCTCGCTCTTCTCGTCAGTCCGGCTGGCCTCGCCGCCAGCGGCGGTCTGCTGGCTATCCGGGTATGGCCGGCAAACGAATACTCCCGCATCACGCTGGAAAGTGGCCACAAACTGAAGTTTTCACACCTGATCGTGAAAGATCCCGAACGCCTCGTCGTCGATCTGGAAGGCATCGATCTCGACAGCGTGCTGCAAAACCTCACCGGCAAGGTGCTCGACAGTGACCCCTATATCAAGCTCATCCGCGCCGGCCAGAACCGGCCCGGCGTCGTGCGGATCGTGGTCGAACTGAAAGAAGAGATCAACCCGCAGATTTTCACCATCGACCCCGTGGGGAATTACGGACACCGGCTGGTGCTCGACCTCTATCCGATGGTTGCGCCCGACCCCTTGCTGGCGCTGATCCAGAAATCCTCGCCGCTGGACGCGGCGACGGGCAGTCCGCCGGATACTTCCGCCGCCTCCGAAACCACCGGCTCCGAGGCCGCCGCTTCCGAAGCCGCCAGCGCCACGAGTGCCGCTCCATCGCGCCGTGCCGCGCCGCCGCGTATCAAGCGGATGTTCACTATCGCGCTCGATCCCGGTCACGGTGGCGAAGATCCCGGCGCGATAGGACGGCGCGGCAGTTACGAGAAAAATATCACGCTCAATATCGCGCGCCGCCTCAAACGCAAGATCGACAATACCCTCGGCATGCGCGCCATGCTCACGCGCGACGGCGATTACTTCGTGCCGCTGGCGCAGCGGGTGAAGCGCGCCCGCCAGGTACAGGCGGACTTGTTCGTATCGGTACACGCCGATGCTTTCGTGCGCCCGGAAGCGCGCGGCAGTTCGGTTTTCGTGCTTTCGGAAAAAGGCGCTTCCAGTTCCGCCGCGCGCTGGCTGGCACAAAAAGAAAACGACGCGGATCTGATCGGCGGCGTCAACCTCGCCCGCCAGGACAGCCATCTCGCCCGCACTCTGCTTGATCTCTCGCAAGCGGCGACGATCGGCGACAGCATCAAACTGGGGCGCGCCGTGCTCGCCGCCTTGGGCGACATCAACACCTTGCACAAATCCCACGTCGAACAGGCGGGCTTTGCCGTGCTCAAGGCTCCGGACATCCCGTCGATCCTTGTCGAGACCGCCTTCATCAGCAATCCCGAAGAGGAAGCGCGCCTCAACGACGACGCCTATCAGGAAAAAATGGCCGACGCCATCCTGCGCGGCATCCGCCGCTATTTCGACGACAATCCGCCCATGCAACGCGCGCCCATGGCGCGGGCGGGATAGAGGGATGTTTGTCTTGCGATTGGAACACGGGCGAGGTCTGCGACTGGGTGACGGGGCCGGGCTGCGGCGATGGAAATCGTATGTGCTGACGGGATGCCCGGATAGCCGTGTCATTCGCGGCGCCGCCACACACGCCTGATCGAGGCCGCCTCCGCTGAGATGGTTTTCGCGCGTGCGAACCCCGGACACGGAAGCGAGTCCCGCCGTGTCCGGCCGCTCATTTGAACCACTGGTTATAGCTCACGAACGCTTCCATCTCGCGCCACACCGGGGCGATGTTCTTCATCGCGGCGTGGAAGTTGGGTGCGAAGCTGGCCGCTAAGAATAGGAAAGCAAACGAAAAAGATAAGTGTTGACTCCAGGGGGAGATTCTGTCTATGCTCTTGCTTGACGCTGGAGTATGCAAGGATCGCCATGCATGAATATCTTGTTTTCCACAACGCATTCTTCATCCGCTTCGTTGTCCGTTGACGCGGAAGAAGCTTGGGTGCGGTCACGGCTCCACCGTGCGGGAATCGGAAAGGCGGCATTCCCGGCTGCCGGACAAGGGCGCAAGCCGCAGGATAGCGACTCGCCGATGCGGAACGGGAAGCACGTTGCGTCTGTGCATACATTTTCTTCAGTCTTGCCAAAGGAGGACAACAAATGAAAACCGGAACCATGCGGAACGCCGTGTTCGGCGCGGGATTGTTTCTTGCATCCATGACTGTGGCGAATGCCCAGGTACCTATCGATGACAGGGATGCGTTCGAGAAAAAATATATCGAATGCATCATGTCGGGTCTTAAAAACAAGTGTTTTTCCACATTGGTTGGAACGCACATGACGCCCGCCGCAGCCAAGAGTGAACAGTCTTCTGGTTTCAGGGATGGGTTACAAATAATCGAGAATCCACCAAACTTTTATGACAGTATTTACAAAATTCATCCTCTGGATAGAATCGTGAAAGCAGGAACATGGGATAGTAAAACGTATCTGGTAGAACACTCCAACGGAAGAATTTCCGTAGCTTATATAAATCTCTTGAATATAAAAGAGAAATGGTATGTAGCTTCATTCGGTTTTGAAACCTCAAGGGAGGCTGTGGGAAGGTTCTTGAAACTTCCCGGAGGTGTTTTGCCGTAGTTTTGCTGATGCGATCCTTGACCCGGGGCGCTCAAAGACGCGCCCCATCCCTTCCACGCTCAATGAGCAAGGAGTCCAGTCATGTCTACCCTCGAAAC
>JAITLI010000128.1 GCA_031277975.1 Azoarcus sp.
TGGCAGGCGCAGGCCAGATCGCGTTCGAGACCGCCGGTCGCCTCCATGACGATCAGGTCAATGGTTTGTCCTGCCAATTGGGCGAGCAGGGCTTGCTGGCCGCTGTCGTCGTTGGTGAAAGTCTCGACGCGCCCACCCACGCCCAGGGCAGCCTCGAAGCTGTTTTTGGCAATGTCGATGCCGACAACGATGGATTCAGGCATGTTTCTCTTCTCCTCTTCCTGCAGAAACGATTCGGGCATGTTCCTCTTGTCCCTTCCTTGCCAATGCGATTTGGGTTCCAGCAACTGTTCGGGTTCCCAAGGAACGGCCACGACGGCGCGCCATCCGCTCTCCCGCGGGCTTATTGGCCCCAAGGGGAAACAGGCTGCGCCGCCGCGCCCGAAACACGGTAAGGCTGTGGATTTGTGGGCAGCCGGCTGCGCCGGTTCCCGCCTTTGCGCTGCGCGCAATCCTGTGGGTGGGCGGTTGCTCACAAGCTCCACAGCCTGTCATCATCATTTATGTTCATGGGGGGAAGATACAGGGGGAATTCATCGGAAGAACTCGTCATTGCGAAGAATGCAGCGACGTGGCAATCCATGCGGCGGTTCAAGTCAGTAGCGCTGCGTGCCGGGCAGAACGAACTGGATTGCCGCGTCGCTGCGCTCCTCGCAATGACGAAAGTGACGGAAATGGCCTGGATCGCGCCTAGCGGAAATCGTGACAGCCCCTGACCGAGCGGAAGCGAGATCTAAATGCCAATATCGGCCGCCGCACGTTATCGCGGTAGACCCGCTGCGCGGCGCGGGCGACAATTCGCCCCTTCCTGTTTTCCACGCCGGACGCTTTTCCATGGATAGCCGTAACGAAGCTCTTTTTGCCTTGGCGCAACAATACATTCCCGGGGGGGTCAATTCCCCCGTGCGCGCTTTCCGCTCGGTCGGCGGCGCGCCCCGCTTCATCGAACGCGCCGAAGGCGCGCGGATATGGGATACCGATGGCCGCGCTTATATCGACTATGTCGGCGCCTGGGGGCCGGCGATCACGGGGCATGCCCACCCGGCCATTGTCGAGGCCGTGCGCGAAGCGGCGCTCGCCGGCCTGTCCTTTGGCGCGCCGACCGCGCGCGAAGTCGAAATGGCCGCCCTGCTGTGCAAACTGCTGCCCTCGCTGGAAATGGTCCGGCTCGTCAGTTCCGGTACCGAGGCGACGATGAGCGCCATCCGGCTGGCGCGCGGCTTCACCGGACGCGACGCCATCATCAAATTCGAGGGTTGCTACCACGGCCATGCTGACAGCCTGCTCGTGCAGGCCGGCTCCGGCATGCTGACCTTCGGCAATCCTTCCTCGGCCGGCGTGCCGGCGGATTTCGCCCGCCACACTATCGTGCTCGGCTACAACGATCTCGACCAGGCCGAAGCCGCCTTCAAGGCGCACGGCGCGGACATCGCCGCCGTCATCGTCGAGCCGGTGGCGGGCAACATGAACATGGTGCGTCCTCGCCCCGGTTTTCTGGAAGGACTGCGCCGCCTGTGCACGCACCATGGCGCGCTGCTGATCTTCGACGAAGTGATGACCGGCTTTCGCGTCGGCCCGCAAGGCGCACAGGGCCTGTTCGGCATCACGCCCGACCTGACCACCCTGGGCAAGATCATCGGCGGCGGCATGCCGGTCGGCGCTTTCGGCGGACGGCGCGACATCATGGAAAAAGTCGCACCGCTTGGCCCGGTCTACCAGGCCGGCACCCTCTCCGGCAGCCCGGTGGCAGTGGCGGCGGGCCTCGCCTCGCTGAAGCTGACGCGCGCCCCGGGTTTCCACGACACCCTCGCCGCGCGCGCGCGCCGCCTGGCCGAGGGCCTGGCCGCCGCCGCCCGCGCCGCCGGAACCGCGTTTTCCGCCGATGCGGTGGGCGGCATGTTCGGACTTTACGCCCGCGCACGCCCGCCCGAATCGTTCAACGAAGTCATGACCATGGATCGAGAACGCTTCAACCGCTTTTTCCATGCCATGCTGGCGAAAGGTCACTACTTCGCGCCCTCGGCATTTGAAGCCGGGTTCATCTCCTCCGCACACGGCGAGGCTGAAATCAATGCCACGCTGGCGGCGGCGCGGGAAGTATTCGCGGCGTTGGGCTGAAACTGTTTGGTTGCGCCCGAATATCTTTCCAGGCACGGATTCATCCGCTCCCAATACGGGGCAAGATGCGAGCGGCGAGACGAGTGCTGAATCTGTAACGACGAAGGATGCGGGGAAAATGACACAGCGGGCGGCTTCACGTCGCACGCGATCCGCGCGGCCAGCCGGCGGTCATGGCTTGTCCCCGCGCCGCCACCCCAGCCATACCAGCGCGCGCAGGGGAAATTCCGGTACGACGCTGAATATATAGATGGTGACCGCGCCATGCAGCGCCGCCGCCAGCAGGAAGAGCGCGGGAATGCCGTGGCCGCGGTGCAGGAAGGCGCTTGCGCCCAGGGCGCCCGCTACCATGAAAAGCGCGTTGAAGATGTTGTTGGCGGCGATGATGCGGGCGCGGTATTGCGCTTGGCTGCGCTGTTGTACGAGAGCGTAGAGCGGCACGCAGTAAATGCCGCCGAAGCCGCCAAGGAACAGCAGGTCGAGGAGGACGCGCCATGTACCGCCGTCGCGGAGCAGTTCGGCGAGCGGCAGCAGCGTAGCGCCGCCCTGCGCGGGAGCGGGCGCGGCGAATGTCAGATCGACGCCGAAGACGAGCATGCCCAGCGCGCCAAGGGGCACCAGTCCCGGTTCCACGAGTTTGCCGCGCCGCCGGGTGAGCTTGTCGCACAGGAGCGAGCCTGCGCCGATGCCCACTGAAAAGACCGCGAGCAGCACTGTCACCAGGCTTTCGCCGCCGCCAAGCACGACTTTTGTGTAGACGGGAAATTGCGTCAGCAACAGCGCGCCGTAGGCCCAGAACCACGAAATTCCCAAGATGGAAAGAAATACGCTGCGCTCGCGGCGCGCGAAACCGATGCAGCGCCATGTTTCCGCGAGCGGATTGGCGGTGATTTTCAGCGCCGGCTCGGGCGCGGGCGCGGCGGGGATGCGGCGGCTCGCCCAGAATCCGCCCGCCGCCACGGCAAGGCAAATGCCGACGATCCAGGCGATGCCGTCATCGAGTCCGGCAAGCAGGCCCCCCGCGAGGGTGCCCAGCAGGATGGAGATGAATGTCCCCGCTTCCACCAAGGCGTTGCCGCCCACCAGTTCGGCGGGGTGGAGATGTTGCGGCAGGATGGCGTATTTCACCGGGCCGAACAGGGTGGATTGCAGCCCGAGCAGGAACAGCGCTGTCAACAGCACGGGCAGGCTATGCAGCCCGAAACCCAGCGCCGCGACGAGGATGATGGCGATCTCCAGCGCCTTGGCGAAGCGCGCCAGCCGCGCCTTGTCGAATTTATCCGCCAATTGCCCGGCGGTGGCGGAAAAGAGAAAGAAGGGCAGGATGAACAGGCCCGCCGCGAGGTTGGCCAGCATTTCCGGAGCGATGTCCGTCCACGAGGCGGCGCGGAAAGTCAGCAGCACCATCAGTGCGTTCTTGTAGGCGTTGTCATTGAAGGCCCCCAGGAACTGGGTGGTGAAAAGCGGCCAGAAGCGCTTTTCGCGGAGCAGGGAGAATTGGGAATGTCGGGAGTGCCGCACGTTGGCGCGCTCGGGAGAGGGGGGCATTTTGTTCATTCGCGGGGATCGGAAACGGAAAGGCGCGGCGGCGGCTGTTCAGACTTCCTCGGCCATGCGCTTCAGGGTGACGTAATCGGTCTTGCCCGTGCCGAGGAGCGGCAGCGCTTCTATATGCATGATCTTGCGCGGCACCGCCAGTTCGGACACGCCTGTTTGCCGCGCCGCCTTTTGCAGCGCGGCGCGGTCGAGTGCGGCATCGGTGGTGAAGAGCACCAGCGCTTCGCCCTTGCTCGCATCGGGCTGGCTGGAGGCGGCGTGCTGCGCGCCGGGCGCCGCGCTCCGCGCCAGTTTTTCCACCGTTTCGAGGCTCACCATTTCGCCCGCGATCTTGGCGAAGCGCTTGACCCGCCCGATGATGTGCACAAAACCGTCGTCATCGACATCGGCGATGTCGCCCGTCTCGTACCATCCCGGCCCGATGTCCGAAGCCGGTATCTGCAATACGCCGGGTTTGTCCGCTTTCAGGTAGCCGCTCATCACGTTGGGGCCGCGCACGTGCAGGAGGCCACCGCGCGCGATGCCCGGTACGGACTGCAAGCGGTATTCGACATTGGGAAGGAATTGCCCGACGGTGCCGCGCCGGTAGGCCATCGGCGTATTGACCGCGATCACCGGCGCGGTTTCGGTCGCGCCATAGCCTTCGAGAATGCGGATGCCGAATTTTTCGAACCACTGTTCGCGCACCGTCGCGGCGAGTTTTTCCGCTCCGGCGACGACGTAGCGCAGGCGGTAAAAGTCGTAGGGGTGCGCGAAGCGCGCGTAATTCCCCAAGAAGGTGCTGGTGCCGAACATCACCGTGCAGCCGCGGTCGTAGGCGAGTTCTGGAATCACGCGGTAATGCAGCGGCGAGGGATACAGGAAGAGACTCGCGCCCGTGAGCACCGGCAGCAGCGTTCCCGCCGTCAGCCCAAAGGCGTGGAAAATGGGCAGGACGTTCAGCACGCGGTCGTCGACCGTGAAGTCGATGATCGCGCGGATTTGCATGACATTGGCGATAATCGCCCGGTGTGGCAGCACGACGCCCTTGGGCGCGCCTTCGGAACCGGAAGTAAACAGCACGACCGCCGCATCTTCGGGCGACGCTCCGGTTTTTTCCACTCGGCGCGGGAACCGCAGCGCCCAGCACAGCAGCCAGAGTTTGTCGAAAAAACGCATCCGTGCGCGCAAATCTTCGAGATGGATGATGTTGACCGACTCTTGCAGGACGGCGAGTTTATCGGTGAGTTTTGCCTGTTCGACGAAGGCGCGCGAGGTGATCAGGGTGCGGATTTCCGCCGCCGCGCAGGCTGCCCGCATGGCATCGACGCCCGCCGTGTAATTGAGCATCGCGGGAACGCGGCCAAACGCTGTCAGGCCGAAAAACAACCCGAGCGTCGGAATCATGTTGGGCAGGATAAGTCCCACGCGCTCGCCGGGCTGCGTCAGGCGTCCGGCCAGCCGTCCAAGCATGAGGCTCATTTTCAGCAGATCCCGGTAGGTATGCTCCACCTGCCGGATGTCTTCCACCACGCGGCGATTGCGGCCATGCAATTCGATCACGTCGCACAGTGTCCCGTACAGTGTGTGCCGCGGCGGCTGCGCCAGCAACATTTCCTGCATCAGGCGGCGCAGCGCTTCGCCCGCCTTGCGCCGGCGCGCCTGGGCGGCCGGCGCTTCCGGAACCGGCAGCGCCGTCGTCGGCAGTACCGTGAGGGTAATGCGTGGAAAGAGTTTGCGCGGACGCGCATACAGCCGCGAAAAATAGCTGCGCGATGGCCCGTCCAGCCGTACCGGCAGCAAGGTCGCGCCGGTCTTCACCGCCACGAAGGCCGGGCCGTCGTAGACCTTCATCAGGCTGCCGGTGAGCGTGATCCGCCCTTCCGGGAAAATCACCACCGGCCTGCCGGATTCGATCAGGCGGACGATCTGCTTCATCGCCATGGGATTGCCCGGATCGACCGACAGATAATCGGCCATCACCCCGAGCCAGAAACGCCACAGGCGATGTTTGACCACTTCGGTATGCACCACGAACACCGGGTTTTCGATCGGCAGGAACAACCCGAGCAATATCCCGTCGAGGAAGGATTCGTGATTGGCGATCACCAGCAGACGCTGCCCGCGTGCGGCGCCGGCCGCCGCCGCCGTTCCCATCCCCTGCACCCGTACGCGGAACAGGAGCCGCGCCAACATGCGCAACACGGCGCACAGGAAAATGCGCAACACGGCTTTCGCCGCACTCTTGTTTATCATGACTGCTTTCTTTTTATGCTTGGTTGAAAAACCGGCAATGCGCGCGTACATGGTCGAGCGCATTGTCCAGAGTCTTCCGGCCAATGCCGGTCGATTCAGAAGCAGACTTTCCCGCCGGTTTTCCGGGGATGCGGCACATCCAGCGGATGGTTGGCATTCGGACGAGATGGGACGGGGGTTGCCTGACTTAATGTCGAAGATATTAGTTACGTCGTTACATCGTGTCAACTCCGTCTCGGTTTCTTTTCACCGGCCATGAACGTAACAAAGTGCATAGCATCTCCCGGTCAATGCGGAAAAACAACAGCCCCCTTGCAAACGCTTCAAAAAAAGCACAGGCGCCGGAAAAACGTGTATCGTGGCAGCGCAGTCGATTCAAGCGTTGTCCCTGTGGTACCCTTCCGTGTTCGTTGCGAACTGTCTGGCTGGATTCCCTCGATACGTTTCTTGATCGCTGGCTTCCAGGGCGCATGCCCGATCAAACAAACCACCTTCTTTACAGGAACGCAAATGAGCACTCAAACCGGCACCGTCAAATGGTTCAATGACGCCAAGGGCTTCGGTTTCATCACACCGGAACAGGGAGGCGAAGATCTTTTCGCCCACTTCAGCGAAATCCAGGGCAAAGGCTTCAGGACACTCGCCGAAAACCAGCGCGTTGAATTCGAGATCAAGTCCGGCCCCAAAGGTTTGCAAGCGGCCAACATCCGTCCGCTCTGACCGGCACAGTGACTTCCAGACAAACGCGGCCCGCGGGCCGCGTTTGTTTTTTATCGCCGGATGGATTTTTCGCCATCCCGGTGGTGCTTTCTTTTTGTATTCTTGCTTCATCCGCGTTTTCTGCGGCCCCGCCCCATCTCCTGATCCGCCATGACCGAATCGACCTCCCCCACCGCCCCGTCCCTGCTGGATTCTTTCGCCGGACTGGGCCTACCCGCCGACTTGCTGGCGACACTCGCCGAAGTCGGCTATGAAACGCCATCCCCCATACAAGCGGCCTGTATTCCGCATCTGCTTGCCGGCCGCGACCTGCTCGGCGAAGCGCAGACCGGCACCGGCAAGACCGCCGCCTTCGCGCTGCCGATCTTGGCGCGGCTTGATCTCGCCAGCCCCCATCCACAGGCGCTGGTGCTCACCCCGACCCGGGAACTCGCGCTCCAAGTCGCCGAAGCCTTCACCAAATACGCTCATCACTTGCGGGGTTTCCACGTCCTGCCGGTTTATGGCGGACAAAGCATGGTGGTGCAATTGCGCCAGCTTTCCCGGGGCGCGCAGGTCATCGTCGGCACGCCGGGGCGAGTCATGGATCATCTCGAACGCGGCAGCCTCAAGCTCGACGGCCTTGTCACGCTGGTGCTCGACGAAGCCGACGAAATGCTGCGCATGGGCTTCATCGACGATGTTGAATGGATACTCGAACATACGCCGGGAGAGCGCCAGACCGCGCTCTTTTCGGCCACCATGCCCGCCGCGATCCGCGCCGTCGCCCATCGCCACCTGCGTTCGCCCGAAGAAATCCACATCCGCGCCGCCACGGCGACCGTGGCGAAAATCCGCCAGCGTTACTGGCTGGTACGCGGCGTCGACAAACTCGATGCCCTCACCCGCATCCTCGACGCCGAAGAAAACTTCGCCGCCGCCATCATTTTCGTGCGCACCAAGATCAGCACCGAGGAACTGGCCGACAAACTCGCCGCGCGCGGCTATGCCGCCGCCGCCCTCAACGGCGACATGACACAGGTTTTGCGCGAACGGGTGATCGAACAACTGAAAACCGGTGCGCTCGACATCGTTGTCGCCACCGATGTCGCCGCGCGCGGCATCGACGTGCCGCGCATCAGCCACGTCATCAATTATGACATTCCATACGACACCGAGGCCTACGTTCACCGCATTGGTCGCACCGGGCGCGCCGGGCGCGAAGGCGTGGCGATCCTGTTCGTGGCCCCGCGCGAACGGCGCATGCTCAAGAGCATCGAACGCGCCACCCGCCAGCCGATCGAGCCGATCGCGCTGCCCAGTCGCGAAGATGTCTCCAGCCTGCGGATCAGCCAATTCAAGCAAAAAGTGCTGGATACGCTCGCCGATCCGGACATGGATCTGGATTTTTTCATGAACACGGTCGACGCCATCGCCGCGGAAAATACGCTCGACGCGCGGGAAATCGCCGCCGCGCTCGCCTACCTCGCCCAAGTCGAACGGCCATTGCAAATCGAGGAAGAAGGCCGCGGCTGGGATCTGGCGACCGCGCCGCAGCAGCACGGCAAGCCGCCGCGCGAGGAAATCTTCACCGCTGGCGCACCGCGCACGCGCCAGCCGCGCCCCGACCGCGAGGAAATCCTCAACCGCCGCCACGCTTTCGCCGATGGCAAGCTGCAAGGCTACCGTATCGCTGTCGGGCGCGGACACGGCGTGACCCCAAAGGAAATCGTCGGCGCGCTCGCCAACGAGGGCGGCATCGAAGGCCGTTTCATTGGGCAGATTACCCTGTTCGACGATTTTTCCACCGTCGAACTGCCCGCCCGGCTTTCCCCCGATTTGCTCGTCGCGCTTGGCCGCATCCTGGTATGCGGCCATCCGCTGGCTATTCGCCCGCTGGATGAAAACGAAGCCATCCCCGCGCGCCGTTTCCGGGCATCCAGCCCGCGCCGCGGCGAGAAGCCGTCCGCCAAACCATGGGACAAGCGCGCCCACCGCGATAACGGCTCCGACACCTCCCGTCCACCATATAAAAACAAGAGCCAGCGGCGGGATGCTCCCCCTCCCGTAGACAAAGGGCGCGCTCCGGGCTGGAAAAAAAGCCGGGAACAGAAATAAAAACCTGCCGCCCGGCCCGCGCCGGGACGGCATCCCGGCGCACAATGCGCGGGCGGAAATGCGGGACATGGAGCGCGCGCATTCTCTTCCCGTCAAAATAACGCATTTAATCAATACACTAAATTTTGTTTCCTGAATGCCATATCTGTATCGGGCAATATCATGTAAAAGAATTAGTGTGAAAAATCAAGGGAAAGACATTATTCCCTTGTTTCATGGAAAATTACCGCGCATTTATTTTACAAAGCTTGCTTGCCCTGATTCCGGGCTGCATGCATAATGAAATGGCTGGGGTACCCCGTTCAGGGGATTATTCCTTTCAAAAGCACGGACATTTCATGCCGTGATATTTACAACCATGCGAGGGAAAATCTATGGCAGCCAAACTGGAACAAATCAACGACCTCCAGAAGAAGGGCCTTGAAGCGGCCGTGCAACTGGCTCAGTTATCGATCGAGAACACGCAGCGCGTCATCGAGATACAGGTCGCCGTCGCCAAGTCGTTGTTTGAGGACAGCATCAAGAACGCCAAGGATCTCAGTAGCGCCAAGGATGCCCAGGAAGCCGTGCAACTGCGTACCCGTTTCGCCCAGAACACCGCGGAAAAGGTATTCGCCGGCGCACGCGAAATCGCCGAAATCGCCACGCAGGCGCAAGCCGAAGTGGGCAAATTCGTCGGCGAACAACTGACTGTGGGCAGCCATGAGGTTTTTGGCGCAATCCAGAATTTGTTCAAGGGATTGCCCATTGCCGATCAGGATACGCTGAATGCCATCCAGAGCACCCTGAACACTACCCGCGTCGCCGTGGAGCAAATGACGCGCGCTTCGAGCGAAGCCTTCCAGGCTTTCACCCAGGTACAGGTGCCCGCCACCACGGGCAAGAGCCGCAAATAGCATCACCAGGAATCCTGCATCGGCGCGGCGGCGTCTCACGGGATGCCGCCGTTTGTTCGCCCCGGCGCGCGCGGTGGGGGCAGGGCCGCGAGAAAGGCCGCCGCTTCCCCGCCATCGCGGGTACGACGCATCGGCGGCAGACTGCGCCACACCGCCTTGCCATAAGATTTGTCGATCATCCGCGGATCGCAAATGCAGAGCACGCCGCGGTCGCGCTCGCTGCGGATCAGCCGCCCCGCGCCCTGCTTCATGCTGATGACCGCTCGCGGCAATTGATGATGGAGAAAAGGACTCAGCCCCCGCTTTTCCATATGTTCGACGCGGGCGGCGAGCACCGGATCGTCGGGCGACGCGAACGGCAGCTTGTCAATGACGACCAGCGAGAGCGCATCGCCCGGCACATCGACGCCTTCCCAGAAACTCTGGCTCGCCACCAGCACTGCGTTCCCCAGCCGACGGAAACGTTCGAGCAACTCACTGCGCGAACCTTCCCCCTGTAGCAGCAAGGGCAATTTCTCTTCGTCCTGGCGCAGGCTTTCGGCGATCAATTCGTGGATACGGCGCATCGCCTTGAGCGAGGTACACAACACGAACGCCCGCCCGCGCGCGGCGCGGATCAACGGCAAGGCCGCCCGCGCCACCGCTTCGGCGTACATGGGCGAATTGGGGCCGGGCATCCCCGTGGGCGCATAGAGCAGGGCCTGTTCGCCATAATTGAAAGGGCTGCCCCAGACGCCGGTGAGCGGCGGCGGTTCCAGTCCGCCCAAGCCGAGTTCTTGGCAGTAATGGCCGAGATCCGTACCGATCGCCAGCGTCGCCGAGGTGAAAATCCACGCGCATGGGCGAGCGCCGAGTTGACGCCGGAACACATCGGCGACATCAAGCGGCGTGGCATTGAGCACCACTGCGTGCGTAAACACCTCGACCCAGCGGATCAAGTCCTCTTCGCCGGGTTTACGCCAATGTGCGAAGCGCGTCTCCAATTCCTTGGCGCGGCGCAGGCAGGCCGCGAGTCCTTCAGAGCGTTCGGCCTGTGTTTCGAGAAGCGCAATGGAACGAAGCAAGGTTTCGGCGAGCGCGTTCAATTGCCCGCCGAATGCCTGCTGTTGCGCCGCCTGCGCCGCCGACAGGCGCGCCGGTTCCATCCCGAAAGCCAGGCGCAGATCGCGCGCCGCCTTTTCTAGCGCGCGGCTATCGTCGATCAGAGCCACGCAATCGCGCGCCGCGGCCATCGCCTCGGAACGGGTATCGTGCGCCAGTTCCAGCACCTGCGATGTCGATACACTATCGCCGAAAAAGAGGCTCGCGGTCTCCGGCAACTGATGCGCCTCATCGAAAATCACCGCATTGCAACTGGGCAGCAACTCGCCCGCTCCTTCATCCTTCAGCATGAGATCGGCAAAGAAAAGATGGTGGTTGACCACCACCACGTCGGCCTCCATCGCTGCGCGCCGCGCCTGCATCACGAAACACTTCTTGAGATCGGGGCAATCCTGGCCGAGACAATTGTCGCGCGTCGAAGTCGCCGACGGCCACGCCCCGGAATCTTCGCGCACCTCGGTGCATTCGGCCTTGTCGCCGCTCTTGCCGGCCTGCGCAAAGCGGGCGATGGCGCGCATGTCGGCGGCGTCCTGCGCGCTGAAAAAGCGTCCATCGCGGCGATTGCGCTCAAGATGGTAAGGACACACATAATTGGCCCGCCCCTTGAGAAGCGCGATCGTCACCGGCACTTTCAGCGCCGCCCGCACGGCGGGCAGGTCGCGGGCGAACAATTGATCCTGCAAGGTCTTGGTGCCGGTCGACACGACGACCTTGCCGCCCGCGAGCAAGGCCGGAACCAGATAGGCAAAAGTCTTGCCCGTCCCCGTACCGGCCTCGGCCACCAAGACACGGCTGCTGGCGATGGCCTCGAAGATGCGCTGCGCCATTTCAAGCTGCTGTTCGCGCGCGCGGAATCCGGGGATCACATCGGCGAGCGGCCCATCCGGCGAAAAAACCCGGGAAAGCGCCCCGGCCCGATCCATATCCGGGGACTTCATGGTGTTTCCGTGCATGCCACGGCCTCAGCAAAACCCGCATGGCCAGGAAAATGGCCGAATCCACAACTTCATCGCGAAACCGACTCCGGTTCGAAAACACGCATTCTAGGGATGTTCCGTCCAGACCAGGCGACAACGCCCCGCCTATCCAGATTCCGGCGCGGACATCCCCGCCCCGGCGGGTAGAACATACCCGATGCCGACGGTATCAGGCAACCACCGTACCGCCTCGTGGATTGCTTTTGACGATCCGGACGCTGAAGTGTCGCGGAAAGGCATTGCAGGTTTTCCGCTGGTTGGAAAGACACAAGGGAAGAAGACCGCGTTCCATCCGGCGCGAGAGCGCCGCGGATTTTGATTCTCGGTTCCGATTCCCGCCTCAGACGCCCGCCTTCCTCACCATCACATCCTGCATCGCCAGATATTGCAGATCCGAGCCGAAAAACATATCGAGCGCGTCCGCTGGCGAGCAGATCATCGGTTCGCCGCGGCGGTTAAGCGAGGTGTTCAACACTACGCCGTTGCCCGTGAGCTTTTCCAGTTCCGCCATCAGGTCGTAATAGCGCGGATTGAATTCGCGCCGCAAAACCTGGGCGCGGGAGGTGCCGTCTCCATGAACGACTTCCGGGACGCGGGTTTTCCATTCTTCCTTGACTTCGAAGGTGAACGTCATGAAAGGCGCGGGATGATCGCCGCCGAACATTTGCGGCCCGACCGTATCCAGCATCGAGGGGCAGAAAGGCCGCCAGCGTTCGCGGAACTTGATTTGCGCGTTGATGCGGTCGGCGACGCCGGGCACGCTCGGACAGCCGAGAATGGAACGCCCCCCCAGGGCGCGCGGGCCGAATTCCATGCGGCCTTGGAACCAGGCGACCGGATGGCCTTCGGCGAGAATCCGGGCGACTTTTTCCGGCACCGCGCCGCTGTCGATTTTTTCCCAGTCGAGCGCGATGCCGTGCGCGCGCTCGTAATGGGCAATGGCGGCGATGACATCCTCGTTCGAATATTCGGGGCCGAGATAGACGTGTTCCATTTTTTCCACTGGCGCGCCGCGCTGTTGCGAAACCCAGGCCGCCGCGCCGACCGCCGTGCCCGCGTCGGATGCGGCAGGCTGGACGAAAAGCTCTTTTACTTCTGGCCGGGCGATGATTTTCTGATTCAATTTGACATTGAGCGCGCAGCCGCCCGCAAAAGCGATCTTGCCGGTCTCCCGGATGATATCGCCAAGGTAATGGTCCATCATTGCCAGCGCCAGTTTTTCGAAAAGCGCCTGCATACTGGCGGCATAATGGATATAGGGTTCGTCGGCCACGTCGCCTTCGCGCCTGGGGCCGAGCCATTCCACGAGTTTGGGAGAAAAATAATAACCCTTGCCCTTTTCCTTGTAGCGCCGGAGGCCGATCACGTTGACGTAATCGGTGTTGACGATGAGTTCGCCGTTCTCGAATTTCGCCAGACGGGAAAAGTCGTATTTGCTTGGATCGCCATACGGGGCCATGCCCATAACCTTGAATTCACCGTCGAGCATGTCGAATCCCAGGTATTCGGTCATCGCGCCATACAGGCCGCCCAATGAATCCGGATCGTGGAATTCCTTGATTTTGTGGATGGTTCCGTTTTCGCCCCAGCCGAAAAAAGTCGTGGCGTATTCGCCCTTGCCGTCGATGCCGAGAATGGCGGTTTTCCCGGTAAAGCCGGAACACAGATAAGCGCTGGCGGCGTGCGCGAGGTGGTGTTCCACGGGCTGGATTTTCGTTTTGCCAAGGTCGAAGCCAAGCTGGATCAGGCACCATTCGATCCGCTTTCTATAGCGGCGATAGCGCCGGTTGCCCATCAGGATGGCATCCAGCGCCCGGTCGGGCGCGTAGGCATAGCGGCGGGCGTAATACCAGCGCGCGGGGCCGAGCAGGCTCACCGGCGCGAACGGAATGGCGACGACATCGACCCCGGCGGGCTTGACGCCGGCCTGCGCCAGGCAGAATCTGGCCGCTTCATAAGGCATGCGGTTCTTGGCGTGTTTGTCGCGCACGAAACGCTCTTCTTCGGCGGCGGCGACGAGTTTGCCATCAATATAGAGTGCGGCGGACGGGTCATGGCTGACGGCGCCGGAAAGGCCGAGGACGGTAAGGGGCACGGCGGAACCTCGCAAACACGGATAAACCGCCAGGGGCGGCGGGCGGGACAGGCAAGCGATTATACCGGCCGCCCGCGTCCACTCTCCGCGCCGAGCAAGGCCGCGGGCGGGTTTTCAGCGCGACTCCAGCACTATCCTGGCGTTGGCGGGTTGCGGCGGGCGGGCGTTGCTGGCGTGCAGGCGGGCAAGGATGGCGAACTGCTCGTCCGAGAGCGTGACCGGCGCTTTCATCACTACCCACAGCACGCCTTCGGTGCAGGGGGGCATGGCGAGCGAACCCATGTAGAGAAAATGCGCCGGATTCTTCGGCAGGAAAGCGCCGGGGTCGATCGTGGTTTCGGGCATGTAGCCGCCGTCGCCGCCTCTTTCCAGCGGCAAGTTGTTGAGCAGTGTCTGCAACAGCGCGTTCGGGGTGTCGCCGCGCATCGCCTGCACGGCCAGTACCGCGACCCGCCCCTCGCCATCGCGGTGGAAAAAATGCACCGACATATCCGCTGGTTTGCCGCCAATGAGCGCTTCGGAGGGGCGGTGCAGCGTAAAGCCCTCCAGCGCGTAACGCCGTCCGCGCACCTCCATGCCCATGTCCCGGTTCGGGTTATCCACCTTGATCCGCAACTGCTTGCCGGTATCGGTGACGAGAAAACGCGCCGGGCGGTAGTTGAATTTCACCGGATCGAGATCGACGGCCAGCGGCGTGCTGGCGGCAAAATCGATCGGCGACTGGCGCATGCCTTCGCCGCACGTCTTCCACTCCGGGCGCAGCCGTCCCCAGGCTTCCGGGCCGTTGGCGCCGGAATATTCCCACTCTCCGCCTTTGGGGGCGCGGCGCGAAGCCAGCGGCGAACGCGGCTCCCGCGTGGCCGCGGACGTTGCCGCATGTCCCGCGGGCCGTGGCGCGGGAAAGATGATGAGCGGCGGCGGTGGTGCGGCGGCGCTTCCAGTTGTGCGCGGAGATGCCGATGCCGTGGCCGGGATGGTGCCCGGGGCCGCGCCAACTGGCGTGGATGCGTGTGCCGTCGCCGGATTTCGCTGCGCATTTGCGCTTGCCGCGACTGCCGTTGTCCGCTGTGGCATCGGTATGGCCGCAGGCGTTGTCTGGCCGGGCGGCGCTTTACCCGCAGGCGCGACCGGGGGAGGAGGAAGCGCCCCGCTCTTGAGCGGCGCGGGTAAAACGTTCGCGGGCATGGGGCTTGCGGGCGGCGCGGCGGCACTGCCGCCATGCGCCTCCCGCGTTGTCTTCGTGGATTTGGCGGCCCGTTCCGCGGCGGCTGCGATCCGCTCGATCTTCTCCGCCGCACGGCCCGCGCGGCCTGCACCGCTATTCGCCCGTGCCGCGGGCTTTTCTTCATTGACCAGCCCGCACATCTTGCGCCATATCTGTTCGTCGACCGAATTGCGCCGCACCATCGCCGGCGCTTGCTCGGGAAGTGTCTCTTCGCGCGTGACGTTATCGTTGCCGTCGAGATAGACCCGCTTGATGGTGGTGAAGCTGCGGTTGAGGCAATCGTAGCGGTTGAGCGCCTTGATCGTGCGATACCCCACCCGCGCGGCTTCCTCGTCGCCCAGGACGATCCGCCCCCACGACACTTTGGTGCCATGGTCGGAATTGAAGATACCCGTGGGGTCGATCTCCACCACGCGCCCGTTGCCATCGACGATTTTCTCCCACTCGGCGGCATGGCCCGCCGCCGCCGTCATAGCAACAGCAAGGAAAAACATGCGCGGCAGGGCGGAACAGGTGCGGACGGAGGAGGGTTTCATCATCGTTATCGCCGGAGATGGTGAGGATTTCGGCATGAAACGGGATAACTTGACAC
>JAITLI010000179.1 GCA_031277975.1 Azoarcus sp.
GGCTGTGGAGCAAGTGTCCGGCCTGCGAGGCGGTGCTGTATCACTCCGATCTCGAAAGCAATCTGCGTGTTTGCCCGAAGTGCGGGCACCATCTGCGCCTCGGCGCGCGCGCCCGGCTCGACATGCTGTTCGATGGCGATGGCCGTCTCGAAATCGGCGGCGAGGTCGTGCCGGTCGATGCACTCAAGTTCAAGGATTCGCGTAAATATCAGGAGCGCCTGACCGCGGCGGCGAAGGAAACGGGTGAGGCCGACGCGCTCTTGGTCATGCAGGGGACGGTGCTCGGCGCGCCGCTGATCGCGGCCGTGTTCGAGTTCGATTTCCTCGGCGGCTCCATGGGGTCGGTGGTGGGCGAGCGTTTCGTGCGCGGCGTCCGCGCCGCGCTCGACCAGCGCCTGCCGTTTCTTTGCGTCACCGCTTCCGGCGGCGCACGCATGCAGGAGGGCCTGTTCTCGCTGATGCAGATGGCCAAGACCACGGCGGCCATCACCTTGCTCGCCCAGAACCAGTTGCCGTTCATTACCCTGCTGACCGATCCGACCATGGGGGGCGTGTCGGCGAGTTTCGCCTTCATGGGCGATGTGGTGATCGCCGAACCCGGCGCGCTGATCGGCTTCGCCGGCCCGCGCGTCATCGAACAGACCGTGCGCGAAAAGCTGCCGGAAGGTTTCCAGCGCGCCGAATTCCTGCTCGAAAAAGGCGCCATCGACATGATCGTCGATCGCCGCCAACTGCGCGAGCGCCTGGCCGGACTCGTCAATCTCCTCAACCGGCAACCGCCCGCCCATGCCTGATTCATCCGGGGAGGCGCATCCCCAGACGCTGGCCGACTGGCTGGGCCTGCTCGAAGCGCGCCATGGTGCTTCCATCTGCCTCGGGCTGGAACGGGTGGCGGGTGTATGCGCCGCCCTCGGCCCCGCCTCCGGCGCCGGAACGGCGGTCATCACCGTGGGTGGCACCAATGGCAAGGGTTCGACCTGCGCCATGCTCGAAGCCATCCTGCGCGCCGAAGGCTACCGCGTCGGCTGCTATACCTCGCCGCATTTGCTGCGCTACAACGAGCGCGTCCGCCTCGACGGCGCCGAAGTGGACGACGAAACCCTTGCGGCGGCCTTCGCCGCCGTCGAAGCGGTGCGGGGCGATGTGCCACTCACCTATTTCGAGCACGGCACGCTGGCGGCGTGGCAGGTGTTCCGCACGGCCCGGCCCGATGTCATCATCCTCGAAGTCGGCCTGGGAGGACGGCTCGACGCGGTCAACGTTTTCGATGCCGATTGCGCCATCGTCTCCGGAGTGGCGATGGATCACATGGATTATCTCGGCGATACGCGCGAGGCCATCGGCTTCGAGAAGGCGGGCATCTTTCGCACCGGGCGGCCCGCGATCTGCGGCGATCCGCGGCCGCCGGAGAGCCTCGTCGAATATGCAGCGGCGATCGGCGCCGAATTGTGGGTATTGGGGCGTGATTTCGGATTCGAGGGGAATCGCCAGCAATGGAGCCATTGGCGCCGCGAAGCGCCGCCCGCCCGGGGCGCGTTGTCCAGGCGCGGCGGTCTGGCCCATCCGGCCTTGCGCGGCGCGAACCAGTTGGTCAACGCGGCGGTGGTCTTGACCGCGCTCGATACCTTGCGCGCGCGCCTCCCGGTGTCGATGCAGTCCATCCGCCAGGGGCTGATGCTGGTCGAGCTGCCGGGGCGCTTCCAGGTGTTGCCGGGGCAGCCGGCGGTGGTGCTCGATGTCGCCCATAATCCGCAGGCGGCGGAGGTGCTGGCCGGCAATCTCGCTGGCATGGGCTTTCATCCTGAGACCTGGGCGGTGTTCGGCATGCTGGCCGACAAGGACGTGGAAGGCGTGGCGGCGCGCATGCAAAAGAGCGCCGGGCGCTGGTTGCCCTGTACATTGCCCGGGCCGCGCGGGCTTGCCGCCGGGGCGCTCGCCGGACGACTGCGTGCGGCAGGGGTGGAAAGCGGAGCGATCGTGGATTGCTTCGCATCTCCCGCCGCCGCTTTCGCCGCGGCGCGGGCACGCGCGGCGGCGAATGATAGAATTATTGCCTTTGGCTCTTTCCTGACCGTGGCGGATGTATTGGCGGCAATTCAATGCCGCTGAGGCGCCACATGCATCAAGAGGTTTTCCGGTGAGCGATTTTCCGGCAAACGAAACAAACGACCTCGAAATCAAAAAACGGGCGCGCCGCCGTCTCGTGGGCGCGGCGGCGCTGGCCTTGCTGGCGGTGATCGTCTTGCCGCTGGCAATGGACGGCGAAGCGCCGCCGCCTGTGCCCGACATGCAGGTGTCTATTCCCGAGCGCGGCGAAACGCCTCCGGACGACGCCGATGCGGATGCCGTTCCCGGAACGGGGAGCATCGACATCGAGCCGGACGTCGACCCGGGTGCTTCCCCGCCCCTGCTTTCCGGTTCCTCTTCCGATCTGTCCGAATCGCAGGAATCACAAATCCCCGCGTCCCCCGATGCCGCGTCCGCCAGGCCTTCCGAACCCGCGCCGGCGGGCGGGAAGCATGCCGCGAAGAGCGCGGAAGATGCCGAAGCCGCGCGCGCGCTTGCCCTGTTGAGCGGCGCGGCGCCGGAAAAAAGCGGCGCATCGCCGGAAAAGGCGGGGAAATTCTTCGTGCAGGTCGCCGCCTTCAACGATGCTGTCAAGGCCGTTGCGCTGGCCAGCGAACTGAAACAACAGGGGTACCCCGTTTATACCGTGGCCGGGAGCAAAGTGACCCGCGTGCGCGTCGGCCCGTTGTCCGGG
Organism: Azoarcus sp.; assembly: GCA_031277975.1. Lineage (GTDB taxonomy): Bacteria > Pseudomonadota > Gammaproteobacteria > Burkholderiales > Rhodocyclaceae > WRNU01. The sequence goes on from JAITLI010000179.1 coordinate 2,762, forward strand.
CGGCGTGAAGGCGAGCGGATCGTGGCCAAACTGAAGGCCGAAGGCAGGAATGCCGTACTGTCGTCGTCGCGCTGAACCCGGATGACGGTTTTCGATTACGCATTCCTGTCCATCCTCGGCCTGTCGGCGGCGCTGGGCATGTGGCGGGGGCTGGTGAGCGAGATCATGGCGCTGGCCGCGTGGGCGCTGGCGATCGTGGCGGCGTGGCGCTACGCGGACGACGTGGAGCGGCAGCTCGGCGGCGTGATTGCCGATCCCGCCTGGCGCATGGCGGCGGCGATCGCGCTGGTGGTCGTGGCGGTATTGTTGCTGGCGGCGCTGGCGAGGTTCCTTTTGCGCCAGTTGCTGCGCGCGGCGGGGCTGGGTTCGACCGACAGATTTTTCGGGGCGCTGTTCGGCGTCGCCCGCGGTCTGGCGATCGCTTTTGTCGTGGTATTGCTCGGCGGCGTGGCGGGTATATCGCGCGAACCGTGGTGGGAGCAGGCGCTGTTCGCGCCGCCGCTGGAAACGGCGGTGATCGCGGCCAAGCCCTGGCTGCCGGACATGCTGGCCAGCAGGATTCGTTTCAGATAGGCGGAAGTTTCCATGTGCGGGATTCTCGGGGTCGTGGCGGCCTCTCCGGTCAACCAGGTGCTCTATGACGGGCTGCTGGTATTGCAACATCGCGGGCAGGACGCGGCGGGGATCGCCACCGCAGAGGGCGACCGCTTCTTCATGCACAAGGGGCCGGGCCTGGTGCGGGATGTCTTCCGCACCCGCAACATGCGCAACCTCGCCGGCAACCGGGGGATCGGCCATGTGCGCTATCCCACGGCGGGGTCGGCGTTCAGCACCGCCGAGGCGCAGCCTTTCTACGTCAATTCGCCCTTCGGCCTGCTGCTGGCGCACAACGGCAACCTGACCAATTCCGAAGCGCTCAAGCGCGAGATGTTCCTCGCCGACCGCCGCCACATCAATACAAACTCCGATTCCGAAGTGCTGCTCAACGTGCTGGCGCACGAACTGGAAGCCGCGGCCAGCGGCCCCCGTCTCGATGATGCGGCGATATTCCGCGCCGTGGCGGGCGTGCACCGGCGCTGCCGGGGCGCCTACGCGGCGGTGGCGATGATCGCCGGATACGGGCTGCTCGCCTTCCGCGATCCGTATGGCATCCGTCCGCTGGTGATCGGCAGGCGCGAGGCGGCCAGCGGCGCGACCGAATGGCTGGTGGCTTCCGAATCGGTGGCGCTCGACGTACCCGGATTCAAGCTGCTGCGCGACGTGGCGCCGGGCGAAGCGGTGCTGATCGACACCGAGGGCAATTTCCACAGCCGACAGTGTGCCGAACGGACGCTCGCGGCGCCGTGCATGTTCGAATACGTCTACCTCGCCCGTCCCGACTCCATCATGGACGGCGTATCGGTGTACGAAGCGCGCCTCGAAATGGGCAAATTCCTCGCCGAAAAATTCAAGCGCGTCATGCCGCACGCGGGCATCGACATCGTGATCCCGATTCCCGATTCGAGCCGTCCCTCGGCGCTGGAAATGGCGCAGCGTCTCGGGCTGCCGTACCGCGAAGGCTTCGTCAAGAACCGCTACATCGGGCGCACCTTCATCATGCCGGGCCAGGCGACGCGCAAGCGCTCCGTGCGCCAGAAGCTCAACACCATCCACCAGGAATTCAAGGGCAAGAGCGTGCTGCTGGTCGACGATTCCATCGTGCGCGGCACCACCTGCAAGGAAATCGTCAGCATGGCGCGCGAAGCGGGCGCGGCCAGGGTCTACATGGCCTCCGCCGCGCCGCCGGTGCGCCACGCCAACGTCTATGGCATCGACATGCCGACGCGCGGCGAACTCATCGCCAGCGGGCGCGACGAAGATGAAGTCTGCCGTGAAATCGGCGCGGACGGTCTGCTCTATCAAGACCTCGACGACCTCAAGGCCGCCGTGCGCACGCTCAATCCTTCATTGCAGTTTTTCGAGACTTCCTGTTTCGACGGGCGCTACATCACCGGCGACATCACCGCCGAATACCTGTCCGGCGTCGAACACCAGCGCGGCCGCGACAAGGATCACTCCAGCATGATGGGCGAGGCCGGGGAAAGCGGCCAGCTCGACCTCAACCTGGCCGACCAGGAGGAACCATGAGCAACGACATCCGTGGATTGCCCGGCGCGCCGGCGCTCGCGCCGGACACGCTGGCGGTGCGCGCCGGCATCGAACGCAGCCAGTTCAACGAACATTCCGAGGCGCTCTACCTCACCTCCAGTTTCGTCTTCGACAACGCGGCGCAAGCGGCGGCGCGTTTCGGCGACCGGGAAGAAGGCAACGTCTATTCGCGCTTTTCCAACCCGACGGTGACGGCCCTGCAAACCCGGCTCGCCGCGCTCGAAGGCGGCGAAAGCTGCATCGCCACCGCTTCCGGCATGGCGGCGATCCTGTCGCTGGTGATGGCGGTACTGAAAGCGGGCGACCATATCGTTGCCTCCAACGGTCTTTTTGGCTCCACCGTGCAGCTTTTTGCCAACCAGTTGAGCAAGTTCGCCATCGACACCACCTTCGTGCCGGCCACCGATCTTGCCGCGTGGCGCGCCGCCGTGCGTCCGTCCTCGAAACTTTTCTTCGTTGAAACCCCGTCCAATCCGCTCACCGAAATCGTCGACATCGCCGCCGTGGCCGCCATCGCCCACGAGGCTGGCGCGATCCTCGCGGTAGACAACTGCTTTTGCAGCCCGGCCCTGCAACGCCCGCTCCGCTTGGGCGCCGACATCGTCATCCATTCCGCCACCAAATACCTCGACGGCCAGGGGCGGGTGCTGGGCGGCGCGGTGGTGGGAACGCGGCGCATCACCGGCGAAGTGTTCAGATTCCTGCGCAACGCCGGGCCGGCGCTCTCGCCCTTCAACGCCTGGGTCATCCTCAAGGGGCTGGAGACCCTGCGCCTGCGGATGGAAGCGCAATCGGAAAATGCCTTGCGGCTGGCGAACTGGCTCGAAGGCCAGCCTGCCGTCTCCCGCGTCCTCTACCCCGGCCTGCCCTCGCACCCGCGGCATGAACTCGCCATGCGCCAACAGCGCCGCGGCGGCGCCGTGGTGAGCTTTGAAGTCGAAGGCGGGCGCGAAGCGGCTTGGCGGGTAATCGACGCCACCCGGATCATCTCGATCACCGGCAACCTCGGCGACACCAAGACCACCATCACCCACCCGGCCTCCACCACCCACGGACGCATCACCCCCGAAGCCCGCGCCGCCGCCGGCATCACCGAGGGCCTGTTGCGGATCGCGGCGGGACTCGAAGCGGTGGAAGACATCCAGGCCGACCTGGCGCGGGGGCTGGGGGGCTGATGGATTCCCCTTGTATCTTTCTCTCTATCAATTCAGCGCGATCCGCGTCCGTATCCACAGCGTGCGGCCCGGTTCATTGACGCGGGTGGTTTGCTCGTAACCCTGGATCATGCTGGCCTGGCCGCTCCTGCTGATGTGCTCGGCATAGGTTTTGTCGAACAGGTTATCAATGCCGAAATTGATCTGGATGTTTTTATTCCAGCGATAAGCACCGTTGAGGGAGAAGACAGCGAAGCCGCCGCTTTTGCCCAGGTCCTGGCCGGCGACGTTGCCCTGGTTGACGGCGCGGCGGTTCTGGGCGGCGACGAGGCGCAGGAGCGCGCCGGCCGACCACGGGCCGCGTTGCCAATCCAGGCCGAGGCGGCTTTCCAGCGGCGGCATTTGTGCGAGCGCGTGGTGATCAGTACCGTTTTCGCCATGGACATAGGCGAGGCTTGCCGCGCTTTTCCAGGCTGGCGAGAGGCGGTAGTTGAAGCCCGCTTCGCCGCCCCAGGCCGTTGCGCCGATGTTGCGGGCGATAGTCGCGGCGCGCGTGCCCGCGCCCATCGCGGCGGGCTTGGCGTACTGGCTTTCGATCAGGATGTAGTCGTCGATCCGGCTGTAGAAAACCGAGACGAACGCTTGCCAGGGGCCGGACTGGAAGTTTGCGCCAGCGTCGATCTGGCGGGTTTTTTCCGGCTCAAGGCGCGCAAAGACGGAAAGACTGGCGCTGTTATCCTGCCCGGCGGCTTCTTTGCCAATGAGTTCCCAGAAGTCTGGGGCGCGTTCGCTGCGCCCCAGGCCGATGTAGGCCGTGCCGCCGGTGAAGTCCCGTTCGAGGCGAATGAAACCGCTCGTCAGGATTTCGCGGCGGGTTTGGTTGGCGCTGGGATTGGGGCGGTCATTCGCCATCATGCCGCTGCCGATGCCAACCGTCTGGCGTTTGTCCGTCGCCCGCCAGCGGTCGGCGCGCAAACCGCCGATCAGGCGACGGGCTTCGCCGATTTGCCACGTCAGTTCGGAAAACAGACCATGATTTTCAAAACGGGCATCGGCGACGCGCGCTTTGCCGCGGTAATAGTCCGCTCTGCCGCGCGGCGAGCCGCTGCGCCCGGCGTGCTTGTTGGCTTGCAGGTCGCCACCGAGGATCAGCGCGGTGTTTTCCGTGGGCGTCAAAGTGAAGGCGAGGCGTCCGCCGTGGGTCTCGCGGTCGGGGTTGCTCGCCATCGGCGTCGCCGCGCCATGCCGCAGGCGGTAGTTGTCCATGACATGGTCGATGTAGTTGTAATAGGCGCTCGCCTCGATCTTGTTCAGGATGCCGCCGATCCGGCCTTTCTCGAATTTGACCGCCTGGTTTTCCCGGTGGAAGCGGCTGCCGTCCATGCCCCGGTCGGCGTACGCGGCTTCGGCGTCGCTGCGAATGGCGGAGAGTTCGATCCGGGTGTCGTCGTCCGGGGTCAAGCCGAGAATGGCGGTGGCGCTTTGGCGCTCGTAGCGGGAGTGTACGGCGTCGCCCTTACCGTCTTTGTAATCGTCCGAGCGGGCGCGGGTGAGGATGCCTTCCGCGTAGACGGCGCGGTTGCCGCCCTTGAGGTCGATGAAGCTGTCGACGCGCCCGGCGCCGGCGCCGGTCAGCGCCGCGTTCAGCCGCCAGCCGGACTGGCTGAAACGTTCGTGCTTGCGCTCGAACAGCACCGTCCCGGCGGAGGCTGGGCCATGGACGACGCTTTGCGGCCCTTTGAGCAAGGTAACGCGATCATAGGCATCTGGAAAGATATAGGCGGTGGGCGGGTCCATGCGTCCGCCGCAGCCGCCGAGGATGTGTTCGCCGTCGAGCAGGATGTTGAGGCGCGAAGCGGCCATGCCGCGAAAGACCGGATCGCCGTCGATGCCGCCCTTGCGGATGAGGTTCATGCCGGGGATGGCTTTCAGCAGGGATGCGCCGTCGTTGGCGGGCAAGGGTTGCTGGGGCGCTTTGGGGTCGAGATGGACTTCCAGCGGCGCGTCCGTGGCGGGCGCGGTGATGACAATGGGCGCGAGGGATGCGGGTTCCGGTTCTTGGCGGCTTGCGTGCACCGCGTGGGCGTCGCGGCTATCGTGGCGCGCGGAAGGCGTTTGTGCGGGCAATGCGGCGGGAAAAAGAGCGGACAGGAGGAAGGCCAGTCGCAGACACCGCGTTCCAGGGCGCGGGGAGAAGCGGGACAGGTTCGTGTTCATGAGAAAGTTTTTCACCAAATGGCCGCGCCGATAGCGGCGGGCGCGGCGGGAAGAAAAGGCGCTGGCGTGCGCATCCCCCCGTTCTTGCGCGGGTGGAAGTAGCGATGCGCCAGCGTTGCGCGGGAGAAATCAGGCGAGGGAGAAAGGCGGCGCGCGCGCAGGTGCGTGGCGCGACTCCGGCGCACCCGGCTGGAGATGGGCGTCCGCCGCCGGGAGAAAGAGCGCGGCGGGTTCGGGAAGCGAAAAGGTGAGCGTGCCCGGCGCAAGCAGTGCGATGCCCGCATGGGCGAGGCGACAGAACGGGCAATGCGCGCCGTTTGCCTGGCCGTCACCGCCGCCTGGCGCGGCGTCCGCGAGGCCGTGGCAAATCTCCGCCGCGAAGATGCCGCCCTCCGCCTCCAGCAAGGCGAGCGCGTGAACGCGGGCAATACCGGCGGCCAGTAATTGCAGGCACAGCGCCAAGACGGCCAGCCAAGCAAAGCCTTGCCGCCGCTTGCGGCATGCCGGGGCAAGGGCGGTGCTGAACGGGACGGGGCGCATCGGCGGATTCTATCGCGGACGGATGGATTTCCGGCTTGCTCGATACGGGGCGCGATCAAAACATCCGGGTGGCGCGCGCCGGATTGCGACGCGCCGTAAGCAGGATTTCAAGAAGGGAAACGAAATTTGAGTTAGTCTTTAAGAAGATTTGATTATTAGAACAGGTCAACAAATTGAAGCCAAAGAGCGCTTTCGTCATTGCGAGGCCCGAAAGGCCGCGGCAATCCAATGGGCCGCATGGATGGCCGCGTCGCGGCGCGCTTCGCGATAGCGATGGGTTGAACATGCGCTTCATCGAGTTGATCCGCTGTAAAGGGCCAAGCATATGAATTTGCAACAGTTGCGCTATGTGCATGAAGTCGCCCGCCACGGCCTGAACGTCTCGGACGCCGCCGAAGCGCTGTTTACCTCGCAGCCCGGCGTCTCCAAGCAGATCCGCCTGCTCGAAGCCGAACTGGGGGTGGAGATTTTCGTGCGCCACGGCAAGCGCTTGGCGGCGGTGACAGAGCCGGGCCGCGCCGTGCTCGACATCGCTAACCGCATCCTGGGCGAAGTCGATAACCTGCAACAAGTCGGCGCGGAATTTTCCGCCGAGGACGCCGGGCGGCTCTCGATCGCCACTACCCACACGCAGGCGCGCTACGCCCTGCCGCCGGTGATCCGGGACTTCATGCGGCGTTACCCGCATGTGCGGCTCGAACTGCACCAGGGCAACCCGAAGCAAGTATGCGAAATGGTGCTCGACGGCAGCGCCGACCTCGCCATCGCCACCGAATCCATCGCGGATTACGAGGAACTCGTCACCCTGCCGTGCCGCCAGTGGAACCGTTGTGTCGTGGCGACGCCGCGCCATCCCATCCTGCGCGAACAGCCGCTCACGCTGGAGGCGATCGCGCGCCATCCGGTCATCACCTACGACGACGCCTTCACGGGCCGGGGCCAGATCAACAAGGCGTTCCTCGGCCGCGGCCTCAAGCCCCGCATCGTGCTTACCGCCATCGACTCGGACGTCATCAAGACCTACGTGGCGATGGATCTGGGCATCGGTATCCTCGCCCGCATGGCCTACGACCCGGCGGTGGATCGCGGCCTGGGGATGATCGAGGCCGCCCACCTGTTCGAGTCGAGCACCACCCGCATCGGCCTGCGCCGCCGCGCCTGGCTGCGCGGCTATGTATACGCCTTCATCGAAGGCTTCGCGCCGCATCTGGCGCGCACCATAGTGGAAGCCGCCTTGATCGGCGGCGGGGAGGATTACCAGCTTTGAG
>JAITLI010000023.1 GCA_031277975.1 Azoarcus sp.
CGCGACCCCGACGTCCTCGACACCTGGTTCTCCTCGGCGCTGTGGCCCTTCTCCACCCTCGACTGGACACCGGACTATCCGGGCAAATCCAATCCCGCCCTCGACCTCTACCTGCCCTCGACCGTGCTCGTCACCGGCTTCGACATCATCTTCTTCTGGGTCGCGCGCATGGTGATGATGACCAGGCACATCACCGGCAAGATCCCGTTCCGGCACGTCTACGTCCACGGCCTCATCCGCGACGCGGAAGGTCAGAAAATGAGCAAATCCAAGGGCAACGTCCTCGACCCCATCGACCTCATCGACGGCATCGGCCTCGACGACCTCATCGAGAAGCGCACCACCGGCCTGATGAACCCCAAGGATGCGCCCAGGATCGAAAAACGCACGCGCAAGGAATTCCCCGCCGGCATCCCCGCCTTCGGCACGGACGCACTGCGCTTCACCTTCGCCTCGCTCGCCGCGCCGGGCCGCGACATCAAGTTCGACCTCAACCGCTGCGAAGGCTACCGCAACTTCTGCAACAAACTGTGGAACGCCACCCGCTTCGTACTGATGAACTGCGCGGAGCACGATCGCGGCCTCGATCCCGCCCCCATGGCGGACGATTACGATTTCGTCGACCGCTGGATCGTCTCGCGCCTGCAACACGCCATCCTCGATACCGCCGTCCACTTCGACGCCTACCGCTTCGACCTCCTCGCCCGCGCCCTCTACGAATTCATCTGGGACGAATACTGCGACTGGTATCTGGAACTTGCCAAAGTGCGCCTCCAGACCGGCGCGCCGAGCGCGCAACGCGCCACGCGCCACACCCTCCTCACCGTGCTGGAGAGCGCACTGCGCCTCCTCCACCCCCTGATCCCCTTCGTCACCGAAGAACTCTGGCAAACACTCGCCCCGCTCGCCGGCCGCAAGGACGCGGAGAGCATCATGCTCGCCCGCTGGCCCGAAGCCGACCCCGCGCTCATCGACGAAGCGGCGCAGACCCGCGTCGCCGGACTCAAATCCCTCGCCCACGCCTGCCGCAACCTGCGCGGCGAAATGAACATCTCCCCCGCGCAACGCCTGCCGCTCGTCATCGATGCCCCGGACGAAGACAAGGCCGCCCTTCGCGCCTTTGTTCCCTACCTCGCCGCCCTGGCCAGACTCTCGGCGGTCGACATCACCGGCGAAATCCCCCCGGACGCCCTCGCCCCGGTCGCGGTCGTCGGCGAAACCCGTCTGATGCTCAAGGTCGACATCGACCCCGCCGCCGAACGTGAACGTCTCGGCAAGGAAATCGCCCGTCTCGAAGCCGAAATCGCCAGGGCGCAAGGCAAACTCGACAACGCCAGCTTCATCGGCCGCGCCCCGGCGGCGGTCGTGGCGCAGGAGCGCGAACGGCTGGCGGCCTTCCGAGCGACGCGGGACAAACTGCAACCGCAATGGGAAAAACTGACGAGCGCCGGGCGATGAACAGCGACGCGGACAGCCTCCCCGGCGGCGCGCCGCACTGCCGCGACATGGCGGAAGTGCGCCGTGGCGTCGATGCGCTCGACGACGTCATCGTCCCGCTGCTGGCGCGCCGCGCCGCCTTCATGACGCAGGCCGCGCGCATCAAGAATGACGAAACATTGGTGCGCGACGAAGCGCGCATCGCGGCCATCGTGGCGCGCGTGCGGCGCATCGCCGAACATCGGGGCGGCGACCCCGACCTCATCGAATGCCTCTACCGCGCCATGATGGAAATCTATATCGACTACGAACACCAAGAACTCGCGCGCCTGCGCCTGGATCCGGGCCGCGATACGGCGGTTGGAGAATGAGCGGCGGGGCGCTGGAGCGTAACCTGTTCGACCTGGAAAAAGGAAGAAAGAAAGGGACGCCCGCCCACGCTCCCCCGCCATGGATTCGGAGGACTGGAGACTGAGGACAGACGCCGGATGAAAAAGAAGGAAAATGCCTGTCCACGCCCCATCGCCGCGAATCGACTGTCTTCCGTCCTCTTTCATAAAAGGAAACCGCCATGCAACATCCAGACCCCGCTCCTTGCCGCCGCGCTCCTGGCTTTTTCCCTGACCGCCTGCGGCTACAAGAACAGCGACGCGACCGACGCGCCGTTTCCCGTCGGCCTCGACGGCGTTTATGGCTATGTCGACCAGAAAGGCGAATGGGTGATCCCGCCGCGCTTCGACGCGGCCAATCCCTTCACGGACGACGGCACGGCCTGGGTGCAGTTCGAGGGACGTTACGGGCGCATCGACAGGAAAGGCGGCTGGGCGCTCCAGCCCGTGTTTGAAGATGTGGGCGCCTTGGCGGAGAACGGCCTGGCTCGGGCCAAGGATGGCAACAGGAAATGGGGGGTCATCAACGTCCAGGGCGAGTGGGTCGTTCCGCCGAAGTTCAAGTCTATTTCGAGTTTCGACGACAACGGTCTGGCTGAGGCCGAGGACGACAACGGGAAAGAGGGTTTCATCAACGCCGAGGGCGAATGGGTCGTTCCGCTGGGGTGGAACGCTTCCGCCGTCGATTCCGCGCCCCTGAAATGGCGGATCGTCGCGGACACGAAGGAACTGCTGAACGCGCGGGGAGACGTGGTTCTCGTCGCCAACAAGGTCTGCGGCGTGGAGGTGAGCAAGAATCCCGGTGGCGAGATCACCTGGCCGAAGAAGAGCACGGCGCAAATTTGCGAGGAAAAACAGCAATAGCCGCACTACGAGGCCGAGGCGGAGAAGGAACGGCAGGCATGCTCGCATGTGTATGCCTGTGCAATCCTCGGGCCGCACGGATCGCCACGGGGCTTCGCCCCATAAGCACTAACCTAAAAATAGCAAATTGAGCCCAAAGTGGGTATATTTCTCCAGAGATACAGGAGAAATAAGCGGATTTCATTCTGCGTCTTCGTTTCGATGCGTTTGCGATGTTTTCGGACAATGGGGAGAAAGTGGATCTGCCGAAGCTGCTCGCGGCGGCGAAAGCCAACGAGGCGGTCGATCTTCCCGTCACCGTGGATTTGAGCGACTACGGA
>JAITLI010000031.1 GCA_031277975.1 Azoarcus sp.
ATTCCAAAGCAAACCGCGAAATGAAAAGCCGGGCAGGGGTCTTCCGTTCCATGGGAAGCGACGGATTCAAAGCCGGTAGGCCATTCCGGTCATGATCTTCGCGGCGAGTTTCATGGCCAACCGCACCGGGCCGGGCAATTCATGCGCACCGAGGCGGACGGCGGTTTCGGCGTGGCCGGCTTCGTCCTGGCGCATCTGGCTGACGATGGCGCGCGATTTGAGGTCGTCGGCGGACAGCGCGTCGAGATGGCCGCGCAGATGCGTTTCGACCTGGCGTTCGGTTTCGGCGAGAAACCCCAGGTTCCAGCGGTCGCCAAAACCGCCGGCAAGCACGCCGATCGTCAGCGCGCTGCCATACCACAGCGGATTGAGGATGCTCCTGCGTCCGCCCAATTCGTCGATGCGTTGCGCTGTCCAGGCCAGATGCTCGGTTTCTTCGTGCGAGGCTTGTTCGAGCGCCACGCGAATCGACGGGTCGCGCGAGGTCAGCGCCTGCCCCTGGTAGAGCGCCTGCGCGCAGATTTCGCCGCTGTGATTCACGCGCATCAGCGCCGCGGCATGGCGCTTTTGCGCTTCGCCAAGCGTCGCTTCGGGCAGATCGCCGCCAGGGGTTGGGCGCACCGAGCGCGCCGGGGCGAAAATCGTGCGCAAGGCGTGATCGAATTGCATAATGGCTTGGTCAGTCATGGCTGTATTCCACGAACGGGGTCGAGATAGTCGAGGTCGATGCGGTTGTTGCGCAGGCGGGCGATGATTTCTTCCCGCGAACGCGCGGGCGCGGGGCCGTCGCAGAAATAGCCGTATGCCAGCACGACGCGGGGGTCTTTGCCGCTATCGCCAAGGGGTTGCCAAGCGCTGTTCTTGAATGGACGCCATTGCCCATCCCGCCCGGCGCTGGCGTAGAACCTGCGTTCCGCCGTGGCGCAGCGGATGCCCTCGAAGGTGACGCTTTCCGCGCCGCTCTTGCTGCGCGCCACCAGTACGTAACGGATCACGCCGTCCTCGCCCGCCGCGAGACCGCCAGTATCGAGCAGGAAACGTCCCGCCGGGTAGAACGCGACGGGGAACGCGACCAGATCGCGCTCGTTGGGCGGCGGCGGCAAGGTGTAGGCGGCTTCCCGCCAGGCGGGGGCTTCGGGGCCGTTTTCGCCGTTGTCTTGCGTCCACGCCGGGGTTGGTGACAGGAGGAGCGGAAGCGCGGCGGCCAGCCAAGCCGGGATGCGTTTCATCGCGCCGGTTCCCCGACCGCTGCGGTCAACGGGCGGTAGCCCTCCGGTGGCTCGGAGTGGCGGGGGCAGGCCAGCATGTGCGACAACTCGGTCAGGGCAAGCTGGTAGACCTCACGCTTGAATTCGATGACCGCGTCAAGCGGCACCCAGTAATCGCTCCAACGCCAGGCGTCGAATTCCGGGTGCGCGCTGGAGCGCAGGCATACGTCCGAGTCGCGCCCCATCAGCCGCAGCAGAAACCAGATTTGTTTCTGCCCGCGATAGGTGTTGCGCCATTCCCGCTTGATCCAGTGCCTGGGAACGTCATAACGCAGCCAGTCGCGGGTGCGGCCAAGAATCCTGACGTGCTCGGGGAGCAGACCGATCTCCTCATGCAGCTCCCGGTACATCGCCTGCTCCGGCGTTTCGCCGTGCTTGATGCCGCCTTGCGGGAACTGCCATGAATGCTCGCGGATGCGCTTGCCCCAGAACACCTCATTGCGCGTATTGACCAGAACGATGCCGACGTTCGGGCGATAGCCTTCATGGTCGAGCATGATCGAACCTTCGAAATTTATAAAGTCGGGCGGATTTTTCCATATTTGCCGCCGGTTTGAAAGCGTGCGCCGTTTTTTCCGCCGCTCCGGCGGCGCGGAGTCGCTGCTAGAATTGCCGGCGTGACAGACCGGACACCCGTTTCCATGCGCGCCAGCCAGTTTCACTTCAACACCCTGAAAGAAGCCCCCACCGATGCCGAAGTCGCCAGCCACAAGCTCATGCTGCGCGCCGGCATGATCCGCAAGGTCGCCGCGGGCATTTACGATTACATGCCGCTGGCGTTGCGTTCGATCCGCAAGATCGAGGCCATCATCCGCGGCGAACTCAATCGCGCCGGGGCGCTGGAGATTTCCATGCCGCTGGTGCAGCCCGCCGAGTTGTGGCGGGAGAGCGGACGCTGGGACAAGATGGGGCCGGAGATGTTGAAGCTGTGCGACCGCCACGAGCGCGATTTCGCCCTCCAGCCCACTTCGGAAGAGGTCGTTACCGACATCGCCCGCCAGGAACTCAAAAGTTACCGCCAGCTTCCGCGCAATTTCTACCAGATACAGACCAAGTTCCGCGACGAGCGCCGTCCCCGCTTCGGCGTGATGCGCGGGCGCGAATTCATCATGAAGGATGGCTATTCCTTCGACCGCGACGCCGAGGCCGCCGGCAAAAGTTATGACGCGATGTTCGCGGCCTACCGCGGGATTTTCGAACGCATCGGTCTGGCGTACCGCGCCGTCGCCGCTGATACCGGCGCCATCGGCGGCGAGCGTTCGCACGAGTTCCAGGTGATCGCCGCGACCGGCGAGGATGCCATTGTCTATTGTCCAGACTCCGGTTACGCGGCCAATATCGAACTGGCCGAAGCACTGCCCCTGCTCCCGGCGCGCGCCGCCGCGTCCGCGCCGCTCGCCAGGGTCGCTACCCCCGGACGCGAAACCTGCGCCGAAGTTGCTGATTTTCTCGGCGTGCCGCTCGCTTCGACCGTCAAGGCGCTGGCGCTGGCCAGCGACGAGGCCGACGAGACGGGGCGGATCGTCAAGACCGCGATCTGGCTGCTGCTGCTGCGGGGCGACCATGAACTCAACGAAGTCAAGGCGGGCAAGATCGAGGGCTTGCGCGCGGGCTTCCGCTTCGCCAACGAAGCCGAAATTGTCGACCATTTCGGCAGCGAGCCTGGCTACCTCGGCCCCATCGCGCCCCAAAAGCCGGTACGGATCGTCGCCGACCGCACGGTGGCCCGCATGGCCGATTTCGTCTGCGGCGCGAACGCGGCGGGCTATCACTACACCGGCGCGAACTGGGGGCGTGACCTACCCGAGCCGGACATCGTCGCCGACATCCGCAACGCCGCCGCCGGCGACCCCTCGCCCGACGGCAAGGGGCTGCTCGCCATCGACCGCGGCATTGAAGTCGGCCACGTGTTCTACCTTGGCGACAAATACTCGCGCGCGATGAACGCCACTTTCCTCGACATCGACGGCAAACCCCGCTTCTTCGAGATGGGCTGTTACGGCATCGGCGTCACCCGCATCCTCGGCGCGGCGATCGAACAGAACAACGACGAACGCGGCATCGTCTGGCCCACGGCGATCGCACCGTTCGAAGCCGTCGTCTGCGCTGTCGGCTGGGGCAAATCGGAAGCGGTGCGCGCCGAGGCGACCCGGCTTTACGAAGCCTTGCTGGCGGCGGGCGTCGACGTCATTCTTGACGATCGTGACGAGCGTCCCGGCGTGATGTTCGCCGATTGGGAACTGATCGGTGTTCCGTACCGCCTTACCGTCGGCGAACGCGGTTTGAAGGAAGGCATCGTCGAATACCAGTCCCGCCGCGGCGATGAGCAGGCAAGGCTCGCGCCGTCCGAAGCTGCCGGCCATGTCGCCGATCGTTTGCGTACCGCCCCGGGAGGCGGAATTTTTTAGACCATAATCGACTTTACGATGAAGAAATCCGTTATCCGTTACCTGCCGTGTCTGCTTGTCGCGTTGATGTGCGCGCAAGCGAACGCGGGAAACCAGAAAGAAGAACTCCTTTCCGCCAGCGTGCGCGCCGCCCTGCATCGCGCGGTCAGCGACGCCGCGCCGCCCTCGATACCGATCAAGGACGCCGCCGAGCGCGAAAACTGGCTCGCCGAAATGTCGAACCGTCTGGCGAAAAAAATCCCCGACCCCGCTTATCGCAAGGAACTACTGACCGCGATCCACTACGAAGCCACGCGCGCCGGACTGGACCCCCAGCTTGTGCTCGGGTTGATCCAGGTCGAAAGCGATTTCGGCAAATACGCGCTGTCGCGCGCCGGAGCGCGCGGTTACATGCAAGTCATGCCGTTCTGGGTCAAATCCATTGGCGGCAAGGACGACAATCTCTTCCACCTGCGCACCAATCTGCGCTATGGCTGCACGATCCTGCGCCATTACCTCGACATCGAAAAGGGAGATCTCTTCCGCGCGCTGGGGCGCTACAACGGCAGTCTCGGGCGCGCGGCGTATCCCAACAAGGTTCATGACGCATGGAAGAAGAACTGGTCGTGGGAACTTGGGCAGGCTGTCGCTCGCCGGGAACCCGCGCCAGCGCCCGCCGGCGTCCGGCAAAAGAGCGAGCCGTCAGTACAAGTTGCCGCCGCCCGCAGGGAAACCGCGCCGCCGCAGGCCGCCACCATCCGCAAGGAAGCCATACCGCCACAACTCACCGTCCAGTTGGCGGTCGCGGTCTCGCAAGCCATTGCCCAGCAAGAGAACGCGCTTTCGCCCCAGACCGTCGCGTTGCCCGGGCAAGCGGGCGCCATCCCGCGCGCCATCCGCCGGGACATCGTGATCGTGCGTTGAAGGCCGGAGGTCCGCCACGGCCAGCAAACCAGAGCCGGACAGCGGCGCTGACAGGAAAGATCATCGCGGCGCGATCGGCGGCGGCGGACGCCGCGCCAGTAGCGCGATGAACGCGAGCGCCAGCAGCAGGACGAACGTCAGGACGGCCACGAATACATGCCACCCCCAACGGTGATGGAAAATACCGGGCAGGAAGGTGCCGAGCGTCCCGCCCATGTAATAGAACGAGAGGTATAGCCCGTTCGTGATGCTTTTGCGTTCGCCCGCCAGTTTGTTGATGTAGCCCGCCGCCAGCGAGTGAACCATGAACATGCCGAGGCAAAAAACGGACATGGACAGGAACATGATGACGAACGACCTGACATGGAATATTTGCAGGCCCGCGATGTAGATCAGCATGCCGACCGTCATCGCCCGCGGCGCGCTCCCAAAGAAGCGAATGACCCTCGTGGCGTTGAGCGCCGCGATGATTCCGATGACGTAGCCCGCGTACATGAGGCCCGTTTTGCCTCCGCCGATGTTCCTGTCGATGTTCTTCAGCTCGAACGGCAGGAAATTGAGCAGGCCCTGGAAGACGAAAAACACGCACAGAATGGCGGCGCAAATCAGCGCATTGTGCCGGACGCCGAGAATGGCGGCGATTTCGCTCGCCGCCGGTTTGCCGAAAGCGGATTTGGCGCCATCGCCGATTCTGGCAAGGAAAAAGGCCAGGACGACAAGCCCGGCGCCGGTCAACATGAAAAATGGCCGCCAGCCGAAAAGCTCCGCCGAAATTCCCGACAGGAGGCGTCCCAGGAAGCCGCCCAGTATCGTTATCCCGACATAATTGCCAAGGGCCTTCTGCATGTTTCCGGCGGACGAGGAAATGGAAACATAGCTGACCAAGGCGGTCAGGGCGGCGGGAATCAACAGGCCCTGCGCGGCCCGGATTCCGATCAGTACGGCGTATGAGTCGCTGAGCGCGAAGCCGGTTTCCAAGATGCCGAGGAGGAAGAGAGACGTTCTCAGCATGTGCTTCAACGGGAAATTCTCCAGGATGTAGCCGTAGAGAATCGGCGCCACGCCGAGAGGAAGCATGGTCACGGTGGTGAAGATCACGGCCTGGAGGTCGCCAAGGGCGAATTGCTCCTTGAACAGCGGCTGGATCGGTTGCACGCCGTAAAGCGTAAACAGGACGAGAATAGTGCATGCGTAAAGGATGGGCATCCGCTTTTTCATGTTTTCTCCTGCGCGGCGCTCACTGGCCGCGTCAGTCCGGGAATCCGCGCGGATCGCGCCGCCGGGCATCGTTCATGTGTTTCATACTGCCGCTGCCCGGATGGCATTGGGCGCACAGGGCTGCAAGCACAGTCCGCATCCCGTGCAGGCGGCGGTTTCGATGCGGGTGAAGGCGAGCTCCACCTCTTTGCCGGAGGGTTTGAGCGCTTTTTCGCGCCGGGTGACGTGGATGGCCGGACAGCCGATTTCGACGCAGTTGCCACAGCCGGTACAGGCGGCTTCATCGACTTCGTAGGACGGCTGCTTTTCGTATTCGTCGATCAGCACGCAGGGGCGATTGGTGATGATGACGGAAGGACCATCGTATTTTGTCTCTTCGCGCACCGCCTTGAAAAGCGTCGGCAACACGTAGGGATCGACCACGCGGATATGCTCGCGGGCGATGCCCAGTGCTTCCGCGAGGCGGGCGAAGTCGACGCGCGGCGCTTCCTCGCCGTGGATGTCGCGCCCGCTGGCCGGGTTGTCCTGCCCACCGGTCATGCCGACGGTGCGGTTGTCGAGCAAAAGGACGGTGACGTTGCCGCGGTTGTAGGCGATATCGAGCAGGCCCTGCATGCCCATGTGCATGAAGGTGGAGTCGCCGATCACGGCGATGATCTTTTTCTTTTCGTCCGCCGGGCCGCGCCCCTTGTCCAGTCCGAGCGCCATGCCCATCGAGGCGCCCATGCAGATGGTGGTGTCGAGCGCGTTCCAGGGATGCCCTGCGCCCAGGGTGTAACAGCCGATGTCGCCCGCGATGATGACGTTCTTCAATTGCGACAGCGTGTAGTAGACGCCCAGGTGCGGACAGGCAACGCACATCGTGGGCGGGCGCGGGAAGACCGGCAGGATGGCGAAGCGCGGTTTTTCGCGCGCGGCGTCCAGTTCCGGGAAAAGGGCGGCGAGGTGTTTTTTCAGGACATGCGGCGGCAGTTCGCCTGCGGCGGGGAGGATGTCCTTGCCGCGCGTGGCGATCCCGGCGGCGCGGATTTCGGTTTCCAGCAATTGCTCGGTTTCCTCGACGACGATGAGGGTGTCGACCTGCGCGGCGAGAGCGCGCACCTTGTCCAGCGGCGCGGGGTGGGAAAGGCCGAGCTTCAGGATCGGCGCGTCGGGAAAGGTTTCGCGCACGTGCATGTAGGCGGGGCCGGAAGTGACGAATCCGGCGCGCCTGTCCGCGCCGGGTTCCAGGCGGTTGAGCGGCGTGTTTTCCGATTCTTCGCGCAACAGGCGTTCGCGTGCAAAAACTTCGGGCACGCGCCGTTGCGCGTGGGCGGGCACCATCACCCAGCGCGCCGGGTTCTTGACGAAGCCTTCGGCGGCGCGCGCGCGCTCGCGTTCGCCAACCGTCACCAGGCACTTGACGTGGCAGACGCGGGTGGTGAGCCGCAGGATGACGGGCGTCTCGAATTTTTCCGAGAGCGCGAAGGCTTGCCGCGTCATGGCGTAGGCTTCCTGCGAATCGGCGGGTTCCAGGATGGGCAAGTGCGCGAACCGCCCCCAGAAGCGCGAATCCTGCTCGTTTTGCGAGGAAGAAAAGCCCACGTCGTCGGCCACCGCGATCACGAGTCCGCCAACCACGCCGGTGAGCGTCAGCGTCATCAGCGCGTCGGCGGCGACGTTCAGGCCGACATGCTTCATCGCGCAAAAAGCGCGTCCTCCGGCAATGGAGGCGCCGATGGCGACTTCGAGCGAGACTTTTTCATTCACCGACCATTCGGCGTAGAGATCGGGATAACGGGCGACGTTTTCCAGGATCTCCGTGGCTGGCGTGCCCGGATACGCGGCGGCCACGCGCGCGTCCGCGTCCCACACGGCGCGGGCGATGGCTTCATTGCCGGACATCAGGAGGCGGGAAGCGGAAGGGGGAGGGGTGAAAAGTGCTCTGGCGCTCAAGGGATTTCCTTCATCGAATGATCGTGCCCGGTCAAGGAAACCGGGCCAAAAACAAGGCTTGCCATGGTAACGGCTACTGGCGAATCTGGCGACTGGGGGGCGGGGATCAGGAGTCAGGGATCGGGGTGTACAGACCGGAGACAAGGCGCAAGGCCACGAATGGTACGGCAAGGCCGGGCGACGCGGTTGCCGTTTTGATTGGAAGCCGCATGAGAGGCCGTTTATTCCGGGCGAAATTCATCTCGTCATCCGCTCAGTTGCGCAATGCGCCAAATTGCCGTGGCCTGCTTTGCCATCCATGCCTGGCGATCGGCAATCCGTTCAGGTCTCCATTCCTTGTTTTCTTCCGCCAGCTTGCGGGTAATGCCGAAAACGCTTTGCAGATAGACTTCATGTTTATCCACATAGTTTTTTACGCCGAGATCGCGGTTGGCGGCGCTTTCCAGCAAAGTCATGTTGCCCAGCCGGTACGTCAATGCTTCGGTTTCGTCGTTGCCGAATCCGCCCCAGCCATCCGGCACGTTCTGCGGCAACACATGCTCCACGCTGAAAGCATCACTGGTGAAACTGAAATCCTGGCTGGACAAATGCTTCTCCAGTGCGCACAGAATGAAACGCACGACACGATTGTTGCGAGAGTCCACCGTGCGGATGACCTTGTCGGAAAAAGCCGCATGGAATGCCTTGTCGTCCGGATAAATGTTGCGCATGGCCTGCAACACAGGGGCGAGGCCTGCCAATTTCTTTTTCGCAATCCGCTCCGCCACCGCGTTGTAGGTTCGTTCCTGTTCTCCCGTGCTGTAAGCTCCGATGACATTGAATCGCATCGAAATGACCATCGTGGCCCGCAGCAATCCAGTGAAATCTCCTGCATCGTGGAACATGCGCCTGGCGGCCAGAAGCAGCGGAAAAGGCTGCCGTACCCGGAAAGTCTTGAGAATACTTGCCAGTTGTTGGTCATCCCGCGACCAGTTCGAGGCTTCGGGCGAAGATAAGGCCAGATAGGTATCGAGGTCTTCCTCCATCTCTCGCAGAAATTGGAAAACCGTTTCGCGCCTGTTTATATGCGCGCGAATTGTCTTGAATAAATCGGCCTGCCGGGCGAACTTCCAGCGGCTGTTCCAGTGTACACGCAGGAAATCCGTGAATTTCTCGGCTTGCAGGCGTCCAACGATCGCTTCCCAGCGCTCCTCCAGACTGCGCAAGTCGTAATTCGCTTCGCCGTCGCGGTCCAGTACGGAAAAAAGGTAGTTTTTCAAGAGATCGGTGGCGGAAAGGCGCACGCCGCGCGCGTTCAATGTTTCGAAAACCTTGTAGGCATTGAGTTCATCAGTGACGGTGATGACCGTGAAAAACAGGCGATCACTTATGTCTTCGACCAACTGTGCCAACCGCTTGCCTGCGTCACCGCTTTCTTTTTTCAGGTAATCCGAAACATTTTTGTCGAACCATTCAAATGCCTTTCGCAGCAGGTGTTCGGAAGCTCGAAATCCACGCTGCGGCAAATGTCCCAATGGCACCAGATAGTCTTGGAAATAGCGGTTGTTATTGCGATTGAGCGTAAGTTTCGGACGCGCGACAAGGGTTACGGGATCGAGATAGCCGATATAGGTCTGTTGGATCCGATCCTTGCGGAGCTTATTGGCTTGCGCGTCATTTTCTGCTTCGACGAGCCGTTGGATATTCTTGAGAACCGCCAATACGATCAGGCTGATCGTCGTCAAACGCTGCTGGCCGTCGATGACATCGAAAGTTTTGTCATCGGATGATTGCAGTACCAGATACCCCATGTAGTGCGCCGTTTCACCGCCAGTCTCCAAGGTGGCAAGCAAATCCTGCCACAAGTCCTCCCATTCCTCGTTGTCCCAGCTATAGTCGCGCTGGAATCGGGGAATACGGTAAATCAAACCGTTGCCGATCAGCTTCCGGAACGTATTGTTTTCGGTCTTGAAGTTTGCGGCAGCCATATCGTTCCCCCAATCTGTTCCAGTTCCAGTCCAATGCCGGACAGCGCTTTCCGTCAATGGCGCTGCGTGCTTGCCCCGTGCAGCGGGCGCGCGGGCGCGGCGATGTTGACGGTTTCGCGTTTGCCGTCCGCGGTTTCGATGGTGAGCGCGATGGGTACGGTATCGCCTTCCTTCACTTGCGCCGCGAGATCGAGCAGCATGATATGCCAACCGCCCGGTTTGAGTTCGACGGGCGTTCCCGCGGGCAGCGCCAGCGCGGCGGCGGCGCGCATTTTCATCTTGTCGCCTTCCATGCGCATCTCGTGGATTTCGGCCGTTCCGGCAAGCGGCGAGCGGACGCCGACCAGGCGGGCGTCGACCGGCGAGGTGATCTTCATGAACGCGCCGGTGGCTTTCTGTTGCGGGACGGTGGCACGCACCCAGGGATCGGCGATACTGGTTTCGGCATGGGCGGCGGGCAAGGCGAGGAGCAGCACGGTAAAAATGGCGGGCAGGCGAAAGTTTGTCATTCGGGTTCCTTGGTCGATTGGAGAAGCAAGGCCACGTCCGCGGCAATCGTCGCGGCGGGGCTTTGGTGGCTGACCGCGAGGCGCAGGCGTCCCGTGGGATCGTAAAGATAGCTGATCGCGGAGTGGTCGATCGTATAACCGCTGCCCGTCGGCGTCTTGCGATAGTAGATGCGAAAGTCGCTGGCCGTCTCGCGAGTCTTTTCCGGCGTGGCGTAAAGCCCGAGGACATCCGCGCCGAAAGCGGCGGCGTATTCGCGCAGGATTTCCGGCGCGTCGCGTTCGGGGTCGAGCGTGACGAAGAGGATTTGCAGGCGCTCGCCGTCGGCCCCGAGCAGGCGGCGCACTTCGCTGGCACGCACGAGCGTGCTCGGGCATACGTCCGGGCACTGGATGAAGCCAAAGAATATCATCACCGCCTTACCGCGAAAATCCGCGAGGCGGCGGGTTTTACCGTCCGGATCGAGCAGGGCGAAATCGCCGCCATAGCCCGCGCCGCTGATGTCGGTGTTGTGGAAACGCGGGCCATCGCCGCCGCAGCCGCCCATCAAGGAGAGCGCGCCGAGAACAAACAGCGCGCGCAAGAATGCCTCGCCTTGCGAAAACATCATTTTCCCGCCCTCCCCGCCGGCGACAATTCGGCGAACGCCTCGGGCAGCATCAGCGTCGCCAGGCTGCGCTGGGTAAACAGGTAGCGTCCATCGACAAAAAAACCCAATTCTTCCCATGGCACCGCATCGTTGAACAGCGCCAGCGCGCGGTCGATGTTCATCTCCCGGTTTTTCGGAAACAGCGCCAGGATGGAACCATCGTAAGCGGTGCAAGGGTGGATGAAAAAAGGACGCGCGCGGCGGGTCTTGCCATTCACATAGATGCGCGGCCCGGGCGCTTTGCAATGATCCCGCCCCCATTTCCACCAATTGCTTTCATCGAATGAACGCACCCGGCGGGCGAGCAGGCGCTCCTTGTGGCGGTCGAGATGAGGATGATGGGCGCCGTGGATCATGCGCCGGGTCGCGCCGGTCGCGGCGGTTTGCGAACAAACGAATTCGAGGTTGCCTTCCGGATGAGTGAATATGTCATCGGCGCCGGAGACCGCCCCGACCCGGACATCGAACAAATCCCCCATGGGCACGCACAAATGCGCATGAACGAAGGCGAGTTGCCCATGGATATGCGCCATCCCGCGTTCATCCCATTGCGCGTCGCCGAGCCGCCGGTATGAAGTGCACCGGGAAAAATCGCCGCGCACGAAACGGAAAATCGCGCAATTGGGCGTCGCGCCGGTAAAGATTCTCGCATCGCCCGTCTCTATCCAGTGCGTGATCGTGCCCTGCTCGTAAAGCCAGTGATTCAGCCGCACAGCGGCGGTCAATTTGATGAATTCGCGCGGAACGATGAAAATCAATTCGCCGCCGTCGCCGAGATGTCGCACGCATTTTTCGATGAAGAACAGGAACAGGTTGGAACGGAAGTCGAACAGCCGCGTATCAAGACGCGCCCGGGTCCGCGGAATGATGTCCCGATAACGTACGTAAGGCGGATTGCCAATGATGGTCTCGAAACGCTCATGCAGCGGGAAATCGAAGAAATCCATGACACGCGCGCCCGGCGGCGCGACGCGGGCGTCCAGTTCGATCGCCACGCATCCCGGCAAATGGCGCGAAAAAGCGCCCTCCCCCGCCGCTGGCTCCAACACCCGTCCCCGGTTCGCGCGCAGCGCCAGCATGGTCCGCACGATGGCGCCGGGGGTAAACACTTGGCCGAACGCGGTCACTGAAGAGAGATCATTCATGCGCGGCAAAACTCCCGGCGCGACTCTACAGACCGGAAACATAGGTAACAAGCGTGCCAAGACATAGGTAACAGGGTGGTTCCAAGTTCAAAAGACCTCCGATTCTCTCAAATTTGCCACGCCATTGCGAAAGCCCTCCCCCGCCCCACAATGACGAGGTCTTCCGATGAATTCCCCTTGTATCTTCCCCCCATGAACATAAATAATGATGACAGGCTGCGGAGCTTGTGGGCAACCGCCGGCCTGTGGGTGGGCGGTGGGAAACGCGCAGCGTTTTCCACAGGCCATCCACAGGATTGCCGTGTTTCGGGCGCGGCGGCGCAGCCTGTTTCCCCTCTGAGCCAATCAGCCCGCGGGAGAGCGGATGGCGCGCCGTCGTGACCGTTCCTTGGGAGCCCGAACAGTTGCTGGAACCCAAATCGCATTGGCAAGGAAGGGACAAGAGGAACATGCCTGAATCCATCGCTGTCGGCATCGACATTGCCAAACACAGCTTCGAGGCTGCGCTAGGCGTGGGCGGGCGTGTCGAGACTTTCACCAACGACGACAGCGGCCAGCAAGCCTTGCTCGCCCAATTGGCGGGAAAGGCCGTCGACCTGATCGTCATGGAGGCGACCGGCGGTCTCGAACGTGACTTGGCTTGTGCCTGCCAGGCCGCCGGCCTTGCCGTGGCCATCGTCAATCCACGCCAGGCACGCGATTTCGCCAAGGCCATGGGCCATCTGGCCAAGACCGACCGCATCGAAGCCCTGGCCCTGGCTGAACTCGCCCAAGTGCTCTCCCGTCATCCCGAGCGGGCGCGTTTCATCAGTGCCTTGCCCACGGCGGAGCAGCAGGAATTGCAAGCGCTGGTGGCCCGCCGCCGGCAACTCGTCGCCATACGCGTTGCCGAGCAGCACCGCCTGTCGATCAGTCACGCCGCCGCACGCAAGAGCATCGAGGCCATGATCGTCGCCCTCCGCGCCCAACTCGATGAAGTCGAGGCGAAATTGACCCGGCACATCGACACCCACCACGCCGATCTTGCCCAGTTGCTCGGCAGCGTGCGCGGCATCGGCCCGGCCACCACCGCCAGCCTGATCGCGGAAGTGCCCGAACTGGGGCGTCTGTCGCGCCGGGAAATCTCCGCCCTGATCGGTGTAGCCCCGCTCAATCGCGATTCCGGTCGTATGCGCGGCAAGCGCGCCATCTTCGGCGGACGCGCACAGGTCCGCCGGGGCCTCTACATGGCGGCGCTGGCAGCCATTTGCTCCCCCGCTTGCCATAGGTATCTACGTGTAGATACCTATGTCCCCCTGCGGGGAGCGAGGGGAATTCTTTGGCCGAAGGGATTTTCCGCGAAGGCGAAAGTCCGCGCGCGTTTCCCGCCTTCCCGGATCGAGACCCACTGCGGCGCTTATGCTTCGCCTGCCTGGCGCAGATCGTCGAGCAAACAGGCGGCGATGGCTTCTTCGGCGATGGACAGGCCACGTTCGTCCATCGCCGCGCCCAGTCCGGCATCCCAGTCGGCTTCGACTCTGGCGGCATCCAGGTCGCGGGGGCGCGGCGGCGTTTGTGCGACGGCTGTGCGGTATTCGGCCGCGCCGAAGCGCCAGGGCGATGCTTGCCAGGTGCGCATGACGAAATTGCCGATGCCGATGCCCGGCCAGTCGTAGTCGCCGTGGTAGCGCAGGCGCGCGCCGGCGGCGGTCAATTGATCCAGCAGGATGCGCTGCGCGGCGGCGGGCATGCCGTCGGTGCAGACCAGGGGGGCGCAGGTTTCGCCCAGGCAGTCGGCGGCGATGGCGATGATGTCCGGGTTCTCGCAGACATGGATGCGGCGTCCGGCGACGGGCCATGCCGGCGGCCTGCGCAGTAATTGCCGCAGCGACAGGTAGGCGGGTTCGCCGGGAATCCAGGGGTATTGGCCGCCAGCGGGCATCGGCAGGTTCAGGAACAGCGCCGGACGCGCCAATTCGCTGACCAGGATACCGGCCCGCGCCCAGATGTCGCGGGCGCGCGGGCGCTCGCCGGTCGCGTTCCGGTTTTCGTCTTCTTTGCTCGCGGCCTCTTCGCTGGCGTGGCCGCGCCAGCGCCACGATGCCAATACCAGCGTCGCGGCGGCTTGCCCGGCATCGAGGGCGTGAGCGTCGCCCAATGTTTCGGCGGCCAGTTGCGAGCGGGGCAGTCCTTTGGCCGGAAGGCGGCGGAGGACGGTATCGGTGGCGGCCAGCAGGGAGCGCGCGCGCTCGGGGGTGCGCCCCAGCCGTTTGAGCAGCGTCATGGCGGCGGGCGAGTCTTCCAGCCAGGCCCGCAACAGGGGATCGAGTCCGGCGTCGGCGGCCAGCGCCGCCCAGCTGGCCTGGCATTCCGCGCGCAGCCCGGCTTGGTTGACGATGGGGCCTTCCAGTTGCTCCAGGGCGTCGCGCAGGGACGCGGCCAGACCCGCTTCGCGCAGTCTGGCGTCGAGCGCGGCGAAATCCGCGCGGGTCAAGGTCATCGAACGCGCCTGGCGCGATGGCCGCCCGGTCAATTGGCACAGGGCGCGATACGCTTCCGTGCCGAGTCCGTCCAGGCGCACGCGCGCAGCGCTCACGCCCGCGTCGGCGCGCTCGAAATGACGGCGCAGCCGTCGCCGCACCGATGCGAGTTCGGGGCCGCCGAGCAAGCGCCGCAGGCGAGGGTCGGGGATGTCCGTCATGCTGGCGGGAATCTGCGTTCGGGGTCGCGCTCTTCGCGCTTGGCGCGGCCGTCCCAGACCCAGCGCGAGACGAATACCGCGTCGATGCCCTCGCGGCGTTGCAACTGGCAGATCGCCACGCCGGGCAGTTCCGCGTAGCAGGCCCATTCGCGCTCGCTGGTGATGACGAAGTCCAGGTCGAATTCGCGCACCAGCCCCATGCAGTGGGCGCGGGCGGTGTCGTCGATGCCGGCGAAGGCTTCGTCGAGCAGCATCAGGCGCGGCGCGAGCGGACTGCCGCCGTGGCCGTAGAAGCTGGCGATGGCGGCAAACAGTGGTACGGTCAGGCCCAGCGCGCGTTCGCCGCTGGAGGCGGGGCCGGAGAGTTTGCGCCATTGGCCGTCTTGCTGGCGCTGGATGCGGAAGCGGTGCCAGTGCCGGTAGTCCAGCGCGCGCACGAGCTGCTCGGTCAGGCTGATGCCGGTGGCGTCGGCGTCGGCGCGGGCGCGCTCGGCGGCGATCTGTTGTTGCAGCATGAGGCCGATCGCGCGCCGATCCTGGGCCGACCAGAGGTCGGCGCTGGCGCCGAGCAGGTTTTTGCGCGCGGCTTCCAGACCGGCTGGCGCGCCGTCTTCGACTGTCAGGGCTTCCCATTGCAGGCGGTAGCGCATGCCGGTGGTGGTCGGGCGTTTGTAGAGTTCGGCGTTGATCGCGTTGACGCGTTCGTCGGCGGCGCGCATCAGGCGCTGGATTTCGGCGGCGATTTCGGCTTGCAGGTGGTTTTCCAGCACTTCGCGCTCGCGCGCCGACAGGAGTTCGCCGCGCTGGGCGATGTCGTCGGCCAGCCGCCGCGCCAGGGTGTCGGGGCGTTCGGCGCGGTTCTGGTATTGGATGGTGACGGTGATGCCCCAGTCGTTGGGTTCGGAGACGGCATGGTGATCCAGCGCGCCCAGGCCGCGTTGCAGTTCGCCCAGGTCTTCCGCGATTTGTTTCTGCACGCGCGTCCAAGTGGTTTCGTCGTCGGCGAGCCGGGCCAGCGCCTGTTCGATGCGGCGGGCCAGGTTCAGCGCCGGGTCGATGCTCCAGTGCCCGGGCGGTTCGAGTTCGGGCAGCGCCGAGGCCAGCAGGCCGCTGGCGGCGAATTGGCGCAGGCGCTCGGCGGCGGTCTGGCGCTCGCCGATGCGCTCGGCCAGGTTTTGTTCGGTTTGTTTCGCGTGGGAGGCGGCGACGGCATGCGCTTTCCCCGCCTCGTTCAGTGCGTTGTTGCACGCCCCGGTTTCTTGTTCGGCGCGGTCGCGCGCGGCGCGCGCCTCGGCCAGCCTGCGTCGCAATTCGTCGACTTGCTGGCCGATGGATTGCCGCAAGGTCTCGAAGCGCGCCTGGGCTTGTCCGGCCTGTTCTTGTGCCAGGGCCAGGTTTTCTTCCGCCTGCTCCAGCGTTTTCCGCGCTTCGTCTTCGCGCTGACGCTGTTCGAGGTGTTCCGGCCAGGCGCGTTGCCATTCGCGCGCCGCTTGTGTCAGCACCGCCTGGGCGTCGTCGAAGCGGGCGAGTGCCTGCTCGGCGGCGGGCAGGCGTTCGGCCTCGGGCGGCAGGCGCAGGTCGGCGGCGTCATGGCGCAGTTGCTCGCGCGCCGCGTGCAGGGCCGTTTCGGCCTGGCGGCGGCGCTCTTCGGCCTGATCCAGCCGTTGCCGGGCGCGGCCTGCTTCCTGCCCGGCCCGGGTCGCCGCCGCGATGGCGTCGCGTAGCGGGCGCTCGGACGGCGCGCCGCGCCATTCGCGCTCGGCTTGGCGGCGGTCGGCTTCCAAGGTTTCGGTATCCCGGTCGAGTTGGGCGCTTTCCGTGTCGAGTCCGGCCAAGGCGAGGGCGATTTCCGCCAGCCGCCGCTGGCGGGCGCGCTCGCGCGCGCCATGGCCGATGTAGCGCGCCTCGGCTTTTTGCCAGGCGCCGGCCAGGACGCCCAAGCGGTAGCGGCCATCGGGCGAGAGCCAGGTTTCGGCGTCGTCCGGCTCCTGGGGGCCATAGGCCACGCCAGCCAGCAGCGCGGCTACGGTGGCCGCCGCGACCGGGCAGGCGTCCGGTGGCGCCGGGATCAGGGCGCGCGCCAGGCTGGCGCCGGGTACGGCCTGACGCTGCCGCCAACTGGCGTCCAGCAGCGGGCGGCCTTCGCTGTCGGTCAGCGCGCCGTCGGGGGAGAGCCAAGCGTCGAGCAGGCCGCTGGCTTCCAGCGCGGCTTCCAGTCCGGCGCGCTCCGCCGCGTCCAGCCGTGGGTGGAAGTCCACCAGTTTCCAGAGCGGCGCGCCGGGCCGCTGCGCGCGCACGCCCGCGGCGCGGGTGGCCGGTTCGGCTGGCGCGGCGTCTTCACCCGCGGCCAGGCGCGCGCGTTCGTCTTCCAGTTCGGCGCGCTGCCGCCGCAGCGTTTCGCGCCGGGCGTCGAGTTCCGCCTGCCGCGCGGCATATCGCTGCAAGGCGCTCTGCCAGGCGGCGGACAAGGCACGCTGCGCGGGATTGTCGCCCTCTGGGCGCGGCGTCCAATCGGCCAGCAGGCGCAAGGGTTCGCCGGCGTCGAAGCGCAATTGCGCCAGTCCGGCGCAATACTCGCACCAGGCGTCGAGCAGCGCCTCGCCCGCCGCTTCGGCCTGCCGGTCGGCTTCTTCGCGCCGCATCAGCGCGTCGTCCAGTTCGTCCCGGAATGTCTGGGCGTTGTCCCGCGCGCCGTTCAATTCTGTTTGCCGCCGGTCGACTTCGGCATGGCGCTGGCGCAGATGGGCGATGTCCTGCCGCCGCCGCGACACCAGGCCGCGCAGGGCTTCGCCCGCCTCGCGCAGCCCGGGCGGGTTTTCCGCCAGCGTTTCCGCCGCCAAGGCAAGCAGCGGATTGGCGATGGCGTCCGCGTCGAGGCCGATGTTCCCCGCCGCTTCCACGGTGCGATGCCGCGCGGCTTCCAGTTCCGCGCGCGCCTGTTCCATTTGTTCGGAACGTTGCTGGCCACGCCGGGCTTCGCGTTGCAGCGTCTCCCGGGCGGCATTGCGCTGGCCGCCTGCGGTCTCCGCCGCCCTGCGGCATCGATCCGCGTCGGTTTCCGCCTGGCTCAGGCGGTTGGCGTCCTGGTTGGCGGGATCGCTTTGCAGCGTATCCATCCGTTCGCGCGCCGCGGACGAGGCGCGTTTCGCCGTCTCGAACGCTTCGGCGGCGCGCGCTTCCCGCGCGCGCGTCTGCTCCAGCCCGGCCTGCGCCGCGTTGTGGGCTTCGCTGGCCTTGTCGAAGCCGGTCTGCGCCTGGCGCAATTCGCGCGCCTGGCGGCGCGCCAGCATGCCGGTGTAGGTGCGGTAGCCGTGCTCGAACTGGACGACGGCGCGTTCCAGGCGGCGGGTTTCTTCCAGTTGCCCGCGGTCTTCCTCCAACTGGTTGAGCGCCTCGGCCACGTCGCCCAGCAGTTCGATGGGCAAGGGCGGCAATGATTCGCTCAAGGCATTGGAGAGGCCGGTTTCGTCGGGCTTTTTCGATAATTGCGGCTGGCGCAGCTGGATCAGGGTATCCACCAGCGCGCCATAACGATGCGTCCCCAGGCGGAACAGGCGTTCGTCCACCGCGCGGCGGTAACTCTGCGCGCTTTCGAACCACTGGCCGCGCCCCGCGAGCGCTTCGCGCAGGCGTTCGCGGGTGAGGACCTGATGCTGGGCCGTGGTCAGCCACAGATCCTGGCCAAGACGCGGGTCGGCGCCATCGCCATCGCCTTCGAGCAGGAAAAACCAGCTCTCCACCTGCGCCCGCCCCGCCACCGCCGACAAGCCCACGCCCAACGTCAGGTAACGCGCGCGGCCATTGTCTTCGCGCCGGCCAAATTCGATCCAGCTATAACCGATGCGGCGCGGGTAGTTGCCCATCAGCAGGTTCCAGGCCATTTTCTTGCTGGCGTCGCCATCGGGTTCGATGCGCGACGGGCGCAATTGCGCATCGAACAGCAAGGGCAGGGTCAGCGACAGCACCTTGGACTTGCCGGTGCCGTTGTTGCCGCGCAGCAGCAAGTGGCCGTCGTGGAACCAGAATTCCTCGCTGTCGTAGTGGAACAGTTCGACCAGCCCCAGGCGCAAGGGCTGCCAGCGTTCGCGCCGCGGTTCGGGCAGCGCCGGGCGGGTCGAAGCGGCGGGAAACAGGTCTTCGCTCACGCGGCGCTATCGGGCGGGAACAAGGGTTCGATCTGCGCCGCGCCGCGCACTTCGGCTTGGCCCAGCGAAAAACGGGCGATGGCGGGCAAGGGGTAGATGCCGCCGCCCTTGCGCGCGAGCAGCCCCAGATGGCAGAGGCGCTCCACGGCAATGCCGGCCAGTTCGCGTTCGGCGCCGGGCGCGCGCGCCGATTTGCGCCAGTAGCGGCCATAGCGGCCCGCGGCCTCGCGCAAGAACAAGGCGATTTCGTCCTCGTCCACACGCACGGGCGCTTGCGCCTGGCGCAAGCGCCGGGCCAGATGCTCCGCCACCAGCAAAGTGGCATGAGCCTCGGTGCCTTCGGCGGGCATCGCCACGTCGGTCAGTTGACCGTTCTCGTCGACCAGGGCGAGTCCTTCCGCGCGCTGCTCGGCGGTCAGTCCGGCGGCTTCGCACAGGCGGTTGGCGAGCGCGCCGCGCTGGTTGATGAAATAGGCGCGCGCTTCGTCGTCCAGGGTATCGGCATAGAGCACGGGATCATCGAGCAGCCGCCGCGCCAGATGATGGCGCATGGCATCGCGGCGGCCCTGTTCGCTATCCACCGCGAATTCGGCCACCAGCGCGCGCAGGCGCGCCCCGGTATCCGCGGGCGCTTCTTCGGCGCGCCAGGTCGAAGGCCCGCGCACCGCCGCCAGTAATCCGGCCAGCAAGCGCCGATGCACGTCGTACAGGGCATCGGATCGTTGCCAGCCGCTGTCGTGGATGAAGTTTTCTTCTTCGCCCGCCACGCGCCCGAGTACGCCTTGCTCCAGCAAGGTTCGGCAGACCGCGACCAGTTCGCGCCGCTCGGCCGCGGTGCGCAGGACGAAAGTGAAACCCAGCGCCTCCAGCGCCGGGTCGGCGGCCTGCCGCACGATCCGCTCCCCGATCGACCGCAAGGTGATCTGCGGATCGGCCCGCTCCAGCACCGCGCACGCCAGGCACAGCAGCACATAACGGCGGCGGTCGTAGCCCGGCACGCCGCGGGTCGGGTCGGACAGGTTGGCCGGACGTTTGAACAGGCGCGCGCTTTCACGATCCACATGCAGCGGCCAGCCGGTCTCGCGCGCGAACCATTCGCGCAGGCGTTCGGCCTGGCGGTGCACGGCGGGAAAGTCGGCGTGGTTCGACGCCATCAGCGGGCGCATCAGCAAGCCGCGCAAAGCGCGGCGGAACTCGTCCTGCTGTTGCGCCTTTTGCAGTTCGCCGACGTGCCGGGCGGGGCGGCGGGACGCGCGCGCATTCATGACCAGACCTGCGCCGGGCGGATGGTCAGCAAGTGGTCGCGTCCGGAAAACACGCCGGACGGCGTGCGAATCTCGGCGCGGCTGTCCGCGGCCAGCGGTTCCAGCCGCAGGTACAGCAGACCGTCGCCGGTCTGGCGCTCGACCGCCTGTTCGGGGCTGGACTGCTCGGCCAGGGCTTCGCCCAGCAGGCCCAGGAACAGGCCGAACGCATGCTGGTCGAGTTCGCCCAGCTCCGAGAGCCGGGTTGGACGGCCAGTCGCCAGGCGGCGGCGCGCGGCCTCGACCTGGCGCGATTCCTCGGCCAGTTGCTGCGCCATCGCGGCGCGCTCGCGGCTGCGGTCGCGCACGTTCGCCAGCCGGCCGCGCGGCGCCGCTTCGCCATATTCGCGCAGGCGCGGGTTGATCGCGAGCGGCGGCGCTTCCAGCCAAGAGGCGCTGGCCGGGACGTCTTCCTCCTCCGGCGTCCCGAGCGAGAAATGACGCGCCGGTTGCAAGGCGAACGCCGCGCGCGCAAGGCGGTGGGCATCCTCGTCGCTGCCGCAGGCCGCGAACCATTGCGCCAGCACACGAAAATCGGCGGAACGGTCGCTGCGGCCGCTGCGCCGCTCGTTCACCGTAGCGATGGCGCCCAGCAACTGGGGGATTGCCGCCCGCGCCCTGGCGCGCAGCAAATCGGCCTGGGGCGGCTCATTGCCGCTCGCCAGGAACCAGCCGCGCAAACCCTTCCAGCGCTCGCGCCAGACATCCTGGCGGCGCAGGGTTTCGTCCGCCTGCTCGCCGGCGTCGCCGGGCGCGGCATCGCGCGCCTCGCGCCCGGCGACCTGATACAAAACCTCGTCGATGGACAGCGACAGCGCGTTCAGCGTGCGGGCGATGGCGTCGGAGCGGCGGATCAGATCGCCCATGAAACGCTCCAGATAGTCGATCAACCGATGCTTGTAGGCGACGATCGCAGTTGCATCGGCCTGGCGCAATTCCAGGCTGCGCGCCACGCCGGCCATGAACGCCTGCGCGTTTCCGGTCAAGTCCTCGAATACGCGCACCAGATCGCGCAAGAGCTGGTGCGCCTTGGCCGCATCCAGACGACCGCTGGAAGCCGCTTCGCCAAGCAGGCGCTGCAAGGCTTGCAAGCGGCTGTCGATGTCTTCCAGCGCCACGGTCTGCAATTCGGCGCGATGACGCAAGCTGTGCTCGAACACTTCCAGGCTCGCCTCGACCGCCTCGCCACCGCGCGAAAGCCGGTAAAGGAAACGCGCGCGGTAGTAATCGCTGAGCGTGGAGACCCGCGCCATGTCCGGCTGCGATTCCAGATTGCCCCAAGCGGCCAATTGCGCCAGCGCCGCGGCGATTTCCTCCTGCGCTGGCGGCGCGCCGCCCCAATCCGCCTCGGCCAGCACTTCATCGGGCCGCAACTGGAGGCGATACTGGCGCTTGGCGGCGGCGAACGTCTCCATGATGGCGCGGTAAAGCGCGGTCTTGTCCGCCGTGACGTGGCGGAACAGATCGACCGACGCGGCGACCGCCGCCTCAGTGCGCCGGGGCATGCGATCTCCCGCCATCATCGGCGCGCCGTTTCACGATTCCGATCCATGACGCGGACTGCCTGTCCGGCCGCGTTTCATCCATGTCGGTTTTTATCCATCCGCGTTCCATGCATCGCCATTGTTGCGTCTTACGAATAATATCATCGTCCACATATACGCGGATGCATAGCCCGCCGAGCGATCCTTCAAAACAGCGGCGCCGCGCGCCGTTCGGTCGCCCCCCTCTGCCTGGCCCTTTCTCCCCTGCGGGGGCGAGGGGAATCCATTGGGAGAACGCGTCAAAACATTGGGAGAACGCGTCAAAAGCGAAAGCCGCCCCCTCGTCAGCGAAAGCCTTCCCCTCGTCAGCGAAAGCCTTCCCCTCGTCATTGCGAGGCGCGCAGCGCCGTGGCAATCCAGTGCATTCCAACCGGCGCGAAGCGCCGCTGTTTTCCTGGCGGCGGGGCGTGGCCGCGCGGTTCATTTCCTGGACCCTCACGAAATCACCGCCAAAAAGATCGGCCCCCATGCCCCCGACG